>NZ_AP029028.1:3345799-3649962 GCF_037076565.1 Herbaspirillum sp. DW155 | reverse complement strand
ACGCTGAGCGCAGTGGCGGCGCACGCCAACAAGGCCAATGACACCCTGGTCTATGCCTCGGACACCGAAGTCGAGAACATCAGCCAGTACCACAACAACGTGCGCGAAGGCGTGATCCTGTCGCACCTGATCTGGGACACGCTGATCTACCGCGATCCCAAGACCAACGAATACAAGCCGCAACTGGCCACCTCCTGGAAGTGGGAGTCGCCCACGGCGCTGGTGCTGGACTTGCGCCAGGGCGTGCAATTCCAGAATGGCGACAAGTTCAGCGCCGACGATGTGGTGTTCACATTCAACTATGCGGTGTCGCCGGAATCCAAAGCGGTCACGCGCCAGAACATCGACTGGATCAAGAGCGTGGACAAGCTGGGCGAGTATCAGGTGCGCATCAACCTCAAGGGCCCGTTCCCCGCTGCACTGGAATACCTGGCCGGCCCGCTGCCGGTCTATCCGGCCGCCTACTTCAAGAAGGTCGGGCTGGAAGGTTTTTCCAAGGCACCCATCGGCACCGGTCCCTACAAGGTCACCAGCATCACGCCGGGGCAGGGCGTGACGCTGGTCAAGAACACCAACTACTTCAAGGAGAGCCCGCAGGGCCAGCCTTCCATCGGCAACATCAGGTTCGTGGTGATCCCTGACCCGGAAACCCGCGCTGCGCAACTGATGACCGGTGCCATCGACTGGATCTGGCGCGTGCCGCCCGATCAGGCCGACTCGCTCAAGACCAATCCCAAGCTGACCGTGCAAAGCGGCGAGACCATGCGGGTTGGCTTCCTCACCCTGGATGTGACGGGCAGTTCAGCGCCCAATTCGCCCTTCAAGGATGTGCGCGTGCGTCAGGCAGTCAACTATGCGATCAACCGCAAGGGCTACGCCGACAACCTCATGCGCGGCGGCAGCCAGCCGGTCTATACGGCCTGCTTCCGCACCCAGTTCGGTTGTGACGGCAGTGTCGCCGTCAAGTACGACTACAACCCGGCCAAGGCCAAGGAGCTGCTGGCTGCGGCGGGCTTCCCGAACGGCTTCGATACCGACATCTATGCCTATCGTGAACGCGAAGTGGCCGAGGCCATCATCGGCGACCTGCGCAAGGTCGGCATCCGCGCGCGCTTGCACTACATGAAGTTCCCGGCGCTGCAGACCGAATACCGCAGCGGCAAGACGCCCATCAGTTTCTATTCCTGGGGCTCGTTCTCGGTGAACGATACCTCCGCCTTTGCCGGCAACTACTTCAAGGGCGGCGCCGACGACATCAGCAAGGATCCGCAACTGCAGCAGTTCCTGCAGATCGCCGATACCTCGGTCGATCCGGCGGTGCGCAAGGCCAATTTCAGCAAGGCGCTGGAGTTGATTTCCAAACAGGCCTACATCGCACCGATGTTCTCCTACTCGACCTACTACGCCTACAACGCCCAGCTCAAGTTCCAGGGTTATCCGGATGAGTTGCCGCGTTTCTACGAAGCGTCCTGGAAGTAAGTGCCGCGGGGCGCGCCGCCCGGTGCGCCCCTTCATGCTGTTTTACGACTAGCCTCTTCATGCGAGGGTCGCCATGTTGATCTATCTCCTGCGCCGTCTGGCCATCGCCCTGTGCGTCGCGCTGACGGTCTCCGTCGTCAGCTTCACCCTGTTGCACATGTCGGGCGACCTGGCAGTGTCCATCGCCGGGCCGGAAGCCAGTGCCGCCCAGGTCGAAGCGATACGCACCCAGTTCGGCCTGGACCGCCCCATGACCACGCAATACGTGGACTGGCTGGGCCGCGCCGTGAAGCTCGATTTCGGCAATTCCTTCTACTTCCAGAGCCCGGTGACGGAGATGATCACCGAACGCCTGCCCATCACCCTGAAGCTCGGTGGCAGCGCCTTGTTGCTGGCCATCCTGACGGCCATTCCGCTGGGCGTGCTGGCGGCGCTCTATCGCGATACCTGGCTGGACCGCATCGCACTGCTCATCGCCGTGGTCGGCCAGGCCATGCCCAGTTTCTGGTTCGGGTTGACGCTGATCCTGATCTTCGCCGTCACGCTGCACTGGCTGCCGGTGGCCGGCAATGACGGCTGGCAGAATTTCATCCTGCCGGCCGTGGCGCTGGGCTACTACGCCATGCCGGCCATGATGCGGCTGACACGCTCGGGCATGCTCGAAGTGCTGGGCGCGGATTACATCCGCACGGCGCGCGCCAAGGGACTCTCCCAATCGCGGGTGGTGTTCAAGCATGCGCTGCGCAATGCGGTCATTCCGGTGGTGGCGCTGGCCGCCGTCGAGCTGGGCTTCATGCTGGGTGGTTCGGTGGTCATCGAATCGGTGTATTCCATGCAGGGACTGGGCCAGCTGGCCTGGGATGCGATCTCGCGCAATGACTACCCGGTGGTGCAGGCCGTGGTGTTGATCATCGCCATGTTCTATATCGGCCTGACGTTCCTGGCCGACGTCATCAATGCGCTGCTGGATCCGCGCATCCGCACCCGCTGATTTTTTATTGGAGCCGATATGAGCGCCATTCCTTCCACCCACTTGTCTTCCACTCCTGTGCTCAACGCCGCCTTGCCGCCGCTGCCCGCCTGGCGCCGCAAGCTGCGCCGCCTGCTGGGCCATCGCGGCCTGATGCTGGGTGCGCTGGTGCTGACGCTGATCGTGCTGGCGGCGATCTTCGCACCGCTGCTGGCGCCCCATGATCCTTTCGACCAGGACGTGACGGCACGCCTGATCCCGCCGGTCTGGCAGGCCCAGGGCAGCTGGGAACACATCCTCGGTACCGACAAGCTGGGCCGCGACTATCTCTCGCGCCTGATCTTCGGTGCGCGCGTCTCGCTGACCATCGGCATTGCCGCCGCGCTGATCTCGGGGCTGATCGGCACCACCCTGGGTGTGCTGGCCGGTTACTTCGGCGGACGCACCGATGCGCTCATCAGCTATCTCATCACCACCCGCCTGGCCATGCCGGTGGTGCTGGTGGCACTGGCCATGGCCTCGCTGGTGGGCGGTTCGCTCAAGGTGGTGATCCTGCTGCTGGGCCTGTTGCTGTGGGATCGCTTTGCGGTCGTCACGCGCTCGGCCACGCAGCAGTTGCGCGATGCCGAATTCATTTCGGCAGCCAAGGCCATCGGTGCCTCCACACCTTACATTTTGCTGCGCGAGATCCTGCCCAACATCATGGGTGCGCTCATCGTGGTGGCGACCCTCGAAATGGCGCACGCCATCCTGCTGGAGGCCACGCTGTCCTTCCTCGGGCTGGGCGTGCAACCGCCTACGCCGTCGTGGGGCCTGATGGTGGCCGAGGGCAAGACCTACATGTTCTTCAAGCCCTGGGTGATCGTCATTCCGGGGGTAGCGCTGGCGCTGCTGGTGCTGGCGATCAACCTGGTCGGCGATGGCCTGCGCGATGTGAACGCGCCCGATGGCCGCAACTAACCCCGCACGCAAGGAGAACACCATGAGCGTATTGCTGGACGTGAAGAACCTGAAGGTGGACCTGCCCACCGACAACGGCGTGCTGCATGCCGTACGCGGCATCGATTTCCAGGTCCGCCGTGGAGAGATGCTGTGCCTGGTCGGCGAGTCCGGCTGCGGCAAGTCCATGACCTCGCTGGCCCTGATGGGACTGCTGCCGCGCAAGGCGCAGTGCAGCGCCGACCATATCCGCTTCGATGGCGTTGATCTCAACGGCATGAGCGAAAAGCAGCGCATGCAATTGCGCGGCAAGCGCATGGCGATGATCTTCCAGGAACCGATGACTTCCTTGAACCCCGCCTACACGCTGGGCAACCAGCTGTGCGAGGCGATGTTGCAGCAGCCGGGCGTGAGCCGCAGCGAGGCGCGTGAACGTGCGCTCTACCTGCTCAATCGCACCGGTATCAGCAATGCCGAAGACCGTCTGCGCCAGTATCCGCACCAGCTCTCGGGCGGCCTGCGCCAGCGCGTGATGATCGCCATGTCGCTCATGTGCAATCCTGACCTGATCATCGCTGACGAGCCCACCACGGCGCTGGACGTGACCATCCAGGCGCAGATCCTGCGCTTGATCCGCGAGCTGCAGCAGGAGTTCGGTACCGCCGTCATCTTCATCACGCACGACCTGGGTGTGGTCTCGCGCATCGCCGATCGCGTGGCGGTGATGTATGCCGGTCAGGTGGTGGAGACCACTGACGTCGCGCAACTCTTTGCGCAGCCGCGCCATCCTTATACGCGCGGCTTGCTCAACTGCATTCCGGTGCGTGGCAAGACGCTGCCGGGCAGCCGCCTGCAAGCCATTCCCGGCGTGGTGCCCAGCCTGATCGGAGAGGTCAGCGGCTGCGCCTTCCGCAATCGCTGCACGCTGGCCGACAGCGGCTGCGAGCAGGATCCCCCGATGGTGCAGCAGGGCAGCAGCGCCGCACCGCATGAGGCGCGTTGCCTCAAGCTCGATGCGCCGGTGGCGGCGCTGGAGGTGGCAGCATGAATGCGTCCCTGAAGCCCGAGCCGCCGCTGGATGATATCGCGCTCGAATTGTGTGCGCTGTCCAAGGTGTATCCGCTCAAGCGTGGCCTGTTCCAGCCGCCGGGTGAACTCAAGGCGGTCAACGATGTATCGCTGCACCTGTATCGCGGCGAGACCCTGGGTCTGGTCGGCGAGTCCGGCTGCGGCAAGAGCACGCTGGCCAAAATGCTGCTGGGCCTGTTGGCACCGACCTCGGGCAATGTCCTCATCAACGGCCAGGAAGTCGATCCGACCCAGCGCCGCGCGCATGCACGGCACATCCAGCCGATCTTCCAGGACCCGTATTCCTCGCTCAATCCGCGCAAGACCGTGGGCGAGATCGTTGGCCTGCCGTTGAAGCTGCACGGCATCGGCACGGCCGCCGAGCGCAGCCGTCAGGTCAGGCAGATCCTCGATCTGGTGGGCATGCCCGAACGTACCCATACGCAATATCCCAACCAGCTTTCCGGCGGCCAGCGCCAGCGGGTGGCGATTGCCCGCGCCCTGATCCTGCGGCCTGACATCCTGATCTGCGATGAACCGACCTCGGCGCTGGATGTGTCGGTGCAGGCGCAGATCCTCAACCTGCTGCTGGACTTGAAGGCCGAGTTCGGCCTCACCTATCTCTTCATCAGCCATGACCTGGGCGTGGTGGAGCATCTGGTGGACCGCGTGGCCGTGATGAACAAGGGCAGCATCGTGGAATTACAGCCACGTGAACAACTCTTCAGCGACCCGCAGCATCCCTATACGCGCATGCTGCTGGCCTCGGCGCTGACGCCCGATCCGGGCCTGGGCATTCCGGCCCTGGCCACGGCCGCCTGAGCACATGAACCTTTACGACAAATTGCAAGGAGCAGCAGCATGAGCAGAGCACAAGCCATCGCCGGCGTAGAAGCCTACTTCGACGACGGCCGTTTCATGGAGACCTTGAAGCGCCGCGTGGCCATCCGCACCGAGAGCCAGGAGGCAGCCAGTCTGCCCATTCTCTACGACTACCTCAACGATGAGATCACGCCGTATCTGCAAGGACTGGGCTTCCATTGCGAGGTGGTCGACAACCCGGTCAAGGGTGGCGGGCCCTTCCTCATTGCCGAGCGCAGCGAAGAAGGCGCCGGCTTCACCGTGCTGACCTATGGCCACGGTGACGTCGTGCGCGGTTATGACAATCAATGGCGCCCCGGTCTGAAGCCGTGGGAGATCGTGGTCGAGGGCGAGCGCTGGTATGGTCGCGGCATCGCCGACAACAAGGCCCAGCACACCATCAACTTCGCCGCGCTGGAAGAAGTGCTGAAGGCGCGCGGCGGCCGCCTGGGCTACAACGTCAAGCTGATCCTGGAAATGGGCGAGGAAAATGGCTCGCCCGGCCTGAACGAGGTTTGCCAGCAGTATGCCGAACGGCTGAAGGCCGATCTCTTCATCGCCTCGGATGGTCCGCGCGTCAATGCACCCACGCCGACCATGTTCCTGGGCTCGCGTGGTGGCTGCAATTTCGACCTGACCTGCCACCTGCGCGACGGCGGCCACCATTCCGGCAACTGGGGTGGCCTGTTGCGCAATCCCGGCGTGCGCCTGGCCAATGCGATTGCCTGTCTGGTCGATGAACGCGGCGCCATTCGCGTGCCGGCGTTGCTGCCGGATGCGCTGCCGCAGAGCGTGCGCAAGGCGCTGGCCAGCGTCAAGGTGGGCGGTGGCCCGACCGATCCCGAGATCGATCCGGACTGGGGCGAGCCTGACCTCACGCCCGCCGAGCGCGTCTTCGGCTGGAATACGCTGGAAGTGCTGGCCTTCAAGACCGGCAATCCCGACGCCCCGGTCAATGCCATTCCCGGCCGCGCCAGCGCGCATTGCCAGATCCGCTTCGTGGTCGGCAGCGATGCTGCGCATTTCATCGAGCACATCCGTGCGCATCTGGATGAGCATGGTTTCGATGACGTCGACGTCAGCTTGTCAGGGGTGCAGTTCGCCGCCACCCGGCTCGATCCGGATGACGACTGGGTGCGCTGGGGCCTGGCCTCGATGCAGGAGACCACCGGCAAGACGCCCACGCTGCTGCCCAACCTGGGTGGCTCGCTGCCCAATGACGTGTTCTCCGAGACGCTGGGGCTGCCCACGCTGTGGGTGCCGCACTCCTATCCGGCCTGCTCACAGCACGCGCCCAACGAGCATATACTGGCCAGCGTCTCGCGCGAGTCGCTGCAGCTGATGGCGGGCCTGTTCTGGGACCTGGCCGAACAGGGCCGCGACGTGCTGGCGCGCCGCGCATCCCCTACGGAGAAATGATGAACCACCGCCGCGATCACGGTCTGTGCGAGGTCGCCGACCTGCACGACATCCACGACGAAATCACCGGCATCCGCCGTCACCTGCACCAGCATCCGGAATTGTCCTTCCAGGAAGTCGATACCGCCGCCCTGGTGGCTGCGCGCCTGCAAGAGTGGGGCTATGCGGTCACCCGCCACATCGGCGGCAACGGCCTGGTGGCGACCCTGCGTGCGGGCGCCAGTGCGCGCAGCATCGGCCTGCGTGCCGACATGGATGCCCTGCCGATCCACGAAGAAACCGGGCTGGCCTGGGCCAGCACCAGGCCCGGCGCCATGCACGCCTGCGGTCATGACGGCCATACCGCGATGCTGTTGGGCGCGGCCAAGCACCTGGCGCGCACGCGCCGTTTCGATGGCACCCTGCACCTGATCTTCCAGCCCGCCGAGGAAGCCGGCTTCGACAGCGGCGCGCAGAAGATGCTGGCCGATGGCCTCTTCGAGCGTTTCCCCTGCGATGCCATCTTCGGCATCCACAATCACCCTGGCGTGGAGGCGGGCACCTTCATGTTCCGTAGTGGCCCCTTCATGGCAGCCTGCGATACGGTCAAGATCCGTCTCACCGGTCGCGGCAGCCATGCGGCGCGTCCGCATCTGTCGGTCGATCCGGTGGTGGCGGCGGCCAGCCTGGTGATGGCTTTGCAGACGGTGGTCTCGCGCAATGTCGATCCGATGGAAACGGCTGTGGTCACGGTCGGCAGCCTGCATGCCGGCAAGGTGGCCAACGTGATCCCCGAATTCGCCACGCTGGAACTGAGCGTGCGCTCCTTCAAGCCGGAGGTGCGCGCGCTGCTGGAAGAACGCATCCGCGCGCTGGTGGCGCTGCATGCCGAGAGTTACGGCGCGCGTGCGGAGATCGACTACCTGCGCGGCTATCCGGTGCTGATCAATAGCGAGGCCGAGACCGAGTTTGCCCGCAGTGTGGCCGAGGAACTGGTGGGCGCCGACAAGGTGATCGCCCCCTTCGGACCGATTGCCGGCAGCGAGGACTTCGCCTACTTCCTGCAGCAGCGTCCGGGTTGCTTCCTGCGCGTGGGCAACGGGCAGGGCCAGCCGATGCTGCACAACGCGGGCTACGACTTCAACGATGCCAACATCCCCGTCGGTGCAGCCTTCTGGACGCGACTGGTGGAGCGCTGGCTGCCGCTGCAGGGCGACTGAGGGCAGAGGGGAACGCCTTATGTGCATCGGGCATAAGGGTATGAGCAATGCTTAGTTTTCAGTCCTTGCGCGGCCGGGTACATTGGGCGGGTCTCCTCAGACGTCCCTGGACTTGGACAATTCGAGCCTGAACCCGCCGCGCGCAAGCCTGGCGGGTTTTTTTTCGGCGTTGCCGCTGGTGCATGGAAGCTTGAAATTTACGTAACTTTCAGGAGCGCTTCCACGGCGTTTTCCCAATGCCGGCCTGTTGTTGAGCTACGCAGGCCGGTGCCAGGATCAGGAATTCCCCGATGTTCGCAGTCACGTTCGCTCACTACCATGGGAACCAATGAAACACGGTCTGTGCTCCGGACTCCCGACCACACGGCGAAGTCATTATTTGCACGCAAGACCTTACCCAAGCAGCTTGCCTTTGCCAGGAGTCAGCCATGCAGTTCATTACCGAATCCGTACCGGGTGAGATCACCCTGATGTTCATCAGTTACCTGGTCTTCTGCACCGTGCTGATGTATCTCTTCGTCAAGACCGACAAGGAGTGGGGCAACCTGGAAGTGTCGCTGGACGACATCGGCCAGCGCGACCAGCAGGTGATGGCCTCGGCCATGCGCTACATGAGCGTGGATGCCGATGAGCGCTCGCTGTTCAACAATGGCCTGACCCGGCCGTCCTTGCAGCATTGCGCGCAGTATCACGATGTCAATTGCACCTGTTTCATGCAGGAGCCGGCAAAGCCGGAATGAATGCCTGGGGGAAAGTGCGGGTGGAGTGGGGAAGTGAAGCAGAGGGGAAGTGAAGCAGCAACATTGCAGGGCACTAGGGGTAGTGCCTGCCGCATCAGCGAGCAGTCGTTGTTGTAGTAGCAGTGCGTAGTGGCAGTAGCAGTAGTAGCAGTTGTTGCAGTAGAAGCAGAGTTGAGCAGTAAATTCTCTTGAGGTGGAACGGCAAGTCGTGCAGCCGCTTTTGTTCCAAAGCGCGCGTCACGCAGCGGGAGTGTGCAGTCGGGCATTCCCGTGAAGCGGCCTAGCGGCTTGCCCGTTCTTTTCCATGAGAAAATAGCGCCCATGCAAAGCTCACATTCCTCCGCGCAGAACCTGCGCCCATTGATTCCCCTGGCCGATTACCAACGCATCTTCCGCGTCATCCATTCCGTGCTGCATAGCGTGCAAGCGGATATCCCGGCCGCCAGTTTCTTCTTTTCCGTCACCGCAGCGCAGATCCTCAAGAAGTTCTACAAGCGCAACGCCTTTCCCGTGGCCGGTGCGGCTTTCTACCTGATTCGTGAAGACGGTGGCGGCGCGCTGTCCTTCGGCACGCTGGGCGAAGATGGTCAGAGCGTGTCCAGCAACCAGGATGCCTTTCACGCCTGGGTGCAATGCGATGGCTATGCGCTGGACTTCATGGCCCCGCTGTTCCGGGAATTGCTGGTCTCGGCCGGCCACCCGCTGCCGGTACCGCGCCAGATGTTCCAGAAAGACCTGCAGCGCATGAGCGCCGGTGTGCAGGCGCTGGGCCAGCCGGGCGACTTCTTCCTGGCTTCCAACCTGGAGCTTACGCGCGAGCTGCTGCAGCAGTTCATGGCCAAGAAGGCGCTCACCAATCTCTCGCAACTGTGCCTGGAATGGTTCCGCAAGCCGCCCAAGGCGATGCCGGACGATCTGGCCCTGCAGGGTGCCGATGGCGAAGTCTCGCGCATCAAACTGCAAGCCACCGCCATCGAAGGCGTCTGGTAAGACGTTCAGCAAGTTCTTCAGGGAAAGGTCATGGAGGCGGACGCCTCCGAGAGGAGGGTGTGCTGGACAGATGTCCAACACACCATGCGATCATGCATATCGGTTGCATGTACCGCACTAGGCTTGCTACTTTAAGGCAGCGTTATGACCCCTTGATGACATTGCCTCAACGTTTTCTGCTCCTCTGCTTTTTCCTTCATATCCCGGCGCACTGTCATGGCGTGGTCATACGTGACCGCTAGACTTGCGCCTGTCTCCTCTGAGTCCGTGCAGATGTTTTGCCTGCGATGCGAGCGCGTCGCAGGCTTTTTTCTCCGGCTCAGCCAGTTTCTTCGTGCTCAATGCTTCATGCTTCACGCCCAGGCCGGACAGTGGCGTCGTAACCCGGCAGGTCGCACACGTAGTGGAAGCCGCGGTCCTCCCTTCCCGACAGGCGCAAGCTTGCCGGTGCGCGGCGCGGGGTGCGTCTTCCCTTCAGGGCAGGCTCCGCCAACGGGGCCTGCCCATCGCTTTTTCTCCTCCCTTCCCGGTTCCTGCCCATCCGCTGCTCTGGCGGTGAATCCCCTTTGCAATCAAGGACTTGGATTGCTTACCCAAGGCTTTTCCACAGGCTTGCCACCAAAAGATGTGGATATCCGTCCTTGCTCCGCCCCCGGCCTTGAGGCTGCCTGCGCGCTGATAGGAGGTGAAAAATCCTTTGAAATCAATGATTTGAGTTGCTTGTCCAGCGCTTGTCCACAGGCTTGCCACCAAAAAATGTGGATATTATCCCGCCCGGCCAGTCTGGGCGCGGCTTTGCGCCGGACGCGCGGAACTGCCTCAATCCTGCCCTGGTTTGCATCGGAGCGAAAATATCCTTTGTAATCAAATGCTTGAGTCTATTGCTAAGCCCTTGTCCACAGGCTTGCCACCAAAAAGTGTGGATATCCTCGCAAAAGCGTATTGGGAGGCGTTTTTGGCGGGTTGCGGCAATGCAAAAACGGCCGCGTGGAGTCGTTTTGCAGGACTTTGCATGCGCCTGTTGCGTTATTGAAAAGTTGTTTGAAATCAACGGCTTGAATGGCTTGTCAAGTGCTTCTCCACAAGCTTGCCACCAGAAAATGTGGATATCGTCCCGCACCATGACGCGCCTTCCCGCGAGCGAAGCTTGCCCGTTTTTTGCCTCCTGGCCTCTCGCTGCGGGAAAGTCCTTTGGAATCAAGCTCTTGGCCGACTTGCCCAGCGCTTCTCCACAGGCTTGCTCCCAAAAAATGTGGATATCCGGACAAGTTGCGGGGATAAGCGCGCGCCAGGCTGCGCTGAAGCTGCCGGTCCGGCCGCCTGCACCTCCTTGGAGCGTTGGAAAAAATCCTTGAAGAATCAAGAGCTTGAGTGGCTTGTCAAAGCCTTGTCCACAAGCTTGCCCCCGCAAAATGTGGATAAGGCCTGCGCAGGGCAGGCCTTGTCGGGGGAGGAGGGGAGTTGGGGATAAGCCTCAGCTTTTGTCGGGCGCGGTATAGGGTTCGACGCTGACGGCCTTCATGCTGTAGCTGGAGGCCCCCATGGAAGAATCGGAGCGCTCCACCTTGATCACGCCGCTGATCCACACGGCGTCCATGGTGCGCACGTTCTTGATCGCCTTGGGGCTCTTGACGTGGATGATCTGGTTGGCGGGTGGCGGCGGTATGTGGATGCAGGCGCCGAAGTAGGGCACCAGCAGGAATTCCTTGAGCGCCTCGCCTTCGCGGTCGAGCGCCACCACGAAGCCGGGCAGGCGCACCGGCTTGCCTTCCATGGCGGGGTCGACGGGGGCATCCTTCCAGTATTTCTTGGCCTTCCACAGCGCGGCGGCGGCACGCGGGTCGTCGTCACTGAGCTGGTCCAGCTTGATACCCTTGAAGGGCGCCATCGGGTCCCAGTCCTTGGGGATGAGCGACTCCCAGGCGATCTCCTGGAAGCCGTTGACCATCTTGCCGGAGGCCTGGTACGGCTGCTCGGTGACGGCGGCGCTTTGCTGCAGGTGCTCGCCCACCTGGTATTGGCCGCTGGAGGCCTCGGCCACGCCCGACACGGTGCTGCCGGCCGCGGCGCGCGCGGTCACGGCCGGTACGGCGCCCACCAGCGGGCCGCCAGGCGCGGGGGCGGCGGCCGCAGCAGGGGCCGCTGCCGGTGCTGCCTGGGCATCGCCATGCGCCAGCAGGCGCACGCCGGTGCCTACCAGCAGGCCGGCGGCGACGATGCCACCCATCCAGTAAAGAGTCTTCATATCAGTGCATCCAGATCAGATTTTTGGCGTCAGACCGTCCGACAGGCTCAGGCGATACGCCCGCCAGGCCGGCAAGAGGCTGGCCACCAGCCCGGCCAGGACGGTCCAGAGCAGCAATTGTAATTCGCCGGCACCCGGCCACGCCGGTTGCAGCGCGATGCCGAATTGCTGCGCCAGCAGCGGTCCCAGCGCCCAGATCAGCGCGCTCAGCAGCAACAGGCCCGCCAGCACGCCCGAGAGCATCACGCCCAGGCCTTCCACGCACAGCAGCCACAGCACATCCAGCGGACGCGCGCCCACCGAGCGCAGGATCGCCAGCTCGCGCCGCCGCTCGCCCAGGCTGGCCAGGATTGCCGCCACCAGACCGGCCAGGCCGACCACCACCACCATGCCCGAGACCACCAGCAGGGCGTTTTCGCCGATGCCGACCACATCCCACAGCTGATCCAGCGCCACGCCGGGCAGTACGGCCATCAGCGGTTCCTTGTAGCCATCGCCATCGGCAATGGCGCGCTGCACGGCAAAGACGCGCGCGCGGCTCTTCAGGCCCACCAGCACGGCAGTGATGCTGGTCGGGGTGAGGTCGAATTTCTTCACGAATTTGGCCGGGATATGCAGGCCCGGCATCGGTGCCCCGCCTTCCCAGTCGAGGTGGATGGCCTGCATGCCGTCCAGGCCGATGTGCACCGTGCGGTCCACGGGGGTGCCGGTGCGCGCCAGGATGCCGACCACCTTGAAGGGTTTGTCGGCATGCTGGGTCAGGCCCATGCCGCCCATGCCGTGCGCCAGCACGATGGTGTCACCCAGGTGGTAGTGAAGCTTCTCGGCCACGTCCGCGCCCAGGACGGCCTCGAAGACGTCGGCAAAGGGCTTGCCCTGGGCCAGCTTGAGCGACTGGCCGCTGCCGTAGCGGAAATGGGTGAAATAGTTGCCATTGGTGGCCAGCACCGGGAAACCGCGCAGCGAATCGCCCAGCGAGATCGGGATGGTCCAGGCTACCGCCGGATCGCGCGCCAGGGTCTGGGCGCTGTCCCAGCCCATGTTGTTGGTGGCGCCGCCGATGCGGAAGATGGCATACAGCATCAGCTGGATCGGGCTGGTGCGGGCGCCGACCACCAGATCGGTGCCCGAGACCGATTGCGAGAAACCGGCCCGTACCTCATGCCGCACCCGTTCGATACCCAGCAGCATGGTGGTGGACAGGGCAATGGCCAGCAGCATCAGGCCCAGCGTGAAGCGCCGGTTCCAGGCGCTGCGCGCGGCCAGTCGTAGCAGCAGCTTCATGCGAGCTCCTCGGGACGGGCGGCTTGGTTGAGCTGTTCCAGCGCGATGCGGCGGTCGAAGCGCTCGGCCAGGCGCAGGTCGTGGCTGACGAAGACCAGCGCCGCGCCGCTCTGCGCGCATTCGCGCTGCAGCAGGTCGAGGAAGGCCTGCTGGCGGTCGCTGTCCAGCGCCGAGGTCGGTTCATCGGCGACGATGATTTCCGGCCGGCCGATCAAGGAGCGCGCCGCTGCCACGCGCTGCTGCTGACCGATGGACAGCTGCGTCACCGGGCGCGACCAGAGGCCCGGTGCCAGGTCCAGCGCGGCCAGCAGCGATTGCGCCACGCTCTTGAGATCCGCACCCTGCTGGCCGGCGCGCTCCCTGCGACGCGCCGAGAACTGGCAGGGCAGCAGCACGTTGTCGAGGATGGAGAGATACGGCAGCAGATTGAACTGCTGGAAGATGAACCCGATGTGATCCACCCGGAAGCGGTCGCGGCGCGCCGCCGAGAGCCTCTGCAACGGCTGGCCCAGGACCTCCACCTGGCCGGCCTGCGGCACGATGATGCCGCCGATGGCCGCCAGCAGGGTGCTCTTGCCGCTGCCGCTGGGGCCGCTGACGAAGACATGTTCACCAGGAGCGACCTGGAAATGCGGCAAGGCCAGCGCCGGGTGCGCCTGGCCGGGCCAGGTGAAGCGCAGATCGCGCATGGCGATGGCCGCGGCCGGGGAAGAGTGTTCAGGAAGAGTCATGACAACATGAAGGAAAACGCAGAAGCGACAGCGCGGGGACGATCGCTGCCGATCATAGCGCCGCCGGCTGTCATTGCCCTGACTGGCCCGCCGGGGCGCACAGCCCTGGCGGCTTGGGGGAAATCAGTTCAGGGGGATGATGGCACTGCCGGGCAGCAGCTGCACCGCCCCTTGCTTCTTGGGTGTCGCCAGTTGCACATCGATGCTGTGGAAACCGGGGAAGGCGGCAAACAGGCCGCTCACATCCACCGCCGTGAGCGCGCCCGGACTGGCGCAGACCAGCGTGAAGTCGCCGTCGAGGTCGGCATGGCCATCGGTGGGCGCCGGCTCGCTGCTGACGGCGCTCTTTTCACCCAGCAGGGCAGGCGTGAGGACGGCCGATTCCAGTTGCACTTCGGCCGGCTTGCACTGGGCGGCCGCATCGGTGGCGAACATGCGGCTGACCTCTCGCAGGTTCTTGACGGCGGCGCGCACGGTGTCCTTGTCCTTGCTGCTGTTGGCGGCATGTTCGAAGCCGACCAGGTTGATCAGCGGGCTATCCAGGTGCAGGGTCAGGGTATTGCCTTCCAGCGCCACGTCCAGCTTGCCCACGCCGTGGACGTGGGGCGGATGGTTGCCATGATGGTCATGGCCCTCATCGGCCGCCAGCGCGGGCAGACTGGCCAGGGACAGCAGGATGAGCGGAATCAGGGACAAGGACGGACGGGATCGGAACATGGGCGGCTTTCTTGTGCTTGTTGTGAAGTAAATTCAAGGGGGAGGCGGCAAGTCGACAACGCAAAGAGGCAGACTGCAAAACAGGTCAGAAGATCTGCCCTCAGTGCGGCATTGTGCCCCGGACACCGGCCGAATTTGCAGCCTTGTTACATTCTGCAACAGGGTTGCATTATAATGCCTGCTTTTCCTGTTTCTGCAACTCGGTTGCGCCCAGGGACAAGTCCGCCAGGCCCAGTGCTGCGGGTCAGCTTGTCCGGCCACCGTGTTGCTTCTTCCCGGATTGCCTGCCGTGTCGTTTTTCTCTCGATTCATACTCAAGCAAGGCGTGCTCGCCAGCCCCTGGTGGCAGCGCGTGCTGGCCGTTGCGCCCGTGATCCTGCTGCTGTGGCTGGGCGTGTACTGGGCGCTGGGGGAGGGCTGACATGGATGCAGCCATTTCCCTGGACAACCTGACCGTCAGCTATCGCCGTCATCCGGCCTTGCACCACGTCAACGGTGCCTTCGCGCGCGGTTCGCTCACGGCCATCGTCGGCCCCAATGGCGCCGGCAAGAGCACCCTGCTCAAGACCATGCTGGGGCTGGTGCGCTGCAATGACGGGCGCGTGCATACCCATGTGGATGCGCGCCGTATCGCCTACCTGCCGCAGCAGGCCGAGATCGACCGCAGCTTCCCGATCAACGTGCTCGATTGCGTCCTGCTGGGGTACTGGCAGGCCAAGGGCAACTGGGGTGCCATCGACGCGGGCATGCGCCAGCGCGCGGTGCAGGCGCTCACGGCGGTCGGGCTGGACGGCTTTGCCGCGCGTCCGGTCTCCAGCCTTTCGGTGGGGCAGTTCCAGCGCGTGCTGTTTGCCCGCATCCTGCTGCAGGATGCCGAGGTGATCCTGCTCGATGAACCCTTCAATGCCATCGATGCCCGCACCACCGGCGACCTCTTGCGCATCATCTCGGCCTGGCATGCCGAGCGCCGTACCGTGATCGCGGTGCTGCACGACCATGACCAGGTGCGCCGCGCCTTCCCGCAGACCTTGCTGCTGGCGCGCAACGTGGTGGCCTGGGGCGACACCGCCGAGGTGATGTGCGACGAAAACCTGCAACGCGCCCGCGCCATGGCCGAGGCCGTGGATGAGCATGCCGGGGTGTGCGAGGTCAGCGAGGCCGACGTGCTGGCGTTGTCCCGCACTCACCAGCATGCGCACGACCATGAGCACAACCATGCGCACGATCATTCACATGGGCATGTTTCCACGCCTCGGTCCTCCATCCCCGGAGGCCAGTCATGAGCGCTCTCTCGACTTTGCAGGCGCTGGCAATTTCGCCGTTCCTGGAATTTTCCTTCATGCGCCGCGCTCTCGTCGCCGCCCTGGCCCTGTCGCTGGGCAGTGCGCCCCTGGGGGTGCTGCTGACCCTGCGCCGCATGAGCCTGTTCGGCGAGGCGCTCAGCCACGCGGTGCTGCCGGGGGTGGCGGTGGGCTTCATCTTCTTCGGCCTGTCGCTGCCGGCGCTGTCCATCGGTGGCTTTGCCGCCGGTGTGCTGGTGGTGGCGGTGGCCGGCTGGATCAGCCGTCATACCGAACTCAAGGAAGATGCCAGCATGGCCGCCATCTACGTGGTGGCGCTGGCACTGGGCGTGATCCTGATTTCGCGCCACGGTACCCAGCTTGATCTGCTGCATATCCTGTTCGGCAACGTGCTGGGCGTGGACAGCGAAGGTCTGGTGCTCATCGCCAGCGTGACCAGCGCGAGCGTGCTGGGCATCGCCGCGCTCTATCGCGGGCTGCTGCTGGAGAGTTTCGATCCGTCCTACATGGCCGTGGGCGGCGGACGCAGCGGCGGGGCGATCTACCAGCAGGTGTTCCTGATGCTGGTGGTGATGAATCTGGTGGCGTCCTTCCAGACACTGGGCACGCTCATGGCGGTGGGCCTGATGATGCTGCCGGCGGTCTCGGCACGGCTGTGGCACGACACCTTGCCGGCGCAGCTGTGCAACAGCGTGCTGCAGGCGGCGCTGGCGGGGTATGCCGGCCTGCTCATTTCGTATTACACCTCGGTGCCCTCGGGCCCGCTCATCATCGTCTGTGCCGGCGTGCTGTATGCCGCCT
Organism: Herbaspirillum sp. DW155; assembly: GCF_037076565.1. Lineage (NCBI taxonomy): Bacteria > Pseudomonadati > Pseudomonadota > Betaproteobacteria > Burkholderiales > Oxalobacteraceae > Herbaspirillum > Herbaspirillum sp. DW155. The sequence goes on along the minus strand of NZ_AP029028.1, from coordinate 3,633,218 downwards.
CGCTGCTGCTGGCTCCGCGCGGCTGGCTGCCGCGCCTGTTGCGGCGGCCGCATCTGCAGGCCTGATGCCGGGCTTTCTTCCGTTTTTCTGATTTCTGTACCTTCTGGAGTTTTCATGAAACTGTTTCGTCCTCTCTCTGCGCTGCTGGCCGCTCTGGCCCTGGCAGCGAGCCTGCCGGCGGCTGCCGCCGAGCGCATTCCGGTGCTGGCCAGCTTCAGCATCCTGGGTGACGTGGTGGCCAATGTCGGCGGCGACCGCATCACCGTCTCCACCCTGGTCGGCCCGGATGAAGACGCCCACGTCTTCCAGCCGGCTCCGGATGACATCAAGACCGTCTCGCGCGCCAGGCTGATCGTGGTCAACGGCCTCGGTTTCGAAGGCTGGATGGAGCGCCTGGCGCAGTCGGCCAACTATCATGGTCCCATCGTGGTGGCCTCGGCCGGCATCCAGGCGCGCGAGCGCGTGGGGGAGGAAGAAGAGGGCCATGGCCATGAGCACCACGGCAAGGATGATCCGCACGCCTGGCAAGATCCGCAGAACGTGATCGTCTACGCGCGCAACATCGTCACGGCCCTGGCCAAGCTGGACCCGGCCGGTGCCGAGGTCTACCGCAAGAACGGCGAGGCCTACATCGCCAAGCTGCAGGATCTGGATGCCTGGGCTGCGCGCCAGTTCGCGCAGATTCCCGATGCCAAGCGCAAGGTCATCACCTCCCATGATGCGTTCGAGTATTTCGGCGCGCGCTACAAGGTGCGCTTCCTGGCTGCCCAGGGCGTCTCCACCGATAGCGAACCCAGCGCCCGCGACATCGCCGCCCTGATCCGCCAGATCCGCAGCGAAAAGATCAAGGCCCTGTTCTTCGAGAACATGAGCAACCCCAAGCTGCTGCAGCAGATCGCCCGCGAATCCGGCACCGCGGCCGGTGGCAAGCTGTATGCCGATGCGCTCTCCAAGGCCGGTGGTCCGGCGGCCGACTACCTCTCGCTGATGCGCTACAACATCACGCAATTGCTGGAAAAGATCCGTCTCAACTGAGGCTGCGCAATTCGCGTATGCTGATGGCCCGCGCCGCTGCCCCGGCGGCGTCCGCCACCACGCACAGGAGAACTCCCGCATGAGCATCGTCACCGTCGTCGCCATCATCACCGCCAAGCCCGGCAAGCGTGAAGAACTGCTGGCCATCGCCCGCGCCAACCTGGCCGCCGTGCGGGCCGAAGAAGGTTGCATCGAATATGGTCTGGTGACGGACGTCGAAGGCTTCGGCCCCAACCAGGCGCCGCTGGGCCCCGATACCTTCGCCTTCGTGGAGAAATGGAAGGATGAAGAGGCGTTGCGCCTGCATTTCACCCTGCCGCACATGACCGACTACCGCGAGAAGTCCAAGGATCTGATTGCTGACCGCAAGGTCCATGTGCTCAAGTCGGCGGACTAGGATTTTCCGAACGGATTGCGCCTCTGCTTGCCGTCCGACCTGAGCCCGAGGAAGGGGCTCTCGGTCGGCGCGCCTTCGATACGGCCCGATGGGCCTGTTCAGGTCGAACGGTCAGGGGGTGATCGCGAAACATGCGTTAATACTCGCCAGGGAAGTCCGCCGGCCAGGTCCGCTGCGGATCGAAGGACGAGGCCTGCCCCATCTGCTTCAACCACGTGATGAAGGTCTTCAACGCCGGATTGGTGTCGGCGTTGCTGCGATAGAGCATGTGGTATCCCTCCCCATGCAGCACGATCTCCGGAAACAACCGCACCAGGCGGCCTGCCGCCAGATCGTCATCCACCAGCGCCAGCGTGCCCATGCCCACGCCCTGGTCGGTGGCTGCGGCCTGCAGGCTCAGGAAGGAATGTTCATATACCGTCCCCGGCATCTTGCGCCGCACCGCCACCCCCGCCTTGCCCAGCCACTGCGACCACGCCGATGAACGGCTGGAGAGATGGATCAGCGGCACCTCTACGAAATCGCGCGGAACGCGGATTGGATGCGTCTCCAGGAAATGCGGCGAGGCCAGCGGTACCGAGACGTCATCCAGAAAGCGCGCGCACTCGTAACCGCTGCGCTCCAGCGGGCTGCGCCAGATGATGACGTCGAAAGGATCCTTCACATCCTCGAAATACTCCGACATGGTGGTGGTCACCCGCACCTCGATGCGCGGGTTGTCGATCTGGAACTGCGACAGACGCGGGATCAGCCAGCGCATCGCCACCGAGGGCGCGGCAATCAGGCGCACCACGCGGCTCTTGCCGGCCAGCGACAGCTGCTCGGCCGCCAGGGCGATGCGGTCCAGGCTGGCCTTGACCTCGGCATAGAAGGCCAGCGCGGCTTCTGTGGGTTCCACACCACGCGACTGGCGTAAAAACAACGGTTGTTCGAAATACTCTTCCAGCAATTTGATCTGCTGGCTGACTGCGCTATGGGTGATGAAAAGTTCATGCGCCGCCAGCGTCAGACTCCGCGTCCGGACTGCCGCTTCGAACACTTTGAGAGACTTCAGTGGGGGCAGAGAAGAAGACATTATGTAAGAAAAACTTATAGTGGTGACGGAAAATGTTGCTTTGCAAAAGCCAGGGGCGACCTTATTCTTCAATCACCCAAACGACAAACAGAAGGAATTCATCGTGAACAACGTGAGTATATTGGCAAAAGATGCCGGTTTTTCTAACAATTTGCGCTCGCTGGTCGAGCTGGTGAAGTTTGCTGTCCAGCAAGTCATCGCCGCCCACGCCTTGAAGCCGGTGCGCAACGATGCAAGTGAACTGAATGACGCGGCCTACTTCGACGGCGTGACCGATCACTTCGAGATGGAAGTGCGCCTGCGCCAGCTGGACCACAGCCACCTGCACGCCGTCTGGAAGCTGCAATCGCAGATCTGAGCGCCCTTGCAGCAAGCTTCATGGTATTACAGCAGTAGCTGAAGTATGAGCAAGACCAGGCCCGATGTGCCTGATGAACGATGATGAAGAGACCGGCTCCGCCATTGCGGGGTCGCAGCAGGCAGCCAGCAGTCGCCCACAGAGGCAGACCGTGCCGTGCCAGCATCATCCGGATCGACCCGGCAGTATCCGCAACGGCGGCCCGCCTGGCCGACAGCGCGCCCAACATGGTCAGGCGCACGTTGTATAGAAAGTCCCCATCCCCGCCTTTTGCGGGGATTTGTCGTTTACGGTCGTTTAGGGGCGTTTAGGGCCCTTGTTCAGGCCCGCTTCCTGAGCAGGTGCATGGCGCCGAAGAGCTGTTGCATGCCGCTGTGTTCGATGAAGCTGAGGTTGTAGGGATGTTCGGCCACGGCGCGCGGAAATTGCGTGACCAGCGGCAGGCTGTGCAGCTGTTCAGCGATCTTGCCCCACAGGACCAGCGTAGGCAGCGGCGTGTGCCGCGTCTGGCCATGTCCGGCCAGGGCGCGCAGGATGGTCTCGAAGAAGGGTTTCCAGGCGCGGGCATCCTTGACCGGTGGCACATGCGCGCGGAAGACCAGGCTGGCATTGAGCAGCAGGAAACCCTGCGCCGTCAGGTTGTCCTGCAGATCGGCCAGGGTCTGGATCGTGCCCTGCACGTCCGCCTGGGCCTGAGCCGCGATACCGGCCAGGGCATCGCCGCTGGTCTGCCCGGCCTGCAGGGCGCCATCGGCTACCAGCAGCATCTTCATGAAATTGCGCAGGGAGGTGGCGCGATTGACCTGCTTGGACAAGCCCTTCTCCGACCACAGCGAACCGACTGCCCCATCCATGAAGCACACGCCCGTGGCGCTGGCCGCACGCGGGTAGGGGCCTTCGCCCACCAGCACGTAGCGCACCTTGTCCATCGGCTGCCTGAAGGCGGCGAACAGGCGGCCTTCGGTGGGCAGGTAATCATCCTGGGCAAGCGCAGGGAGATAGGCCGGATCGGCTTGGGCGATGGCCTCCAGGCCCGCGCGCAGGGCGGCGTGCCAGGAGGGGTGGGCCGTCTGGATCAGGTCCAGCAGGGCGACGGGGAGGGCGGCGGAATCGGTGGGCATGAAAAAGGAGGCGAACGGCCGTGGCAACAAAATGGCGGCATTGTATACCGCCCGGGCGGCCTCCCCGCCGAGGGGCGATCAGTTGACCATCACGCCACCGCCGTGTCGCTGCCCGGCGCACCGAACAGTTGCTGCTTCAGCAGATGCAGCTGGTCGCGCGCAGCGGCGGCCTTTTCGAACTCCAGGTTCTTCGCATGTTCCTGCATCTGTTTCTCCAGGCGCTTGATCTCCTTGCTGATCTGCTTCTCGCTCATGGATTCGTAGTTGCGCTTCTCTTCGGCCACCATCAGTTCGGTGCGCGCCTGGGCCGGGTTGAAGACGCCATCGATCAGTTCGCGGATTTCCTTCTTGATGCCGGTCGGCACGATGCCATTGGCTTCGTTGAAGGCCATCTGCTTGGCGCGGCGGCGTTCGGTCTCGGTGATGGCCTTGTGCATGGAATCGGTCACCACGTCGCCATAGAGGATGGCCATGCCGTTCAGGTTACGGGCGGCGCGGCCGATGGTCTGGATCAGGCTGCGCTCGGAACGCAGGAAGCCTTCCTTGTCCGCATCCAGGATGGCCACCAGCGAGACTTCGGGAATATCCAGACCTTCGCGCAGCAGGTTGATGCCGACCACCACGTCGAAGGTGCCCAGGCGCAGGTCGCGGATGATTTCCACGCGCTCGACTGTATCGATGTCGCTGTGCAGGTAGCGCACCTTGATGCCATTGTCGGAGAGGAATTCGGTCAGCTGCTCGGCCATGCGCTTGGTCAGCGTGGTCACCAGCACGCGCTCGTCCTTGGCAATGCGGTCGTTGATCTCCTGCATCAGGTCATCCACCTGCGTGGTGGCCGGGCGCACTGCGATGACGGGATCGACCAGGCCGGTCGGGCGCACCACCTGTTCCACCACCTGGTCGGCGTGGGTGTTTTCATAGTCCGCAGGCGTGGCCGAAACGAAGATGGTCTGGCGCATCTTCTTCTCGAATTCCTCGAACTTCAGCGGCCGGTTGTCCAGTGCCGAGGGCAGGCGGAAACCATAGTCCACCAGGTTCACCTTGCGTGCGCGGTCGCCGTTGTACATGCCGTTCAGCTGGCCGATCAGCACGTGCGATTCGTCCAGGAACATGATGGCGTCCTTGGGCAGGTAATCCACCAGCGTCGGTGGCGGGTCTCCCGGCTTGGCGCCGGAGAGATGGCGCGAATAGTTTTCGATGCCTTTGGTGAAGCCGATCTCGGTCATCATCTCGATGTCGAAGCGGGTGCGCTGTTCCAGCCGCTGTTCTTCGATGAGCTTGTTTTCCTTGCGGAAGAATTCCAGGCGCTCGGCCAGCTCTTCCTTGATGGTCTCGATGGCGCGCAGCACGGTTGAGCGCGGCGTCACGTAGTGCGAGCCTGGGTAGATCGTGAAGCGCGGGATTTTCTGGCGCACGCGGCCGGTCAGCGGGTCGAACAGTTGCAGGCTGTCGATCTCGTCGTCGAAGGTCTCGATGCGCACGGCCAGCTCGGCGTGTTCGGCCGGGAAGACATCGATGGTGTCACCGCGCACGCGGAAGGTGCCGCGTCCGAAATCGACTTCGTTGCGGGTGTACTGCATCTGGATCAGGCGGGCGATGACGTCGCGCTGCGATACCTTGTCCTTGGCACGCAGGGTCAGGATCATCTGGTGGTATTCGTTGGGGTTACCGATACCGTAGATGGCCGAGACGGTCGCCACGATCACCACGTCGCGCCGTTCCATCAGCGACTTGGTGCAGGACAGGCGCATCTGCTCGATGTGTTCGTTGATCGAGGAATCCTTCTCGATGAACAGGTCGCGCTGGGGCACGTAGGCTTCGGGCTGGTAGTAGTCGTAGTAGCTGACGAAGTATTCCACCGCATTGTGCGGGAAGAATTCGCGGAACTCGCTGTAGAGCTGCGCCGCCAGCGTCTTGTTGGGGGCGAACACGATGGCCGGGCGGCCCAGGCGGGCAATCGTGTTGGCCATGGTGTAGGTCTTGCCCGAGCCGGTCACGCCCAACAGGGTCTGGTAGAACAGGCCGTCGTTGACGCCTTCCACCAGCTTGTCGATGGCCGCCGGCTGGTCGCCCGCTGGCGGGAAGACCTGGTAGAGCTTGAAGGGCGAGTCGGGGAAGGTGACGAACTTGCTCTCGTCCAGCTCGGTATTGATGGGGGTCAGTTCAGCCATGGTGGGGATTGCCTTTGTCGCGGGATTGCCGGTGAGCCGCCACGGTGCATACGGATGCGGCCATGCCCGCAGGCGGGGCATTGCACACAGGCAAGGTGGTGGCGTGAATATTCATCAAATGCTGCCAGGATGTGTAAGTTCAAGACGCAATCGGCGTGTCCGAGCCCTGTAAAACCGGACGCAAAGCAGCGTCAGCGGCCAGCTCATCCACGGGGGAGGGCGGCCCGGCCGGGGGCGGGTTATGTCGATTGGACATGGCTCCATGCAGATTCAGCAGGCAATCGGGCCTGTCTGTGTCTGTGATTGGCCATCCACATTTGTTAGAATGCGGTGTTGCAAAAAGGTGCACACCCGATTCTCTCCATGTGCATCCATTTCCTTCTGCAGCGCTTTGTTGCAGCTAACTTTTCATGTTATCACGATGAACGCACCTGTCTCCGCCTCCCTGTTTTCCGCCATCGAAATGGCGCCGCGCGACCCCATCCTGGGCGTGACCGAAGCCTACAACGCCGACCAGAACCCGGCCAAGACCAACCTGGGCGTGGGCGTGTACTACGACGACAACGGCAAGGTCCCCCTGCTGGAATGCGTGAAGAAAGCCGAGGCGGAACTGGCAGCCAAGCTGGCCCCGCGTACCTACCTGCCCATCGATGGCCTGGCCACCTATGACCGTGCGGTGCAGGAACTGGTGTTCGGCGCCGGCAGCGCCGTGGTGACCGAGAAGCGTGCCATTACCGTGCAAGCCCTGGGCGGCACCGGTGCCCTGAAGCTGGGTGCAGACTTCCTGAAGCACTTCTCGCCGGCCGGCACCGAAGTCTGGATCAGCGATCCGAGCTGGGAAAACCACCGCGCCCTGTTCGAGATGGCCGGTTTCAAGGTCAACGCCTATCCCTACTATGACCCGGCCACCCGTGGCGTGGACTTCGCCGGCATGCTGGAGGCCTTGAAGACCATGAAGGCCGGCTCGGTCGTGCTGCTGCACGCCTGCTGCCACAACCCGACCGGCGCCGACCTGACCGACGACCAGTGGACCCAGGTCATCGAGGTGGTGAGCTCGCGCGGCCTGATTCCCTTCCTGGACATGGCCTACCAGGGCTTTGGCGACGGCATCGCCGAAGACGGCCAGGTGGTGCGCCGCTTCGCTGAAGCCGGCGGCCCGCTGTTCGTGTCGAACTCCTTCTCCAAGTCCTTCTCGCTGTATGGCGAACGCGTCGGCGCACTGTCCATCGCTGCCGCCAGCGCTGAAGAAGCGGCCCGCGTGCTGTCGCAATTGAAGCGTGTGGTGCGTACCAACTACTCCAACCCGCCGATCCACGGTGGTCAGGTGGTCGCCACCGCCCTGGCATCGCCCGAACTGCGCAAGCTGTGGGAAGACGAACTGGCCGAGATGCGCGTGCGCATCCGCGAAATGCGTCAGCTGCTGGTGGCCAAGCTGAAGGAAAAGGCGCCGGGTCATGACTTCGATTTCGTCATCAAGCAGCGCGGCATGTTCTCCTACTCCGGCCTGACCAAGGCCCAGGTGGAACGCCTGCGCAACGAGTTCTCGATCTACGCCGTCGACACCGGCCGCATCTGCGTGGCGGCGTTGAACACCAAGAACATCGACGTGGTGGTCGACGCCATTGCCAAGGTGCTGTAATTGGCATGCGCGGCCCCGTCTTCGGATGGGGTCGCGCAGGGTGTTTTCTCCTATGAAAAAATGCCCCTTTCCCTGAAAAAAGTTTTGACATGAAGTAAAAATCGCGTCATAATCTTTTTCTCAGCTGTTCCCTGATAGCTCAGTCGGTAGAGCGACGGACTGTTAATCCGCAGGTCCCTGGTTCGAGTCCAGGTCGGGGAGCCAAAGAATGCGAAGGCCTCGCAAGTGATTGCGGGGCCTTTTCAATTAGTGTGAGGCTGGTGTTTGGGTCTCGCACGAAGGGCGGCAGGGCTATGCCGCCACGATGTAGAACGATGTAAAAAATTTTCGTTTTCCGCTCTGGTAAATCTGAAAAAAATCGTTCATAATCGCGCCCTCAATTGATCCCTGATAGCTCAGTCGGTAGAGCGACGGACTGTTAATCCGCAGGTCCCTGGTTCGAGTCCAGGTCGGGGAGCCAGAATACGAAAGCCTCGCAAGTTTCTTGCGGGGCTTTTTTGTTTTTGGATCCCGGCGGACATCACCACTGCTTCCTTGCGCTAAAATTTAGCTCAATTGAGCTAGAATTGAGCGCATGAGTACCCTCGGCGACGCCTTGTTCTCCAAATCCACCCAAGCCATTCTCGGCCAGCTGTTCCTGCGGCCGGAGGGCATGCATCTGCGCGCACTGATGAACAGCACCGGGATCAGCTCGGCATCGGCGCAGCGCGAATTGGGCAAGCTGACCGCGGCCGGCCTCTTGCTGCGGGAAGAGGTGGGACGCGTCTTGCTCTACAAGCCCAATCCGGACTCTCCAATCTTTTCGGAACTGAGCGCCATTATTCGCAAGACCTTTGGCGTCGCCGATACCATCAAGGCTATGCTTCTGCCTTTTTCGGAACGCATCGAGCGGGCCTTCCTCTATGGATCGGTTGCCAAGGGACTGGATACGGCGGCCAGTGATATTGATTTGCTGGTACTGGCGGATGATCTTGGCAGCGCTGATCTCTACCCTGAGCTGGTGGCGCTGGAGACAAGGCTGGGGAGGAAGATTTCGCTGACCGTGTATCGCCCCGCTGAATTTCGGAAAAAGATCGCGGCGCGGAATCATTTTCTGGTTTCCGTGATGGCTGGTCCGAAAATCGAATTGATCGGAGCACAGGATGGGGCGCAATGAACTTGAAAATCTCCTCAGGTTGGGCCAACTGAAGTCGGAGCCTCCTTCCGCGACTGAAATCGAGACCCATCTCCAGAGCGGCAGGGATCGGCTCAAAGATGCATCGGCACCAGGTCTTTCTTTATCCGGTCGCTTCCTTCTCGGCTACAGCGCGGCGTATGCGTTCTCGCTGGCCGCCCTGCGGCGTCGCGGGTTGCGGCCCGCCAGCCGCTTCGTGGTGTTTCAGTGCCTGCCTCATACGCTGGAGGTCGGTCCCGACATCTGGCGCTTGCTGGCGCGGGCGCATGATGTTCGCAATGGCTTTGAATACGAAGGCAGTGACGAGGTGACTGAAGATCTCGGCCTGCAAGTGATTCGCTGCGCTGAGGTGCTGGAACGCCTCTTGTAATTGCCCGGCTGCCCGCGGCGAGACCTGGGCTCATCCTGCGGCCGCAATCGCTGCTAGAATCGGCATCCCCCGATCAGCCAGGACTTTCCCATGAGCGACCCCATTCGTCTGACCCAATACAGCCATGGCGCCGGTTGCGGCTGCAAGATTTCACCGCAGGTGCTCGAAGTCATCCTCGCCGGCAGCGGCGCCCAGCATCTCGATCCCAAACTCTGGGTGGGCAATGCCTCCCGCGACGACGCGGCCGTCTATGCCATCGATGAAGAACGCGGCGTGGTCTCGACCACCGATTTCTTCATGCCCATCGTCGATGATCCCTTCGATTTCGGCCGCATTGCCGCCACCAATGCCATCAGCGACATCTACGCCATGGGCGGCGATCCGCTCATGGCCATCGCCATCCTCGGCTGGCCGGTCAACGTGCTGCCGCCGGAAGTGGCGCGCGAGGTGGTGCGCGGTGGGCGCGCCGCCTGTGATGCGGCTGGCATCCCGCTGGCCGGTGGTCATTCCATCGATGCCCCGGAACCCATCTTCGGCCTGGCCGTGACCGGCGTGTTGGAGAAGCGGCACATGAAGCGCAATGACACCGCCAGCGCCGGCTGCCTGCTGTATCTCACCAAGCCGCTGGGCATCGGTATCCTCACCACCGCAGAGAAGAAGGGCAAGCTGCGTCCTGAGGACGTCGGCACGGCGCGCGACTGGATGTGCCAGCTCAACCAGCCCGGCAGCCGCTTCGGCAAGCTGGCGGGCGTGGCCGCGATGACGGATGTGACCGGCTTCGGCCTGCTGGGCCATCTGGTGGAAATGTGCGAAGGCAGCGGCGTGAGCGCGCGCATCCAGCATGCGCTGGTGCCCAGCCTGCCGGGCGTGCCGTATTACCTGGCCGAGGGCTGCGTGCCGGGTGGTACCGGGCGCAATTTCGAGAGCTATGGCAGCAAGATCAGTCCGCTCAGCGAAGCCCAGAAGAATCTGCTCTGTGATCCCCAGACCAGCGGCGGCCTGCTGGTGGCGGTGCGGCCTGACGCCAATCCGGAATTCCTCGCCACTGCCGCCGCCCTCGGACTGGAACTGGCCCCCATCGGGGAACTGGTGGAACGACAGCGCTACGCGGTCGAGGTGCTTTGATGGCTGATCTGCAGCCCAGCCGCGCACTGTTCCTCGCCGATACGCCCATGCTGGATGCGCGGGCGCCGGTGGAGTTCGGCAAGGGAGCGTTTCCGACGGCGGTGAACCTGCCGCTGATGAACGATAGCGAACGCCATCAGGTCGGCCTGCGCTACAAGGAGCAGGGCCAGCAGTCCGCCATCGAGCTGGGCCACCAGCTGGTCAGCGGATCGGTGAAGGAGGCCCGGATCGCCGCCTGGGCGGAGTTTGCGCGAGCGCATCCGCAGGGCTGCCTGTATTGCTTCCGGGGCGGCTTGCGTTCGCAGATCACCCAGCAGTGGTTGAAGAGTGAAGCCGGCATCGCCTATCCGCGCATAGCCGGAGGCTACAAGGCGCTGCGCCACTTCCTGATGGAGGCCATCGACCAGGCGCTGGCCGAGTGCGCCTTCGTGGTGGTCGGCGGCATGACCGGTTGCGGCAAGACCGACGTGCTGCTGCAGCTGGACAATGCACTGGACCTGGAGGCCTATGCCAATCATCGCGGCTCCAGCTTCGGCAAGCGCGCCAGTCCGCAGCCTTCCCCCATCGATTTCGAGCATCGTCTTGCGATTGCCCTCATCAAGCTGCAGGCGCAGGGACATCATTGGTTTGCGCTGGAAGACGAAAGCCGCCTGATCGGCGCCTGTGCCTTGCCGCTGGCCCTGCACCAGCGCATGCAGAGCCTACCGATGGTGTGGCTGGAGGATAGCCGGGAAGGCCGGGTGGAGCGCATCCTGCGCGATTACGTCAGCGGCCTGTGCGAGGAATACGTGGCGCTGGACCCGCGCCACGGCTTTGAGCGCTACCGCGCCCATCTGCTGGCAGCACTGGGCAAGCTGGTCAAGCGCCTGGGCGACCAGCGCTACCGGCGCCTGCTGCAGCTGATGGAATCCGCGCTGGCGCGTCAGGAGAAAGACGGCGTGGTCGACCTGCACCGCGCCTGGATCGATGCCTTGCTGGCGGAATACTACGATCCCATCTATGCCTTCCAGCGGGAGTCCAAGCGCTCCCGCCTGCTGTTCGCAGGGCAGCAGGCCGAGGTGGTCAGCTTCCTGCGCCAGTATCGGCCCTGAACGAAATTACAGCAGCACCACCGCCACCAGGCCGCTGACCGCCCCGATGAGCATGGTCAACAGCGCGACGGTCATCAGTACCTTGGGCGTGAAGGATTTGCGCAGCATCAGCAGCGAAGGCAGGCTGATGCTGGGCAGCGTCATCAGCAAGGCTGCCGCCGGTCCCACGCCCATGCCCAGCGACAGCATCGATTGCACGATGGGGATTTCAGCGGCCGTGGGGATCACGAAGAGTGTGCCCACCACCGCCAGGGCCACGATCCACAGCAGGCTGTTGCCCATGCTCGCATCCACCTGCGGGAACAGCCATACGCGCGCCGCACCCAGGGCCAGCACCACCACGATGTAGACCGGCATCGTGGTCCAGAACAATTGCCACAGCTTGCTGCCCCAGCGCACCAGGAAATGACGGCCATCGTCCATCGGTTCATATTCGGCGGCGGCCACTGCATCCAGTGCGGCCTGCGGCAGGGTTTCCGTCTGTGCCACGCGCTGGGCGATCAGCGACACGCCCACCACCAGCAGCACGCCCGCCACCAGCCGCAGGGCAGCGAAATGCCAGCCCAGCACGAAGCCCATGAACACCAGCGTGGCCGGGTTCAGCACCGGGTTGGCGATCCAGAAAGCCAGTGCGGCGCCGACCGAGACCTGCTGGCGACGCATGCCGGCCACCACCGGAGCAGCGCAGCAGCTGCACATCATGCCCGGCAGGGCGAACAGGCCGCCGCGCAGGGTCGAACCCAGCCCGGCGCGGCCGAACACGCGCAGCAGCCAGTCACGCGGCACCAGCACCTGCACCAGCGAACCCAGCAGCACGCCCAGTACGGCCGCTTTCCAGATGGCCAGGAAGTAGACGGTGGCATACTCCAGTGCGGCCGACCACGGGGCGGTGGGGGCATTGGCCAGGATGGAGCCGCCGATGCTGTGCTTGTCGGCGGCCACGAAGGATTTCAGGTAATAGGGGGACCATTTGACGTAATACAGGCCAATGGCAGCCACCAGAACGAACAGCAGCGGTTTGAGCCAGGCGGAGGAACCGTGCGAGCTGCCCGGCAGGCTGGAAGAGAATTTCATGAAAGATCCGGCGAAATGAAGAGTGCGCGCATCATACCTCTGGCGCGGCGCTTCGTCAGTGCTTCCGGGAGACATGTCGTACAACTCATTCCTTGGGGCAGGGGGACGGCCCTCCCGCCCGATGCACCGCACGGCAGAACGCAACGGGCACATTCAGTGCTTGCGTCCGCTTCGCGTCCTGCTATACTCCGACTGACGTTGTATGACGTCTTATAACAAACCACTTCATATCACAACAATACGTCAAGAGACAGTCCAGCCGGCCCCGATGCTGCCTTGTCCGCTTCCCTGCGGACAGCAACCCGGACCCGGCAGGCGGCGCGGATGACGAGAGACCTGGAGAATTCAATTGGCGCAAAGTAATACCCCCAGCGGCGCAGGGGCGGTCAAGCCGACCCATATCCGCTACCTGATCCTGTTCCTGCTGTTCGTCGTCACCACCGTCAACTACGCTGACCGCGCCACGCTGTCCATCGCCGGCTCGGCCATGAAGACCGAACTGTCGCTCGATCCGGTCACCATGGGCTACATCTTCTCGGCCTTCAGCTGGGCCTACGTGCTGGCGCAGCTGCCGGGCGGCTGGCTGCTGGATCGCTTCGGGTCCAAGAAGATCTACATGTGGAGCATTGCATTGTGGTCTTTCTTCACATTCCTGCAGGCCGGTGTGACCTGGATGAGCACCGGCGCAGCCGTGATCGCGCTGTTCCTGCTGCGCTTCATGGTGGGTCTGGCTGAAGCGCCATCCTTCCCGGCCAATGGCCGCATCGTCGCCGCCTGGTTCCCGACCAAGGAACGTGGTACCGCCTCGGCCATCTTCAATTCGGCGCAATATTTCGCCGCCGTGATTTTCACGCCGCTGATGGCCTGGATCGTGCACACCTACAGCTGGCACCACGTGTTCACCGTCATGGGTGTGGTCGGCATCCTGCTGGCCATGATCTGGGGCAAGATCATCTACAGCCCCAAGGACCATCCGCGTATCAACCAGGCGGAACTGCAGCACATCGAATCCGGCGGCGGCCTGGTCGACATGGACAACAAGAAGGTCGCCGCGCCTTCTACCAAGGGCAAAGGCTACATCCGCCAGCTGCTGTCCAACCGCATGCTGCTGGGCGTGTACATCGGCCAGTACTGCATCAACGTGATCACCTATTTCTTCCTGACCTGGTTCCCGGTGTACCTGGTGCAGGAGCGTGGCATGTCCATCCTGAAGGCCGGCTTCGTGGCCTCGATTCCGGCAGTGTGCGGCTTCATCGGCGGCGTCGTGGGCGGGCTGATCTCGGACCGCCTGATCAAGAGCGGCCTGTCGGTCACCTGGGCGCGCAAGATTCCCATCGTCGGCGGCATGCTGCTGTCGATGACCATGATCCTGTGCAATTACGTTGATGCACAGTGGATGGTGGTGGGCATCATGGCCCTGGCTTTCTTCGGCAAGGGTGTGGGCGCGCTGGGCTGGGCCGTGGTGGCCGATACCGCACCCAAGCAGATCGTGGGCCTGTCGGGTGGTCTGTTCAACATGTTCGGCAATGTGGCCGGCATTACCACGCCTATCGTGATCGGCTACATCGTCAAGGAAACCGGTTCCTTCGCCGGTGCCCTGGTGTTCGTCGGCATCAATGCGCTGGTGACCGTGATCAGCTATCTTGTCATCGTCAAGGAAATCAAGCGCGTCGAACTCAAGGACGCCTGATCCGTTTTGTCGGCGGCCACCTGTGCAGTGGCCGCCATTTCATTGGAATTGCAGCATTTTGTCGTATGGGACTTAGCATGAGCACCGATACCGCCGCCAGCCAGGCATTCACTCCGCGCTACATCATGATGAACGACACTGATAATGTCGCCATCGTCGTCAATGACGGCGGCCTGCCGGCCGGCACCGTCTTCCCCGACGGTCTGACCCTGGTCGACCGCGTTCCCCAGGGCCACAAGATCGCCTTGCGCGATCTCAAGCAGGGCGAGGCCATCGTGCGCTACGACGTGGCCATCGGCTATGCCGTGCGCGACATCCCCAAGGGCAGCTGGATCGAGGAGTCGCTGGTGCAGATGCCGCCGGCGCGCGAACTGAACAACCTGCCCATCGCGACGAAGAAGCCGGCGCCGCAGCCGCCGCTGGAGGGCTATACCTTCGAGGGTTATCGCAACGCCGATGGTTCGGTGGGCACGCGCAACCTGCTGGCCATCACCACCACCGTGCAATGCGTGGCCGGCGTGGTCGAACATGCCGTCAAGCGCATCCGCGCCGAGCTGCTGCCCAAGTATCCCAACGTGGAAGACGTGGTGGCGCTGGAGCACACCTATGGCTGCGGCGTGGCCATCGATGCGCCCAATGCCGGCATCCCCATCCGCACGCTGCGCAACATCAGCCTGAACCCCAACTTCGGCGGCCAGGCCATGGTGGTCAGCCTGGGTTGCGAAAAGCTGCAGCCCAACCGCCTGCTGCCGGAAAACATGATCCCCATCCACAAGGAAGGTGAGCCCTATGTGGTCTGCCTGCAGGATGCGGAGCATGTCGGCTTCAACTCCATGATCGATTCGATCATGAAAATGGCCGAAGCGCGCCTGACAGAGCTGAACAAGCGCCGTCGCGAAACCTGCCCGGCCTCCGACCTGGTGGTCGGTGTGCAGTGCGGCGGCAGCGATGCCTTCTCCGGCGTGACCGCCAATCCGGCCGTGGGTTATGCCACCGACCTGCTGGTGCGCGCCGGGGCCTCGGTGATGTTCTCGGAAGTGACCGAAGTGCGTGATGGCATCGACCAGCTGACCTCGCGCGCCGTCAACGAGGAGGTGGCACAGGCCATGATCCGCGAGATGGACTGGTATGACAATTACCTGAAGCAGGGCGGGGTGGACCGCAGCGCCAACACCACCCCCGGCAACAAGAAGGGCGGTCTGGCCAACATCGTCGAGAAGGCCATGGGGTCTATCGTCAAGTCCGGTTCCAGCCCGATTTCGGGCGTGCTGTCGCCGGGCGACAAACTTCAGCAGAAGGGTTTGATCTACGCCGCCACCCCGGCCTCGGACTTCATCTGCGGCACCTTGCAGCTGGCGGCGGGTATGAATCTTCATATCTTCACCACGGGCCGCGGTACGCCCTATGGCCTGGCCGCGGTGCCCGTCATCAAGGTCGCTACCCGCAACGATCTGGCACGACGCTGGCATGACCTCATGGATGTCAACGCCGGCCGCATCGCCAGCGGTGAAGCCACCATCGAACAGGTCGGCTGGGAGCTGTTCCAGCTGATGCTGGACGTGGCCAGCGGCAAGAAGCGCACCTGGGCCGAACAATGGAAGCTGCACAATGCGCTGACCTTGTTCAACCCGGCGCCGGTGACCTGATCCTCCGTTGGGGCCCGCTTGCGGGTCCTTTTTTTGTTCCATCGTGACACCAACAACAATATGATTCGCCAGGAGACAGCATGAGCAAAATCCTTTCTTCACCTTCTTCACGCCTCGCCACCTTGATCGCTACTTCCGCCCTCAGCCTGGCCGCCGCGCACGCCGGTGCGGCCACCGTCGCCTATGTCTCCAATGCCGACAGCCAGGACATCTACGTGCTCCGGCTCAATGGCGATGGCAGCGTCAACCTGATCGAGAAGGTCGATACCGGCAGTACTGTGATGCCGCTGGCGCTGAGCCCGGATCACAGGTTCCTCTATGCCGCCTTGCGCGGCCAGCCGTATTCGGTGGTCAGCTATGCCATCGATCCCAAGAGCGGCAAGCTCAACCCCCTCTCCAAGGCGCCGCTGGCCGACAACATGGCCAACATTGCCACCGACCGCACCGGGCGCTATCTGCTGGCGGCGTCCTACTCGGGCAACAAGATTTCAGTCAATCCCATCGGCAGCGATGGCACCGTGCAGGCGCCGCCGCTGGCGGTGATTCCGACCGGCAAGAATGCGCACTCGGTACAGGTCGCGCCTGACAATGCCTTCGTCTTTGCCTCCAACCTGGGCAGCGACGTGATCCTGCAATATCGCTTCGATCCCGCATCCGGCGCCGTCACGCCCAATACGCCGCCGTCGGTGGCGACCAAGGCCGGCGCGGGTCCGCGTCACTTTGTGTTCTCGCCGGACCAGCGTTTCGTTTATTCGACCAATGAACTCGACGCCACCGTCAACACCTATGCCTACGACCGCCAGTCCGGCACTCTGAGCTTGCAGGGTAGCGACTCGGCCTTGCCCGAAGGCTTCAAGACCAGCGAACAACTGGCGGCCGCAGACCTGCACCTGACCCCCGATGGCCGCTTCCTCTACGCCACGGAACGCACCTCCAACACCCTCACCGGCTATCGCGTGGACCGGGCCAGCGGCAAGCTGACCCGCATCCTCAACATCCCCACCGAAACCCAGCCGCGCGGCTTCAACATCGATCCGCAAGGCCGCTTCCTGCTGGCGGTCGGCCAGAAAGCCGGGCTGACCAGCTACGCTATCGACCGCGACAGCGGTGCACTGACCCCGGTGTTCCGCTACACCCTGGGCCGCAATCCCAACTGGGTCGAGATCATCGACCTGCCTTGATGCCAGTGTGAAGGCGGCTTCATGGTCGCCGCGCTGCATGTGTTGTTTTTCGGGCTTGCCGGATGTCATTCCGGCAAGCCTTTTCATTTTTTTTCCTCGCCATATGAAGCTTGGTTGATCCAGGACAGCCGCAGGACAATGTTGCCGTTGCACAATGGAAAAAATGAAAGCTTCCTGACTACCCCTTACCGGGAATTGGGGTGGTTTTGGTCAGCTTGCGTCCGTTATGGGATCCGTGGCACTGCTGTATCGTCGTGCCGATTTGGTGATTTCACCTTTGTTATTAAAATATTAAGCGGAGAGAGGTAATGCGAAATCTGACGGTTCGCTTCAGCCTGATGAGCGCGCTTGCGCTGTTTTCATGCATGATCGTAGTGGGTGCCGGTGTGGGCATCTTTGCGCTGGGCCGCGCCAACCACGCCACCGAGTACGTCCATGAGCTGAGCGTGCGCACCTTGTTGATCAATGATGCTTACAAGGACACGACCCGGACCCGGGCCGCGCACTCGCGCATCTATTCGACGTTGATGGAGAAGGGCGATGCCGCCGTCATCGAGGCAGCGTTCAAGAGCGCCCAGACGTCCTATGACCGTAGCCTCAAGTATCTGGATGACTACGCCAGACTCCCCGACCTGGAAGGCCAGGACCCGGCGATCAAGACTGAACTCATCGAGTCGGCCAAGGCGTTGAACGATGTCCTCAAAAAAGCCACGGATACCCTCAAGGCCGGCGATGCGGCGGGATACTCGCAGCTCAACAACAATTTCATCAGCAAGGGCGGTGCGCGCTTCTCCACAGCGCTGGATGCCTACCAGAAGCGCGCCATGGAACTCAACGACAAGGCCACCCAGGAACGCCAGCGCGAGTACAGCCTGGTGGTCTGGCTGGTCGTGACCGGCCTGATCGGCGCCATGTTCCTGGTGATCGGGGTGCATTTCCTGCTACGCAACATCGTCCTCACGCCGCTCAACCGTGCTGTGGATCTGCTGGATCAGGTGGCCAATGGTGACCTGACCGCCAAGGTCGACGTCCGCAGCAACAACGAGATCGGCCGCCTGTTCTTGGCCATCCGCAGCATGCAGCAGGCGCTGCTGACCACGGTGTCGCGGGTGCGCAGCAGCTCCGACAGCATCGATACCAGTGCCAAGGAAATCGCCGCGGGCAACATGGACCTGTCCTCGCGTACCGAGCAGCAGGCCAGTTCGCTCGAAGAAACCGCCGCCTCGATGGAAGAGCTGACCGGCACCGTCAAGCAGAATGCCGACAATGCGCTGCAGGCCAACCAGCTGGCGCATTCGGCTTCCTCCACCGCCAGCAAGGGCGGGGAAGTGGTGTCGCAGGTGGTCGACACGATGCAGGCCATCAATGAATCCTCGCGCAAGATCGTCGACATCATCAGCGTGATCGACGGCATTGCCTTCCAGACCAACATCCTGGCGTTGAACGCCGCCGTGGAAGCCGCACGTGCCGGCGAACAGGGCCGTGGCTTTGCCGTGGTGGCGTCCGAAGTGCGTTCGCTGGCCCAGCGTTCGGCCGCCGCCGCCAAGGAAATCAAGTCGCTCATCGATGACTCGGTGGAGAAGGTCGAAGCCGGCAGCCAGCTGGTGGAGCAGGCCGGTGCCACCATGAGCGAAGTGGTCACCAGCGTGCAGCGGGTCACCGACATCGTGGGCGAGATCGCCGAAGCCAGCCGCGAGCAGAGCACCGGCATCGAACAGGTCAACCGCGCCATCACCCAGATGGACGAAGTGACCCAGCAGAACGCCGCGCTGGTGGAGCAAGCCGCCGCTGCCGCCCAGTCCTTGCAGGCCCAGGCTACCAACCTGGTCGGCGCGGTCAGCATCTTCAAGATTGATGCCCATCAGGTCGCCAGCCATGCGGCCAAGCCGCGCCCGGCGCCGATGGCGCCGCCCCGCGTGACCCCCGCACCTGCACCGGCCCCCGCAGCGGCACCGGCCGCGCCGGTGGCGGCAGTCGCCGCTGCGCCGGCTGCCGTCAAGGCTGCGCCCAAGCTGCCACCGGCCAAGCCGGCCAAGGCCGCCCCGCCGGCCCCCAGCAGCCGCATCAAGGATGATGCACAGGATTGGGAAGAATTCTGAGTTTCGGCCTTTTCCTTCACGCAAACCTCCGTCGCCTGGGCCACGGAGGTTTTTTTTCGGCCTGGGTCTGCATTAAGGTTCACATCATGCAAAAAGGGCCACAGTTTCCTGTGGCCCTCAGGTTGATGACGAACCCCGTGTTTTCGAACACGGGGTTTTGTTTTTCAGGCGCAGGTAATTTGCAGATGGTCAATGGCGCAGAAGCTAAGCAATGCGCTCATTTTTCTCTGTAGCCACTTTTGTACGCTGGCATAGGCGTTCAAGCCCGGTAAAAGCGCGCGCAAGCGCGCCACCAGCAGGGCAATCTTCTTCATGTTCTGGGCCGCCGCCGCCAACAAGCACTGCTCGGCGACCTTGCGCAAGCCGCGCATGCGGGCATAGCGATGTCCGTGCAATTGCTTGGCGTCAGCGAAACTGCGTTCTACCGTTTCCTTGCGTCTGGCATAGATGCGCTTGCCCCATTCGGTACGACGCCGATCATCCACCTTCTCTTTGGAACGCTCCCACACATGGCGCGTCACCACCTTGACCGCATTGGCGCTATTGGTGCATTGCTCGCGTACCTTGCAGCCCCGGCATTGTTCAGGCTTGGATTTGTATTCCCGATACCCCTGCCGATTGGTGGTGCTGTAGTGCAAGGGCTGGCCCTGCGGGCAGATGTATTCGTCACGGTAGGCGTCGTACTCATACTCCCTTTTAAAGAATGTCCCCGGCTTGTGGTTGGGCGTGCGGTAGCCCATCACGCCGCTGATCTCGCGATTCTCCAGTCCCTGGCAGACGGCCGGTGTGAAATAGCCAGCATCCAGGCCAACGGCCTGCACATCAAATCCGAACGTCTGGCGCTGACGATCCAGGCGTGCCAGATAAGGTTGACTGTCATGGACTGAGGCGGGCGTGACATGGGTATCGGTAATGATGCAATGCTTGGCATCGACGGTGCGGTGATCCAGGTAGAAGAAGCCCTTGGGCTTGTCGTCGCGCACCATGTAGCCGCTCTCGGGATCGGTGCGACTGACCTTGATTTCTTTGGTGGGCGGCTCATCATCATCGTCGCGCTTGAGCGGCTTCTTGCCATGCTCGGCACGGTCGATATCCACAGCCGCATCCAGTTCGGCCAGATAGGCCGAGGGGGTCTGGGTAACTTGAACGTAGTCGAACTTGTTCTTGTTGGCGTTGGCCTTGAGGTGGGTGCTGTCGCTGTAGAGCACACGGCCATCGACCATGCCGCGTCCAATGGCCTGGCGCACGATCTCGTCGAAGATGTCTTGATAGACGGTGGTATCAATGAAGCGGCGGCGCCGGTTCTGGGAGAAGGTGGAGGAGTCCGGCACCTTGTCGGTCAGACGGAATCCGGCAAACCAGCGATAGGCCACGTTGACCTGGACCTCGCGGATGAGCTGGCGCTCGCTGCGGATACCGAAGAGGTAGCCGATGAACAAGAGCTTGAAGAGTACCACCGGGTCCAGTGCCGGGCGGCCATTGTCGGCGCAATACAGATGCGCCACCTTCTCGCGGATGAACTCGAAATCCACCGCCGCGTCGATCTTGCGCAGCAGATGGTCCTTGGGCACGAGCATCTCGATGGTCACCATCTCTAACTCGTGCTGGGCGGCTGTCGGTTTTTTGAGCATGACCGATTAAACAACAAAGCCTTGGCTCTCGCCAAGGCTTTCCAAGGCTTTGTCATCAATCTGAGGGCCACAGTTTCCTGTGGCCCTTCGCGGGGAACGTCTGGCTGGGGTTTATTGCGGGCCCAGCTTCTTGATCAGGGCTGCCAGTTCTTCGTGCTCTTCCGGAGTGCAATCGGTCAGGGGCGTACGCACCGGGCCGGCATCATGGCCGACGATCTTGGCACCGGCCTTGACGATGGACACTGCATAACCGGCCTTGCGGTTGCGGATGGCCAGGTAAGGCAGGAAGAAGTCGTCGATCAGCTTGCCCACGGTATCGTGGTCATCCTTGGCAATCGCTTCGTAGAACTGCACGGCGGTCTTGGGGATGAAGTTGAACACGGCCGAGGAATAGACCGGCACGCCCAGCGCCTTGTAGGCGGCGGCATAAACTTCTGCGGTCGGCAGGCCACCCAGGTAGGTGAAACGGTCACCCAGCTTGCGGCGGATATGCACCATCGGTTCGATCTCGCCGATGCCATCCTTGAAACCGATCAGGTTGGGGCAGCGGTCGGCCAGCTTTTGCAGGGTGTCGGCGTTGAGCTTGCAGACGGCGCGGTTGTAGATGATGACGCCGAAGTTGACCGACTTGCAGACTGCTTCCACGTGGGCGGCGATGCCGTCCTGGCTGGCTTCGGTCAGGTAGTGCGGCATCAGGAGGATGCCGTGCGCGCCCAGGCGTTCGGCTTCCTGGGCATAGGCGATGGCTGCGCGGGTGGAACCGCCGGCGCCGGCGATGATGGGCACCTTGCCACGGCAGGTGTCGACGGCGGTGCGGATGATGTCCGAATATTCACCCGGCACCAGCGAGAAGAACTCACCGGTACCGCCGGCCGCGAACAGGGCGCTGGCGCCATAGGGGGCCAGCCATTCCAGGCGCTCGATGTAGGTCTTGGGGCGGAAATCGCCTTGCTCGTCGAAGTCCGTCAGCGGGAACGACAGCAGGCCGGAAGAGAGGATCTTTTTGAGGTCTTGGGGTGTGTACTGGGACATGGTTTCGCTCGACGCCGTTAGGAATGGGTTGGAAAACGAGGCAAGTGTGTTGAATGTTGTCTCTGATCTTCTTGTATCCGATTGGGATATCAGTCATCGTACAACATAAGAATTCAGAAAGCCAGTAATTTCTGTGATGGCTTGTGTGAGGTGTCGGGGAGTTGTGGGAGGGGGCCGCAGCGCAGAGCAACATGCAGCGGCGATGGCAGGTACTGCCAGAACGGAGCGGGCCGAGCCGTATGTCCGGATCGGCCCGTACGGCGGCAATCAGGCGGACCCGGCTGCGCTCGATTCGGCTTCCTGCTCGGCGCGGCGCAGGCGCTCGCGGCTGTTGGTGAGGTGATTGCGCATGGCGGCGCGGGCGGCCTCGGCGTCGCCCCGGGCGATGGCTTCGTAGATATCTTCGTGCTCGCGCTGGACCCGCTCCAGATAGCTGGACTGCTGGTCATGGGCCAGCTCGGCGGTATTGATGCGCTTGCGCGGGATCACGCCCATGCCGAGGTGGCTGATGATCTCGATGAAGTAGCGGTTGCCGGTGGCATTGGCGATGGCGAAATGGAAGCGGAAGTCCGGCCCCACCGTGTCGCCGCTCTGCTGGTTGGCGCGGAACAGGTCCAGCGCCTCGCGGATGTCCTGCAGTTGCGCCTCGGTGCGGCGGGCGGCGGCCAGGCCGGCGGTTTCGGTCTCCAGGCTGATGCGCAGTTCCAGCAGCGCCAGCAGGTCGCGCATGGTGGTGATGGTGGCCGGATCGATGCTGATGTTGCCGCTCTTCTTGGCTTCTAAGACGAAGGTGCCGATGCCGTGGCGTGTCTCTACCAGTCCGGCCGCCTGCAGGCGCGAGATGGCTTCGCGCACCACGGTGCGCGAGACACCTTGGGTCTGCATGATCTCGGATTCGGTGGGCAGTTTGTCGCCGGGGGTGAGGCTGCCGTTGCTGATCATCGCCGTCAGCGCCGCCACCACTTCCTGCGACAGGCTCTGGGGCTTGCGGCGCGGGCGCAGCAGCGGATTGGGGGTATCGCTTACATCCATATCGTTTTATTTCTCGGGGGCGCTGGCGGACCTTCGTGCAAGAGGTGGTCGGTCCGTATCAGGCGAGGTGAACATTGTCGCCGCATCTTACCAGATCGCTAAGCCGCCACGACGCCAATACCAGCCGTAGACCTCAGATTAGCGCACTTTGGGCAAGAGGTCAGACAAGTTTCGGCAGAATTTGCCACTGGCTTGATCGCGGCCAGCTTTTTAGCGATATGAAGGAAAAGGCGTGGTACCTGACAGAATTACTCGGGTTTGCTATACTTGACTCAAATATTCGGGAATTCAGGGTAACCGGCTCCGCCGGTTCATTTGATTCTGGAGCGAACTCCATGCGTCTTACCACCAAAGGCCGTTTTGCCGTGACCGCCATGATTGACCTGGCCCTGCGCCAGGGCAAGGGGCCTGTCACGCTGTCGGCCATCAGCGAGCGCCAGGAAATTTCTTTATCATATCTGGAGCAGTTGTTCGGCAAGTTGCGGCGTCACCAGATCGTCGAGTCCGTGAGGGGGCCTGGCGGTGGTTACAATCTCGCCCGCAAGGCCGCCGATGTATCGGTCGCCGACATCATCATCGCCGTGGACGAACCCCTGGATGCAACCCAGTGCGGTGGCAAGGAAAATTGCCACAGCGCCGCGCATCCCGGCGGCGCACGCTGTATGACGCATGAGCTGTGGTCCACCCTGAACGAAAAGATGGTCGAGTACCTGGATTCGGTATCCCTCCAGGATCTGGTGGACCAGCAAAAAGAACCCAAGGCGGCCGAACACCGTGCCGCCGACTCGCAAAGCGTGGTGGTGATGCACCGCCCGCAAGCCGCAGCCTGATTTGGAGCAAGGACCTTATGAACGCACCCCTGGAAAAAAGCCTGCTGGAGACCATCAAGGCTCCGCACTTCCCGATCTACATGGACTACTCGGCGACCACCCCGGTCGATCCGCGCGTGGCCGACAAGATGATCCCCTACCTGCGCGAGCAGTTCGGCAATCCCGCTTCGCGCAGCCACATGTACGGCTGGACCGCCGAAAAGGCTGTGGAAGAGGCGCGTGAAGAAGTGGCCAGGCTCGTCAATGCGGATTCGCGCGAGATCATCTGGACCTCCGGCGCCACCGAGAGCAACAACCTGGCCATCAAGGGTGCGGCGCAGTTCTACAAGTCCAAGGGCAAGCACATCATCACCGTCAAGACCGAGCACAAGGCGGTGCTGGACACCTTCCGCGAGCTGGAGCGCGTGGGCTTCGAAGCCACCTACCTGCAGCCGCAGGACAACGGCCTGGTGACAGTCGAGCAGATCGCCGCCGCCGTGCGTCCGGATACCATCCTGGTCTCGGTCATGCTGGTGAACAATGAAATCGGCGTCATCCAGCCGGTGCCGGAAATCGGCGAATTCTGCCGTTCCAAGGGCATCATCTTCCACAGCGACGCCGCCCAGGCGACCGGCAAGGTCAAGATCGACCTGGAGAACTGGAAGGTCGACCTGATGAGCTTCTCGGCCCACAAGAGCTATGGTCCCAAGGGCATCGGTGCCCTGTACGTGCGCCGCAAGCCGCGCGTGCGCATCGAAGCGCAGATGCACGGCGGTGGTCATGAGCGCGGCCTGCGTTCGGGTACTCTGGCCACGCACCAGATCGTGGGCATGGGCGAAGCCTTCCGCCTGGCGCGTGAAGAAATGGACAGCGAGCTGTCCCGCATCCGCGCCCTGCGCGACCGCCTTGCCAAGGGCCTGCAAGAGATCGAAGAAACCTACATCAACGGCGACATGGACCACCGCGTGCCGCACAACCTGAACGTGAGCTTCAACTACGTGGAAGGTGAATCGCTGATCATGGCCATCAAGGACATCGCCGTCTCTTCCGGTTCGGCCTGCACCTCGGCCAGCCTGGAGCCGTCCTACGTGCTGCGTGCCCTGGGCCGCAGCGACGAACTGGCGCACAGCTCGATCCGCTTCACCATCGGCCGCTTCACCACCGAGGAAGACATCGATTTCACCATCGACCTGATCAAGAGCAAGGTCGGCAAGCTGCGCGAGCTGTCCCCGCTGTGGGACATGTACAAGGACGGCGTGGACCTGTCCACCATCCAGTGGGCGGCCCACTAATCAGGATCCTGCCAGCCATCGCCAGCAGCCGCCGCAGGGCAGGGCGATGGTCGAAACCATCATCTAGGGAGCAAAGAACATGTCTTATTCGGAAAAAGTACTCGACCACTATGAAAACCCCCGCAACGTCGGCGCCTTTGAAAAGGGCGACGAGACCGTGGGCACCGGCATGGTCGGCGCGCCGGCTTGCGGCGACGTGATGAAGCTGCAGATCAAGGTCGGCGCCGATGGCGTCATCCAGGATGCCAAGTTCAAGACCTATGGCTGCGGTTCGGCCATTGCTTCGTCGTCGCTGGTGACCGAGTGGGTCAAGGGCAAGACCCTGGACGAAGCGCTGTCCATCAAGAACACCCAGATCGCCGAAGAACTGGCCCTGCCGCCGGTGAAGATCCACTGCTCCATCCTGGCCGAAGACGCCATCAAGGCAGCAGTGCAAGACTACAAGGCCAAGCACGGCGAACAGCAGAAGGCCGCCTGAGAGCGGTTTCAGAGGTAATCAGCAAGGCCGTTTTCGATTTCGTAAGGCAAGCATCATGGCAATCACGTTGACAGAGAAGGCAGCAAAACACATCAGCCGCTACATGGAACGCCGTGGCAAGGGTATCGGCCTGCGCCTGGGGGTGCGCACCACCGGCTGCTCCGGCCTGGCCTACAAGCTGGAGTATGTGGATGAGCAATCGTCCGAAGACACCGTCTTTGAGTCGCATGGCGTGCGCGTCTTCGTCGATCCCAAGAGCTTGCCCTACATCGATGGCACCGAGCTGGACTTCGCCCGGGAAGGATTGAACGAAGGTTTCAAGTTCCAGAACCCCAACGTCAAGGACGAATGCGGCTGCGGCGAGAGTTTCCGCATCTGAGCTGTTTCTGAGCCGCATCCTGAATTTCTGACGATGCCGTCGCGCCGGCTGTGTGGTGTGCGGCCCCAGTGCTTAGCCGATACCGTGACAGCCTCGTGATCGCTCCATCCGGGGCCCCCCGGTCACCGCGCCGTCCCTGATGTGCCAAGCCTGTTGCAGTCCGACAGGCTTTTTATTTTTCAGCCATGCAAAACCACTACGATCTGTTCCAGTTGCCGCAACGCTTCGCCATCGACCAGAAGGCGCTGGAGCAGGCTTTCCATCGCGTGCAGAGCCAGGCCCATCCGGACAAGTTTGCCCATGCCAGCGATGCCGAGAAGCGCGTAGCGATGCAATGGGCCACGCGCGCCAACGAGGCCTATCAGACGCTGAAGAATCCCTTGAAGCGTGCCCGTTATCTGTGCGAGCTGCACGGTGTGGACCTGCAGACCGAATCCAACACCGCGATGGCGCCGGCCTTCCTGATGCAGCAGATGGAATGGCGCGAGACCCTCGACGATGCCAAGGCCGGCAAGGACATCGACGCGCTGGACAAGCTCAACACCGAATTGCTGGCCGAAAAAAAGGCCGAGATCGCCCGCATCGAAGCCTTGCTTGATGCCGGTGACTACGCCGCTGCCGGCAAGCTGGTGCGCCAGCTGATGTTCCTCGACAAGTTCGGGGCCGAGATCGGCGATGCCTTCGCCCTCATCGAAGGCTGATCCCGGGAGCCGCCCATGCCTGATCTGTTGCTGTTCCTGCTGGCCGCGATGACCCTGACCCTGGCACCCGGCCCGGATAACATCTACGTGCTCACCCGTGGCATCGCCCAAGGTCGCAAGGCTGGCCTGGTGGCTGCCGCTGGTTTCTGTTCGGGGTTGATCTTCCATACCCTGCTGGCGGTGCTGGGCTTCGCCGCCCTCATCAAGGCTTATCCGCCGGCCTACCACGCGCTGCAGTACGCGGGTGCGGCCTATCTGGCCTATCTCGGCATCCGCACGCTGCGCTCGGCTTCCAGCGGCATTGCCTTGTCCGCAGACGGGCAGGGCGCTGCCGCCGTGCCACTACGCCGCATCTACTGGCAGAGCGTGCTGGCCAATATGCTCAATCCGAAGGTGACGCTTTTCTTCATTGCCTTCCTGCCGCAGTTCGTGCAGCGCGAAGCCGGTCATGAAGCGCTGCAGATGCTGGTGCTGGCCTTGGTCTTCATTGCCCAGGCCTTCGTCATCTTCAGCGCCATTGCACTTTTTTCCGGCGCCGTCGGTGCGGTTTTCCGCCGCCGTGCGTCTGCTTCCGTCCATCTGAACCGTCTTGCAGGCTGCGCCTTCATCGGCCTGGGCATCCGGATGGCCTTACCCGAATAACAGCGAGTCACTTCGCCAAAACGTTCCACGACGAGTCCACACCTTATGGCTTTACTGCAGATTTCCGAACCGGGCATGTCCACCGCGCCACACCAGCGTCGTCTGGCCGTCGGCATCGACCTGGGTACCACTAATTCGCTGGTGGCGACCGTACGCAACAGCATTCCCGAAGTCCTGGCCGATGATGACGGCCGCGTGCTGCTGCCTTCGATCGTGCGCTACCTGCCCAACGGCCATGCCAACATCGGCTACAAGGCCCAGGCTGCGCAGACCATCGATCCGCGCAATACCATCGTCTCGGTCAAGCGTTTCATGGGCCGTGGTCTCAAGGACATTGCCCACGCCGAGAACATGCCTTACGACTTCCAGGACCAGCCCGGCATGGTGCAGATCAAGACCGTGGCCGGCGTGAAGAGCCCGGTGGAAATCTCGGCCCAGATCCTTGCCACGCTGCGCCAGACCGCCGAGGATGCCCTGGGTGACGACCTGGTGGGTGCCGTCATCACCGTGCCTGCCTACTTCGACGATGCCCAGCGCCAGGCCACCAAGGATGCGGCGCAACTGGCCGGCATCAACGTGCTGCGCCTGCTCAACGAACCCACTGCGGCAGCGATTGCCTATGGACTGGACAATGCGTCGGAGGGCATCTTCGCGGTCTATGACCTGGGCGGTGGTACCTTCGATATTTCCATCCTCAAGCTCACGCGCGGGGTCTTCGAGGTGCTGGCCACCGGCGGCGATTCGGCCCTGGGGGGTGACGACTTCGACCATCGCCTGTTCTGCTGGATCAGCCACGAAGCACAACTGCAGCCGCTGTCGGATGAAGACACGCGCCTGTTGATGGTCAAGGCGCGCGAGGTCAAGGAACTGCTCTCCAGCAAGGATGAAGTGCAGATCGACGCCGTGCTCAAGTCGGGCGAAGAAGTGCATTTGTCGATCACCGCAGCGCAATTCAACGAGATCACCCAGCATCTGGTGGCCAAGACCATGGCGCCGGTGCGCAAGGCCCTCCGCGATGCCGAGTTGACGGTGGAAGACGTGGATGGCGTGGTGCTGGTCGGTGGCGCCACCCGCATGCCGCACATCCGCCGTGCGGTGGGCGAGTTCTTCAAGACCAATCCTCTGTCCAACATCGATCCGGACAAGGTGGTGGCGCTGGGCGCGGCCGTGCAGGCCAATCTGCTGGCCGGCAACCGTGCGCCGGGCGACGACTGGCTGCTGCTGGACGTGATCCCGCTGTCGCTGGGTATCGAGACCATGGGCGGCCTGGCCGAGAAGGTCATCCCGCGCAACTCCACCATTCCCTGTGCCCGTGCCCAGGAATTCACCACCTTCAAGGATGGCCAGACCGCCATGGCGATCCACGTGGTGCAGGGCGAGCGCGAGCTGGTGGCGGATTGCCGCTCGCTGGCGCGCTTCGAGCTGCGCGGCATTCCGCCCATGGCGGCCGGTGCGGCGCGCATCCGCGTGACTTACCAGGTCGATGCCGATGGCTTGCTGGCCGTGTCGGCGCGCGAGATGACTTCCGGCGTGGAAGCCTCCATCACCGTCAAGCCCTCGTATGGACTGGGTGACGATGAAATCGCCCGCATGCTGCAGGAATCCTTCAGCTCGGCCGATGAAGATATGCAGCGCCGTGCCCTGCGCGAAGAACAGGTCGAAGCCGAACGCATCGTCCTGGCCACGCGCTCGGCACTGCAGGCCGATGCCGCATTGCTGTCGGAAGAGGAGCGCGCGGCCATCGAAGCCCAGATGGAGGCCGTGACCGCTGCCGCGCAAGGCAGCGACCATCTCGCCATCAAGGCGGCGGTGGATGCGCTGGCGCATGGTACCGAAGAATTCGCCGCCCGCCGCATGGACCGCAGCGTCCACGCGGCACTGGCCGGCAAGAAACTGGATGAAGTCGCCTGAGCGATTTCCTCACCCGAATACTGTAGACAAGACCCGAGAGCCACCATGCCCCAGATCGTCATCCTCCCCCATCCGGTCCTCTGCCCTGAAGGCTCGGTGATCGATGCCCCCGCCGGCAAGACCCTGTGCGATGCGCTGCTGGACAGCGACATCGACATCGAACACGCCTGCGAGAAGTCCTGCGCCTGTACCACCTGCCACGTCGTCATCCGCGAAGGCTTCGAGACCCTCGATGATCCGACCGACAAGGAAGAAGACCTGCTGGACATGGCCTGGGGCCTGGAAGCGACGTCCCGCCTGTCTTGCCAGGTGGTGCTGGGCGAAGACGACCTGACCGTCGAGATTCCCAAGTACACCATCAACCACGCTTCCGAAAACCACTGAACCCGGTTTCATCACCGTGCCAGGGAGACTCACATGAAATGGACTGATACCCAGCAGATCGCCGAGGAACTCTACGACAAGTTCCCCGATGTTGATCCCAGGACCATCCGCTTTACCGACCTGCATCGGTGGGTGATGGAGCTGGAGGGTTTCGAGGATGATCCCAATCGGTCGGGTGAGCGCATTCTGGAGGCGATTCAGGCGGCGTGGATTGCTGAGGCGGAGTGATATCAGCCGGATTGGCAATCGTGACCAGGCTGGGTTCAAAACAACGGCAATCTGGCTCGAATCCAACCTGGAAATTTCCTGCACTGTCTTAGACAAAGAGCGCAGGCACACCTTTAGAACCCGCCGCATATTGGGGAAAAATCTTCTCCAATGCCTGATCCGAAATGCGCATATGCCGCTCCGACAGTGCGCACAGCACCGCGCGGAAATCGGTCGTGATGGCCAGGTCGCGTCCCTCGTTCAGGGCCGTCTGGTTCAGCCCCGGCCACTGACCGTAGATTTTGCCGCCGCGCAGATTGCCGCCCATCAGCCACATCGCATTGCCGTGCCCATGATCGGTACCGCCATTGCCGTTTTCGCGGAAGGTCCGGCCGAATTCGGACATCACCACGATCACCGTGTCATTGAAGGCCGGCCCCAGTTCGCGCGCCAGCGTGGCCAGGCCTGTGCCCAGCGGCGCAAGCCCGCCGGCCAGCTTGCCGGTGCCATTACCCTGGCCTGCGTGGGTATCCCAGCCGCCTACGGCCAGGAAAGCCAGGCGGATGCGCGGATCATGGCGCATCAGCCGTCCCAGTCGCGCCGTATCCATCGAGAGGCCATTGGGCAGCGGTGCGCCATTGTTGGCCATCTGCTGTTCCTGGCTGTTGATCTCGGCCATGAGCTGCTTGCGCGCAGCCATGCCGTCGCGATACGCCTTGCCCAGCGCGTCCTCGCCGCCGTAGAGCGGATCGAAGACCTGGCTCCAGCGCGGCTGGTCGATCATGCTCGGACGCGCAGCCTCACGGCCGGTCTGCAGGTTGGCTGCCACATTGTGGCCGCTGAAGATGCGCGGCGTGGCGCTGCCGACGTTGATGGCCTGCAGCGGCGACTGCTCCGCCGGCAGGTAATCCATCAAGCGGTTGAGCCAGCCATCACGCGTGTTGTGCTGGCCGGGCGTGCCGGTTTCCATGTAATCCTGGGCCTCGAAATGCGAGCGTGAACCATCGGGCGATCCCGAGGCATGCACGAAGGCCAGCTGGCCACTTTCCCAATACGGCATCAAGGGTTGCAGTGCCGGATGCAGGCCAAAGTAACCGGTCAGGTCCAGTGCGCCATTGGCCTGGCCCGGAGGCGCCACGGCAATGGTGGGACGGGCCTGGTAATAGAGCGGATCGCCATGTGGCACCACCACGTTCAGGCCATCGACTGCACCGCGCAGGAACACCACCACCATGCGCGGTGCTCCATCGCCTTGTGCGTGCGCACGCGCAGCGGGGGAGCCGTAGGCCACCTGGCCGGGTGCGTGGCTGGCGCGGCTGATGGTCTGGTCGCCGCGCGGCACGACGGCACAACCGGACAAGCCGATCGGCACCAGGATGGCGCCGCTGCCGGCAGCGCCGAGGTAACGGAGAAAATGGCGGCGGTTCATGCTGACCTCTGCGATAAGGGAATCAACGCTTCATGAAATCGGGACTGCCCAGGATCAGGCCGGCGCGCTGGTTGGCGGGCGCGGCATCGATCTGGGCGGCGGCCTGCGGCGTGATGGCCGGGCCCAGCGTGCGCAGCAACTGCTGGGCATCCAGCGGCGGGGCTTCGGCGTTGGAGGGGGCCGGCGCGCCTTCAGCGCGGGCAATCGGTGACTTGCCACCGGCCAGGCTGCCGGCAAAGTTGATCCGCCGCAGCAGCGCTCCCGGATTGAGCCAGGCCGCCTGCGAATACTTGTAGCCTTCCGGCGTGAGCCAGCCATAGAGCGGCATGCCGAATTGACCCAGCTCGCCATTGACCGGCTTGCTGTTGCGCACCGGGATATCGCCTGCACGCAGGGCTGAAACCACGAACTGGTAGGGTGTCTTGAACTGCGTCTGGTAATTGCTGCGCGCCCAGAATTGCGGGCTGTCGAAGAGCGTCTGCAACACTGCCCGGATATCGCCATGGCTGGCCAGGAATTTTTGCGCGAGTTTGTTCACCAGTGCCGGATCGGGCTGGTCCGAGACGAAATATTCCACCAGCTGGGTCGAGATGAAACGGGCCGTCGAGGGGTGGCTGGCCAGGATGTCCAGCGCCGCTTCACCTTCCTGATAGCCGCTGGCCTGCAACGGCTTGCCCAGGAAGACCTTCGGGCCATCGTCATGGCGCTGGGCGACGAAGCGGAAGGGCGAGGCGCCGGCCTTCATGGCATCCACGTCGATGGTCCAGCCGGAGAGGATGCGCGCCAGCGTGATCACGTCCGCCTGCTGATAGCCGCCATCCACGCCCAGGGTATGCAGCTCCATCAGCTCGCGCGCATAGTTTTCGTTGAGGCCCTTGAAGCGCCCGCGCGCACCGGGCGTGCCGGTGCCACTGGAGAGCCAGTTGTCGAGGTAGTAGAGCATGGCCGGATGATGCGCCACCGCACCCAGCAGATCGCGGAAATTGCCCAGCGCGTAGGGACGGATGGCGCTCTTTTCATAATCGCCGACCCAGTAGAGCACCCACTCTTTGCCCTCGAAGACGTTGAAGTGATTGGCCCAGAACTCGGTCATCACTTCTTCCAGCTGGCGCGGGCTTTGGGTGGCCTGCAGCAGGCGCGCCATGTGGAATTGCGGTGGCAGTTCTCGCGATGCACGCTGGCGCGCGGCCTGCTGTTCTTCCTTGCTGGCGTCGCGCTTGAAGGAGGGCGGACCATACTCGTTGAAGACCTGCATGGACGTCATCTGCAAGGCCGGCAAGGCAGCCAGGCTGGCCTGCAGGTCCTCCGGCAGCGGAATGCGCTCGGGATGCAGCTGCTCATCGATGTAGCGCTTCACCCCCATGCGTTCGACCTGCTCCAGATCGCCCGGTCGCGGACCATAGGCCAGGCGGTTCAGCACGTGCAATGCGCGTTCCTGTTCCGATAGCGGTGCGCTGGCGCCAGCAGACGTTGCCGCCCGGGCCTGCCCCATCAGGCCGGCCAGCAGGGCGAGCGCCAACAAGGCAGTGCGACAGGAGGGCAGGGCGGGATGGGAGGGGAGCATCAACAAGCCTCGCTGTATCAAAAAAGTGGAGAAAAGCCGCAAGCCAGTATCCTCAACGGGTGCGCCACGGGCTGTAAGAAAGTGTAATGCGCCCTCCAGCGAGCGGCGGCGCCGCTGATCCGGGCCAATGGGCGCCACTGTAGCGCAGCAAGCATGTTCCTTCATACAGCGTGTTACAAAGCTGACGCTATCGTCAGCATCCGGCAAGGGCGGTAAAGTAGTGAACGCTGCGATTTCTCTTGGTTTTTCAGACGATTCTTATGCGCTTGCTGGCTGCCCTCGACCACAATAACGCCTTTGCCAGCGCTCGTATCGTGCGTCCGGGATGACGCACCGCAGCAGCTTCATGAGATCAATATTCGGAGGGGAGAGCGCATGACCTGGACCTTGGCATCGGCGATGCGCATCGCCTTGCTCGATGACCACGCCGTGGTGCGTTATGGCCTGGCCAAGCGCCTGGCCGAGGAACCGGACTTTGCCGTCGTCGGCGCCTTCGCCACCAGCAAGGAGCTGATGACGGCGCTGCGCGCCTCGCCGGCCGACCTGTTGCTGATCGATTATTCGCTGGGCAGCAATGACATCGATGGCTTGAACCTGATTCGCGCCCTGCGGGTCCGTTTCCCGCGCAGCAAAATCCTGGTGACCTCGGCCCACAGCAGCCCGGCCACCGTGGCCATGGCGATGAAGGCGGGCGCGCGCGGCTTTGTCGGCAAGTCGCAGGAATTGACCGAATTGATACAGGCCATTCGTATCGTCAGCCGTGGACGTGAATATCTCAACAGCGCCATGACCCGCGAACTGGCCGCCATGCAGGCCGCCGAGGCCACCACCCGCAGTCAGCCCGAGCCACGACCGAAACGCCCCCGCACCGGCAACGTACAGGCTTGTTCCGATACGCTGTCAGACATGCCCAGCCTGTCGCCACGCGAACGGGAAGTCTTGCGTTGTTGTCTCGATGGGATGTCCGTCACCGAGATCGCCGAGAAATTCGCCCGCAGCATCAAGACCATCAGCGGGCAGAAACAGTCGGCCTTCCGCAAGCTGGGCGTGCGTAGCGACCACGAATTGTTCAAGATCGAATACCAGATCAAGGAGCTGTAAATGCCGCACCAGAGGGAAAGCGTAATGACCTGCCCGAATGACACCGGCGTGCTGCTGGTCGATGATTCGGCCACCATCCGATATGCCATTCAAAATCGCCTGCAAAGGCTGGGCTGCCAGGTCGATTGCGTGGCCGATGGCAGCAGCGCCCTGGCTGCCATTCAGGGTCGGTCGTATGGATTGGTGCTGCTGGATTGCTTCCTGCCCGACATGCCGGGTCAGGAAGTGGCGCGTCAGGTGCGGCGCCTGGAGCAGCAGGAGCCCAGTCGTCCCTACACACCCCTGATCGGCATTTCCGCCGAGACCGATGCCCAGCACGTGCAACGCTGCCTGGACAGCGGCATGGATGGCATGCTGGGCAAGCCCCTGCAGACCCAGGCCATCCGCCGCCTGCTGGTGCTCTGGTGCGATCACGACAGTGACGACGTGGGCAATGCCGGCACGCCGCAAGAGGAGCACAGCCGCGACCTGGACCGGCTCTTCCTGCAGACCACGCTGCGCGACCTGCAAGCCCTGGAGCAGGCCAGCCTGGAGGCAGACCGCGCGCGCATGGCGCAACTGGCCCATCGCATGAAGGGTGCAGCCCTGACCATGGGGCGGCTGGAGATCGTGGCCTTGCTCGATTGTCTGGAAGAAGCGCTGCGCGCCGGTGCTGATGGCCTGGAAGCCATCAGCCTCTTGCTGCAGTCGCTGGGCAGCGCCTTGCAGGCGCGCAGCCTGCATGGATGAAGGTGCCCGCCGTCGCGTTCAGGCGCCGGTCCACGGCAGACCGGCCTTGCACCAGCCTTCGATGGTCTTGCGGTGGCCGTTGGCGTCCTTGTTGCCTTCGAAGCCTTCGAGGATGTCGAAGCAGCGGGTGTAGCCGTTCTCGGTGGCCAGCTTGGCCGCATGCTTGGAACGCACGCCCGAGCGGCACAGGAACAGCAGTACCTCGCCCGGCTGGGCGACTTCCTTCAGTTGTTCCAGGAATTGCGGATTGGGCTTGCCCTCGGGGTAGAGATTCCATTGCACCGCCAGGTGCTGCGCCGCCGGGATCTGGACCACACCCACCCAGTCGCGCTCGGCGCGGGTGCGCACGTCGATCAGCTTGACGGCGGGATCGGACTGCAGCAGGGCCAGCGCTTCCTGCGGCGTGACGGCACCGGCGTAGGGGAGCTGGCCGTCGGCGGCGCGTTGGGTGGCGGTACGGAGAATGGAGTCGTTGCTCATGGGAAAGTCTCTGAAGGGCGAGGAAATAGTCTGGAATTCAATAAGGTCGAGGAAAAGCAAAGCGGCGCAAGACCGCTGATTTTAAACAATATAAACAGTTAAGCCATTTTCCCAGGCCGGTGCATGCTGCTCCATCCCGGATAGTCGTGCCCCAATATGAAGCATGCACATGATTGGTGCAATTCGCCTCTCGCGTTGAAGGTATGCATTATTGCGGTGCATTTTGAGTAAATTGCACTAAAAAAATGCACTTCGGCCGTCGCTCTGCACCGCTCCCAACGCCGCGTCTGGCGCGTGCTCCCTAAAATATTCCATTATTGGCGCACCTGAAAGGTTGGTGGCATGGAATCTGCTATCATCCGCGACTGAGTTCGGCGCAAGACCGTTGTATCAAATGCAAAGATCCAGTCGCAGAAAACGGCTCAACAACCCAATTTATACTACTTCCTCGTTTTAGGAGATTCGCATGGCAAGGACGGCCGCAGAGGTTTTGAAGATGGTCAAGGACAACGAAGTCAAGTTTGTCGACTTCCGTTTCGCTGACACCCGTGGCAAGGAACAGCACGTTTCCGTGCCTGTTTCGCATTTCGACATCGACAAGTTCGAATCCGGTCACGCCTTCGACGGTTCGTCGATCGCCGGCTGGAAGGGTATCGAAGCCTCCGACATGCTGCTGATCCCGGACCCGAACACCGCCAACATCGACCCGTTCATGGAAGAGACCACCCTCTTCATGCAATGTGACGTGATCGAGCCGTCCGACGGCAAGGGCTACGACCGCGATCCGCGCTCCATCGCCAAGCGCGCTGAAGCCTACCTGAAGTCCTCCGGCCTGGGCGACACCGCCTACTTCGGTCCGGAACCCGAATTCTTCATCTTCGACGGCGTGCGCTGGGGCGCGGACATGTCCGGTTCCTTCGTCAAGATCGACTCCGAAGAAGCTTCCTGGAGCACCGGTGCCAAGATCGAAGGCGGCAACTCCGGCCACCGTCCGACCGTCAAGGGCGGCTACTTCCCGGTTCCCCCGGTCGACAGCTTCCAGGACATGCGTTCGGAAATGTCCCTGATCCTGGAGTCCCTGGGCATCCCCGTCGAAGTGCACCACCACGAAGTGGCCGGCGCTGGCCAGAACGAACTGGGCACCAAGTTCTCGACCCTGGTCGAGCGCGCTGACTGGACCCAGACCCTGAAGTACGTGATCTGGAACGTCGCTCACACCTACGGCAAGACCGCGACCTTCATGCCCAAGCCCCTGGTCGGCGACAACGGCTCCGGCATGCACGTGCACCAGTCCGTGTGGAAGGATGGCAAGAACCTGTTCGCTGGCGACGGCTATGCCGGCCTGTCCGAGTTCGCGCTGTACTACATCGGCGGCATCATCAAGCACGCCAAGGCATTGAACGCCATCACCAACCCCGGCACCAACTCGTACAAGCGTCTGGTTCCCGGCTTTGAAGCACCGGTCAAGCTGGCCTACTCGGCCCGCAACCGTTCGGCGTCGATCCGTATTCCGCACGTGGCCAACCCGAAGGGCCGCCGTATCGAAACCCGCTTCCCGGATCCCCTGGCCAACCCGTACCTGTGCTTCTCGGCCCTGCTGATGGCCGGTCTGGATGGCGTGCAGAACAAGATCCACCCGGGCGAAGCTGCCACCAAGGACCTGTACCACCTGCCGCCGGAAGAAGACAAGCTGATCCCGACCGTCTGTGCTTCGCTGGATGAAGCCCTGGAACACCTGGACAAGGACCGCGAGTTCCTGACCCGTGGCGGCGTCTTCACCGACAGCATGATCGATGCCTACATCGAGCTGAAGATGCAGGAAGTCCAACGCTTCCGCATGACCACGCACCCGATCGAATTCGACATGTACTACTCGCTGTAATCGAATCCGCATCCGGAGAAAAAGGGGAAGCTTGCTTCCCCTTTTTTTTATGCGCGGCGCGATCGATCTCAGCGTGCAGTGCGCCCGAAAATTGCTAGTCAGGATGCATCAACGACTGCGCAAGAGCGAGCAAGAAGACATGACCCCAGGCATCACGAATCCTCCCATGAAGACACCGCTTCCTTCCCTCGATGGCCTCGACCTGCTGGCCTCGGCCGTGATCATCCTCGACGCCAACGGCGGCATCGTCTATGCCAATGCCGCTGCGGAGAACCTGCTGGAGAGTTCCTTCAAGGTGCTCTCGCAACAGAAGCTGTCGGAACTCTTCCTCAATGGCAAGGAGCTGACTGCGCTGTTCTACCAGGCCATCGAACACCAGTTCGCCGACAAGCGCCTGGACCTGGTGTTGGAGCGCGCCAACCGCGAGCCGCTGCAGGTGCATACCATCGTTACGCCCCTGGACAGCAGCGACTGGCCGGTGCTGCTGGAGCTGCGCGAGAACGTCCAGCAACTCAAGCTGGATCGCGAAGAACGCATGTTCGACCAGAGCCAGGCCAACAAGGAACTGATCCGCAACCTGGCTCACGAGATCAAGAATCCGCTGGGCGGCATCCGCGGCGCGGCGCAGTTGCTGGAGCTGGAACTGCCGGAGCGCCACCTGAAGGAATTGCGCGAATACACCCAGGTCATCATCAAGGAAGCCGACCGCCTGCAAACGCTGGTGGATCGCCTGCTGGCACCGCACCGCCATCCGCACATCGTCGGCGACGTCAACATCCACGAAGTCTGCGAACGCGTGCGCAGCCTGGTGATGGCTGAGTTCCCGCAGGGGCTGACCATCAAGCGCGACTATGACCTGTCCATTCCCGAATTCCGGGGCGACAAGGAACAACTCATCCAAGCGGTATTGAACATCGTGCACAACGCGGCACAAGCGCTGGCCGACCGCATCCGTGCCGGCGACGGCGAGCTGATTCTGCGCACCCGCGTCTCGCGCCAGGTGACGCTATCCAAGGTCAGGTACCGGCTGGCACTAGACTTGCATATCATCGATAACGGTCCGGGCATTCCCCCCGACATCCAGGAAAGAATTTTCTATCCCCTGGTCTCGGGTCGGGAAGGTGGCAGCGGATTGGGGCTGACCCTGGCGCAGACCTTCGTGCATCAGCACATGGGTGTCATCGAATGCGAGAGCCGGCCCGGTTGTACCGATTTCAGAATACTTATACCGCTGCCGTGAGCATGGCCGCAGGCAGCGCGCCAAAGCCGAGTGGACGCAGGGCATCCGGTCCACCAAGGGGGCGCGGACACGATGCCAGAAGCGCCGTGATTCGCGGGAGCATTAACAGCATGACCAACGCAGGAAGAAGTTATTTATGAAGCCAATCTGGATTGTTGACGACGACGAATCGATACGCTGGGTGCTCGAAAAAGCACTGGCCCGAGAAAATCTCGCCACGCAGAGTTTTTCCAGCGCCCGCGACGCCATGGCGGCCCTGCAGAACGGCACGCCGCAAGTACTGGTGTCGGACATCCGCATGCCCGGCGCGTCCGGCCTGGAACTGCTGCAGACCATCAAGGCCAAGCATCCCGGCATTCCGGTGATCATCATCACCGCCTTCTCCGACCTGGATTCGGCGGTCTCCGCCTTCCAGGGTGGGGCCTTCGAATATCTGGCCAAGCCCTTCGACGTCGACAAGGCGGTCGAACTGATCCGCCGCGCCCTCGATGAGAGCCTGCGCGAGACCGACATCGAGCAGGGCGCCGCCCAGACTCCCGAAATTCTCGGCCAGGCACCGGCCATGCAGGACGTGTTCCGCGCCATCGGTCGCCTGTCGCAATCCAACGTGACCGTGCTGATCACTGGTGAATCCGGCTCCGGCAAGGAGCTGGTGGCGCGTGCCCTGCACAAGCACAGCCCGCGCGCCAGCCAGCCTTTCGTGGCGCTCAATACGGCGGCCATCCCCAAGGATCTGCTGGAATCCGAACTGTTCGGCCATGAACGCGGCGCCTTCACCGGCGCGCAGGCCATGCGCCGTGGCCGCTTCGAGCAGGCCGAGGGCGGCACGCTGTTCCTCGATGAAATCGGCGACATGCCGCTGGACCTGCAGACACGCCTCTTGCGCGTGCTCTCCGACGGTCACTTCTATCGTGTCGGCGGCCATCAGTCGTTGAAGGCCAATGTACGCGTCATTGCGGCCACCCACCAGAATCTGGAGCAGCGTGTACGTGAAGGTTTGTTCCGCGAGGACTTGTACCATCGCCTGAACGTGATCCGTCTGCGCCTGCCCAGCCTGCGCGAACGCAGCGAAGACATTCCCATCCTGGCCCGCTACTTCCTGGCGCAAAGCGCGCGCCAGCTGGGCGTGGAAGCCAAACGGCTGTCGCCGCAGGCGATGCAGTTCCTGTCGCAGCTGGAATTCCCCGGCAACGTGCGCCAGCTGGAAAACCTGTGCAACTGGATCACCGTGATGGCCCCGGGCCAGACCGTGGAGATCAAGGATCTGCCGCAGGATCTGGTGGAAGAACGCGTCCACGCACCGCAACCGGCGCAGACCGTTTCTGCGCCCGCTTCGGCATCGGCGGCCGCGCTGGTCGCACCGGTGGCGTATGCCGATCCTGCTGCAGGTGTTGCTGCGGCCGATACGGCAGGCGGTACCTGGATCTCGCTCCTGGAAACCGAAGCGGCCCAGATGCTGGCTTCCGAACAGCCCGAGGTGATGGATATCCTCGGTCGCCAGTTCGAGGCCGCGCTCATCAAGATCGCCCTGAAACACACCCACGGCCGCAAGAATGATGCTGCCGTGCGCCTGGGCATCGGCCGCAACACCATCACCCGCAAGATTCAGGAACTGGGTATCGGCGGCGCGGAAGACGACTGAGGCACGGCCTAACCATCAAGCAGGGGAGGCCTGCCCGCGTGCCGCCGCGTGGGCAGGATCAGCAAGGGGAAGAGGCGGCGGCCCATAAAAAGGAAATGGCCTGGATCGCGAGATCCAGGCCATTTTTATTGGTGGTCCGATGCCGGAGAAGTGCTGCGATATAAATCGTTTATACGATTTATATTATTTACCATGCTTTCAGTACGAGGCGGAGGTGGCCAGCAGGCGGGTACGTGCCACCGCACCCGATGGCGCGCCCAGGCTGGGCGGCTGCGCTCCCGGCAGGGTGTTGAGCCGTTCCGCTTCCAGCTGGAACACCGAGACCGCCGTGGTCAGCGCCTGCGCCTGCTGCATCATGGACTGCGCTGCGGCAGCGGCCTGTTCGACCAGCGCGGCATTCTGCTGCGTCATCTGGTCCATCTGCACGATGGCGGTGTTGACCTGGCCGATGCCGGCGCTCTGTTCTTCCGAGGCGGAGGCGATGTCCTGCATCAGTTCGGTGGTGCGGCTGACCGAACGCATGATCTCCGCGATGGTGCCGCCGGCCGCTTCGACCAGCTGGGTGCCGCTCTGGATGCGGCCCACCGAGCTTTCGATCAAGTCCTTGATCTCCTTGGCGGCGGCCGAGCTGCGTTGTGCGAGTGCGCGCACTTCGGTGGCCACCACGGCAAAGCCGCGCCCGTTTTCACCGGCCCGCGCCGCTTCGACGGCGGCATTGAGCGCCAGGATATTGGTCTGGAAGGAGATGCCTTCGATGACCGTGATGATGTCCGACATCTGGTGCGAACTCACACTCATCTCGCGCATGGTCTTGACCACCTCGGCGATCTCGGACTCGCCACGCTGCGCCACGGTCGTGCCGTCGCTGGCCATGCGGCTGGCCTGACGCGCACTGTTGGCGTTCTGCTGCACGGTGCTGGTCAGTTCTTCCATGCTCGAAGCGGTCTCTTCAAGGGAGGCTGCCTGTTCTTCGGTGCGCTGGGAGAGGTCGGTGTTGCCTTGCGCGATCTCCTGTGCGGCCACGTGGATGGCGCCGCTGGTCTGCTTGATCTGGGCCACCAGGCCGGAGAGCTGGTCGCGCATGATCATCAGCGAATGCATCAGGCTGCTCTGGTCATTGGATTTCAGTTCCAGGCGCGCGGCCAGGTTGCCGGCGGCGATCTGGCCCGACAGCCACATGGCCTCAGCCGGTTCGCCACCCAGCTGGCGCGTCAGGCGGCGGCTGATCAGCAGTGCGATCAGCAGACCGATCAGCGCCGACGTCGCGGTCAGACCGATGATCAGTGCGCGGCTGCTGGCATACGCATCGCGTGCGTGGGTGGCGGCCTCGGCCACCGCCTTTTCGTTGACGCTGATGATGCGCTGGATTTGTACTTCCATTGCGGCGCGTATCGGGAAGAGCTGGTCCTTCATGAGGTCCACGGCCTGCTCCTGCCTGCCTTGTTCCACCGCAGCGAGCATCTGCTGGTTCAGCGCCAGATACTTGGGCAGCAGATTCTGCAGTTCATCGTAGGCCGCCTTTTCCTCGGGCGCGCTGATGAGCGCACGATACTGGTCGACCGCAGCGGTATAGCGTCCCAGCGAAGCGGTCAGTCGCGTGCGGGCATCCTGCATGCGCTGTGCGTCGTTCGCGGTGAGCGCGCGATACTGCGCCAGATTGAAGGCGCGGATCTCGGCCTGCATGGTCTTGGCGGTAGCAACGCCGGGCATGAGGTTGCTCTGCACCTCGTTGAGCTGTTCGTCCACGGTATTGAGCCCATACCAGGCCGCTGCACCGAGCACGGCCATGAACAGGATCAAAACGGAAAAACCCAACATAAGCTGGGTGGCAACTTTGGTATGTCTGAAATTCACGATGTCCCTCGGGGGAGGTGGCCTGCCGCCGCTAACGGCAGGCGAAGGTGGGGGGGGATACCTGCGCGGCAGCGCCGTCAGGATGAGCTTCGGGGCGGAAGCGCCCTGAACTGTAAAGGCAGTCTTGCCCGAATTCAAGATGAAATTGACGACATGACGCTAAAGCGAAACACAATTCCAATTATGCTTATCAAGGCATAAATCATCCCTTGCAACAAGTTGTCAGAGCTGAGCCAAAACAGGGTGGAAATTGTCAATTCACACAGCATGAACGAACTGTCATGACATAAAAAAATGGCCAGGATCATGTGATCCTGGCCATTTGCCATTTGCCATTTGCCTCGTGCCGGATGAACCGCCGGTAACGCTGAGGCAGACTCCTTATTTGATATAAATGATTTATATCATTGGCATGCCGGCGAGTCAGCGCAGTCGCAACACGAAGCGTGCCGCCAGCGTCGCCATCAGGCTCACTACCGCACCGAAGATGACGAAGTAGCTCACCGACAGCTTGTTGCCGGTGAAATCGATCAGCCAGGTGATGATGAGACCGGCGAAGCCGCCAAAGATGGTCACGGCGATGTTATAGGCCAGCGACATGCCGGTGCCGCGCGTGGCCACCGGGAAGATGTCGGCCAGCAGCGCCGGCATCGCGGCGAAATACATGGTCATGAGCACGCCGATGACGGTCTGCAGCAACAGCAGTTGCAGGAAGCCCGGCGAGTTGGTCAGGAACACGAACATCGGATAGGTCAGCACGATGTAGAGTGCGCTGCTGGCGATCATGAAGGGGGTGCGGCCGATCTTGTCGGAGAGCGCGCCCACCAGCGGCGAGCCGAGGAACATGATCAGGCCGGCCACCGACATCGCGGCAAACGAGGACCAGGCCGGCAGGCCCAGTTGCTTGACCGCGTAGGTCGGGATGTACAGCGACAGATACACCGAGACGGTGGCCATGACCACGCTGCCGGCACCGATCAGGAGACGCATCTTCTGCTGCGCGAAGGTATCGCGCAGGGGCGCATCGGTCTTCTCGCTCGATTCCTTGAACTCGGGCGCTTCATCCAGGTGGCGGCGGATGTAGATGCCGGCCGGCGCGATCAGCAGACCAAAGATGAAGGGCACGCGCCAGCCCCAGGAGGCCAGCTGTTCCGGCGTGAGCATGTTGTTGAGCACGGCACCGAAGACCGCCGCCAGCAACAGGCTGATACCCTGGCTGGCGACCTGCCAGCTGGAGAAGAAACCACGGCGGTGCGGCGCATGTTCCACCAGGAAGGCGGTGGAGCTGCCGAACTCGCCGCCGGCCGAGAAGCCCTGGATCATCTTGCCCAGCGCGATGCCGGCCGGTGCCAGCAGGCCGATGCTGGCATAGCTGGGCATGAAGGCGATCATGGCCGTGCCGATGGTCATCAGGGTGATGGACAGCATCAGCGCCGCCTTGCGGCCGGCGCGGTCGGAATAGGCGCCCAGCACCACCGCACCCAGCGGACGCATGAAGAAGGACACCCCGAAGGTGGCGAAGGTCAGCAGCAGCGAGACACTATCGTCGCCAGTGGGGAAGAACTGCTTGGCGATGACCACGGCGAAGGCGCCATAGATGAGGATGTCGAACCATTCGAGCGCATTGCCGATGGAAGAGGAGATGATCGCACGCCGCGCTTGCGGATGCGTGGTGCCGGCGCCGGGCGCCGTGGTGTTGCTGGTCATGGAGACTCCTGATGGATACGTGAATGGAGGAGCGGCGCGCCTTTCTGGCCCGGGGGCAGGCGGCGTGGCTGTGCTGGGGTGGCGGCAGGCTCCCCTGTGACGGCCGCAGCCGTTACAGCGGGCGAGGATAGGCGGCGCGGTGCGGCACTGTCAAGGCGCAATGCGGGGGATTATCAGAGGGCAGGATGCCAGCGGGATATTGCTAAATTATTTTCTTAATTCGGTGTGCGGCAGGCTCACTCCTGAGCTGTGCTCGGCGTCTCCTTGAGCTTGCGCCACAAGGTCGTGCGGCTGATTCCCAGATGGCGCGCAGCAGCGGCGCGATTGCCGCGGAAACGGCGCAGTGCGGCGTGGATCTCGTCCAGGTCGGGAATGGATTCACTGGCCACCGGCAGGTCCGCAGCGGAGCTGTCCGCTGCAGCAGCGCCAGCCTCCAGCTCAGGCGCCACACGCAAGATCAGCGCCGCCGTCAGCGCCTGCAGCGGTTCGGCCGCGAGGAACAGCGCCAGCCGCTCCATCAGGTTGCGCAGTTCGCGCACGTTGCCCGGCCAGTCATACGCACACAGCAGCGGCGCGCAACGCAGGATCTCGGCCCCCAGATTGGCGTGCGCTCGCGCATCGAGTGCGGCCAGTGCATGCTTGAGATGCCACTCGGCCAGTGCCGGGATATCGTCGCGGCGCGCGCGCAGCGGCGGCAGTTGCAGGCGCAGTACGCTCAGGCGGTAATACAGGTCGGCACGGAAACGCCCCTCGCGCACGCGCGCTTCCAGATCGCAGTGGGTGGCGCTGATGATGCGCACCTGGACCGCAATGGGCCGCGTGCCGCCCACGCGCACCACCTCGCGTTCTTCCAGCACGCGCAGCAGACGAGTCTGCTGCGGCAGCGGCATCTCACCGATTTCATCGAGCAGCAGGGTGCCGCGATGCGCTGCTTCAAATACACCGGCGCGTCCGCCACGGCGCGAACCGGTGAAGGCGCCTTCCTCATAGCCGAACAGTTCGGATTCGAGCAGCGACTCGGCCAGCGCCCCGCAATTGATGGCCACGAAGGGATGCGCCCCCTGGGTCTTGCCCTGCATGCGCGGATGGGCGCGGTGGATGGCTTGTGCCGCCAGCTCCTTGCCGGTGCCGGTCTCGCCCTGGATCAGTACGTTGGCGGGCGAGCGCGCAAAGAGCGTGATCGACTGGCGCACCGCCTCCATCACCGCCGAGTCGCCGCGCAAGTCCTTCAGGTGATGCCGTGCGCGCAGGCTGTCGGCCACAGGCAGGCTGGGTCCGCGCGTGCTCTCCAGTTGCGTCAGGCGCGCCAGTTCCAGCGCATCGTCGAAGGCCTGCCGCACCGCGGCCGCTGAGTACAGGAAGATGCCCTGCAGCCCCGCTTCCTCGGCCAGGTCGGTAATCAGGCCCGCACCGACCACGGCCTGGATGCCGCTGGCCTTCAGTTCCTGCACCACCGCCCGCGCATCTTCCTCGGTGGCATAGGTGCGCTGGGCGATGTCCAGTCCGAACATCTGCTGGAATTCGGCCAGGGCCGGCATGGCTTCCTGATAGGTGACC
This sequence comes from Herbaspirillum sp. DW155, assembly GCF_037076565.1. Classification (NCBI taxonomy): domain Bacteria; kingdom Pseudomonadati; phylum Pseudomonadota; class Betaproteobacteria; order Burkholderiales; family Oxalobacteraceae; genus Herbaspirillum; species Herbaspirillum sp. DW155. The sequence goes on along the minus strand of NZ_AP029028.1, from coordinate 3,588,289 downwards.
AGGCCGATGCGCGCGCTGATCTGCCTCGCGCGGGCCAGCGCCTGCATCACGTCGAAGCCGCTGGCGCGCGCCACCACCACCGGCACCGGCAGGCGGCTCTTGAGGTAGGCGCCGTTGGAGCCGGCCGAGATCACCACATCGCAACGCTCGCTGGCCAAGCGCTCGCGGATGGCGCGCACGGCCTCGTCGAAGCCCAGGTGGATGGGCTCGATGTCGGCCACCTCGTCGAATTCCAGCGTGATGTCACGGAACAGCTCCGACAGGCGGGACACGGAGACGGTCCAGATCACCGGTTTGTGGGCGTCGCGGTCAGCGGGGGCAGGGCGTTTCATGGTCGGCGTTCGTGCTGTTTCGGTGAAACGTTAATGTAACATCCGTGAAACGGTTCCGGTTGCGCCGGATCAATGCCCGGGCACCGTGGCCGCGCTCTTGCGCACGTGCAAGGGCCAGCCCAAGTCCTTGATCTGACGGCGCTTCCAGGCGATATGAAGCTTTATTCCGGCAACTGGCCAGCCCATGCTGCACTGCGGTGGCACGGCCGTTGCAATGATGAAGGCATGTGTCGCAGAACGGGATTTTTTCCGGCGCTGCCCAGCTTTGTCGAAATCTCCAGCCACCCCACTTACCGAGAAGGTGTCCATCATGGCTCTCCACTCCGCAGGCGCAGCGTTCCGCCAGGCCGTTCAGGAAGAATCCCCCTTGCAAGTCATCGGCGCGATCAACGCCAACCACGCCCTGCTGGCCAAGCGCGCCGGCTTCCGCGCGATCTATCTCTCTGGCGGCGGCGTGGCGGCCGGTTCGCTGGGCCTGCCCGACCTGGGCATCTCCAACCTCGATGACGTGCTCACCGACGTGCGCCGCATCACCGACGTGTGCGACCTGCCGCTGCTGGTGGACATCGACACCGGCTTCGGTGCCTCGGCCTTCAACGTGGCGCGCACCGTCAAGTCGATGATCAAGTTCGGCGCGGCGGCCGTGCATATCGAAGATCAGGTCGGTGCCAAGCGCTGCGGCCATCGTCCCGGCAAGGAGATCGTCAGCAAGCAGGAAATGGTGGACCGCATCAAGGCTGCCGTCGATGCCCGTACCGATGAGAACTTCGTCATCATGGCGCGCACCGATGCGCTGGCCGTGGAAGGACTGGAGGCCGCCATCGAGCGCGCCGTGGCCTGCGTCGAAGCCGGGGCCGACATGATCTTCCCGGAAGCCATCACCGATCTGGCCATGTACAAGCAGTTCGCCCATGCCGTGAAGGTACCGATCCTGGCCAACATCACCGAGTTCGGCTCGACCCCGCTGTTCACGGTGGACGAGTTGCGGGGCGCTGATGTGGGCCTGGTGCTCTATCCGCTGTCGGCCTTCCGCGCCATGAACAAGGCCGCCGAAAACGTCTACCAGGCGGTGCGCCGCGACGGCACCCAGAAGAACGTGGTCGATACCATGCAGACCCGCATGGAACTGTATGACCGCATCGATTACCACAGCTACGAGCAGCGCCTGGATGCCTTGTTCGCCCAGCAGAAGAACAGGTAAAAAAAGTAAACCATCCCTTCCGATAATGAGTTTTCAACGAATACCGAATACGAGGAGAACACGATGAGCGATCAGCAAGCCCCCGGTTTCAAGCCCAAGAAATCCGTTGCCCTCTCTGGCGTCACCGCCGGCAACACCGCCCTGTGTACCGTCGGCAAGACCGGCAATGATCTGCACTATCGCGGCTACGACATCCTGGATGTGGCCGACAGCTGCGAGTTCGAGGAAATCGCCCACCTGCTGGTGCACGGCAAGCTGCCCACCGCGGCCGAGCTGCGCGCCTACAAGGCCAAACTGAAAGCCCTGCGCGGGCTGCCGGCCAACGTCAAGGCGGCACTGGAATGGCTGCCGGCCGCATCCCACCCGATGGACGTGATGCGCACCGGCGTGTCCGCCCTGGGCTGCGTGCTGCCCGAGAAGGATGACCACAACACTCCCGGCGCGCGCGATATCGCCGACCGCCTGATGGCTTCGCTCGGTTCCATGCTGCTGTACTGGTACCACTACAGCCACAACGGCAACCGCATTGAAGTCGAGACCGATGACGATTCCATCGGCGCGCACTTCCTGCACCTGCTGCACGGCGAGAAGCCCTCCGAGGCGTGGGAAAAAGCCATGCACACCTCCCTGATCCTCTACGCGGAACACGAATTCAACGCCTCCACCTTCACCGGCCGCGTCATCGCCGGCACCGGCTCGGACATGTACTCGGCCATCACCGGCGCCATCGGTGCACTGCGCGGCCCCAAGCATGGCGGCGCCAATGAAGTGGCCTTCGAGATCCAGAAGCGCTACGACAATCCCGACGAAGCCGAAGCCGACATCCGCCGCCGCGTCGAGAACAAGGAAGTGGTGATCGGCTTCGGTCACCCCGTCTACACGATCTCGGACCCGCGCAACAAGGTCATCAAGGAAGTGGCGCGCAAGCTCTCCAAGGAAGCCGGCTCGACCAAGATGTTCGACATCGCCGAACGTCTGGAGACCGTGATGTGGGACATCAAGAAGATGTTCCCCAACCTGGACTGGTTCTCGGCCGTGTCCTACCACATGATGGGCGTGCCCACTGCGATGTTCACGCCGCTCTTCGTGATCGCCCGCACCTCGGGCTGGGCCGCGCACATCATCGAGCAGCGCATCGACAACAAGATCATCCGTCCCTCGGCCAACTACGTCGGACCGGAAGATCTGAAGTTCGTCCCGATTGGCAAGCGCAAGTAAGCAGGCACACAGGTGGCCGCGAAGCCCGAGGAGCAAGAGAGGGAGAGGGAGCAGCAAGAAGAGGGAAGCGGCGGCCGGCGCGTGTCGGCCGCCCCGTTCCTGACATTTGTAACATGTGTGGTTTGTGGTCGAGTCAAGTGAAAAAACTTGTTAAGATGCGATCGAATCATTTCCGAGCCGCCTCTATACCTGACTCTCCATGGATCATCCGATGATTGCTGCCTTTGTTTCCGCTGTTGCTTCCCGCTGTGTTTTGCGCTGTGTTTTGCGCCGTGGTTGCGCCTTGCCCCTGAAGTCGCTGGCCCTGGGCGGTGCCGTTGCCTTCGCGCTGTCTGCCTGCTCCTCCACGCAGGAGGCGGTTCCGGTCACCGAGACCAAGCCGCTACTGCCGCAACTGCTGCAGGCCCCCGCCGCCACGCAACCGAGCTGGGCCACCCAGTTGAAGACCGGCGCCTTCAGCTGCGAGATGGGCAACAAGGTGGAAATCCGCATGGAAGGCCGTGTCACCGATGGTGTCACGCTGGTGTGGAAGGGCAGCAGCTACATGATGAACCCGGTCAGCACCTCGACCGGTGCAGTGCGTCTGGAGAACAAGGGCGAAGGCCTGGTGTGGATCCAGATCCCGTCGAAGTCCATGCTGCTCAATTCCAAGATCGGGCAGCAACTGGCCAACGACTGCCGCACGCGCTGATTCTGCAGCGCATCGCGCCGTCGTGATGGTCTGAGACCGGCGCGTTCTTTCCACTTTCCGTTTCCTCTCTTCCCTTGTCATGCCGATGGCCTCAGCGTCATCGGCATCGGCATCGCTCCTGACGTTGTTCGTCTGCGCACTTGATCTGCATCATCCGCCCCTGCGAGAAGCGTTGGCAGAGGCGGCCGATTCAGTGAACCGTAAGCTTCAGGTGCAAGACTGAATTTACCGTCGCATTTTACCGTCGCATGAGGGCCACGCATGGCAGAACGCGTTCTGCACATGCTCCAGAGCCACGCGACCATCGACCTGCAGGGCAGGCAGTATCAGGTCGAGCGCAGTTTTCCAATTCGAGAGACATGAGGAGACGTCATGCAATACGAGGATTTTCATCGCCGTTCCATCGAGCAGCCGGATGCCTTCTGGGCCGAAGAAGCGCAGCGCATCTATTGGGACAAGCCCTTCACCCGCACCCTCGATTATTCGCGTGCACCCTTTGCGCGCTGGTTCATCGGCGGCACCACCAATCTCTGCTACAACGCGGTGGACCGTCACCTCAGCGAGCGTGGCAAGCAAGCCGCACTGATTGCCATCTCCACCGAAACCAATACCGAACGCGTCTACGACTTTGCCGAACTGCACCGCGAGGTGCAGGCCATGGCGGCCACCATGCTGGCGCTGGGCGTGCAGCGCGGCGACCGGGTGCTGATCTACATGCCCATGATCGCCGAGGCGGTCTTTGCCATGCTGGCCTGCGCACGCATTGGTGCGGTGCATTCGGTAGTGTTCGGCGGCTTTGCCTCCAACAGCCTGGCCTCGCGCATCGATGATGCGCAGCCGCGCCTGATCGTCTCGGCCGATGCCGGTTCGCGCGGCGGCAAGGTGATTCCTTATAAGGGCTTGCTGGACGAGGCCATCCATCTGGCCGGGCACAAACCGCAGAAGGTCTTGCTGGTGGATCGCGCTCTGGCCGACATGGCCCGCACCACAGGGCGCGACGTCGACTACGCCCCCTTGCGCCAGCAGCACCTGGACCAGCCGGTACCGGTGGCCTGGCTGGAATCGAATGAAACCAGCTACGTGCTCTACACCTCCGGCACCACCGGCAAGCCCAAGGGCGTGCAACGCGATGTCGGCGGCTATGCGGTGGCGCTGGCTTCGTCCATGCAGCACATCTTCTGCGGCAAGCCCGGTGAGACCTACTTCTGCACCTCCGACATCGGCTGGGTCGTGGGTCACTCCTACATCGTCTACGGCCCGCTGATTGCGGGCATGGCCACCGTGCTTTATGAAGGCCTGCCGATCCGGCCCGACGCCGGCATCTGGTGGAGCATCGTCGAGAAATACAAGGTCACCCGCATGTTCTCCGCGCCTACCGCCATTCGCGTGCTCAAGAAGCAGCCACCCGAATGCATGGAGCGTTACGATACGTCCTCGCTCAAGGCGCTCTATCTGGCGGGCGAGCCCCTGGATGAAACGACCTCGAGCTGGATTTCCGGCGCGTTGAAGGTACCGGTCATCGACAATTACTGGCAGACCGAATCGGGCTGGCCCATCATCTCGATTGCCAAGGGCATCAGCGACAAGCCCACGCGCCTGGGCAGTCCGGGCGTGCCCATGCCGGGCTATCGCCTGGCCATCCTCGACGAGGCCACCGGCGAACCCTGCGCGGCCGGCGAGAAGGGCGTGGTCGCCATCGAAGGACCGCTGCCGCCGGGCTGCATGCAGACCGTCTACGGCGACGATGAACGCTTCGTGAAGACCTACTGGCGCAGCCTGCCGCGCGAGGTGTATTCCACCTTCGACTGGGGTATCCGTGATGCGGACGGTTACTACTTCATCCTCGGCCGTACCGATGACGTCATCAACGTCGCCGGTCACCGTCTCGGTACGCGAGAGATCGAGGAGAGCATCTCCAGCCATCCCAACGTTTCCGAAGTGGCGGTGGTGGGTGTGGAAGACAAGCTGAAGGGCCAGGTGGCCATCGCCTTCGCCATTCCCAAGCAGGCCGATGCGATGGCCACGCCCGAGCAGCGCAAGGCGCTGGAGGCCGAGATCATGGCCGTGGTCGACAAGCAGATCGGCGCAGTGGGCCGGCCGGCGCGGGTGTTCTTCGTCAGCGGCCTGCCCAAGACGCGTTCGGGCAAGCTCTTGCGCCGGGCCATCCAGTCGATCTGCGAGGGACGCGATCCGGGCGACCTGCCGACCATCGAGGATCCGGCCGCGCTGGAACAGGTGAGGGCGGTCATCAAGGGCTGATGCATGCGCGTAACCGCGGCCCTGCTTTGGCGCAGGGCCGCCGTCTCCTGCGTAATTTGGTTACACTGACGGATTGCGTTTTTCCTCGATTGCGTCCCGCTCATGCAGACTTCCATCCGCCCGGCCACCGCCGCCGATGCGCCCGCCCTCTGCGGCATCTACAACCACTACGTGCAGACCACCGCCATCAGCTTCGAGACCGAGCCGGTCAGCGACGAGGCCATGGCCGCGCGCATTGCCGAGGTGCAGGCGCATTTTCCCTGGCTGGTCTTTGAAGAGCAGGGCCAGGTGCTGGGCTATGCCTATGCCAGCAAATGGAAGCCGCGCGCGGCTTACCGGCATTCGGTGGAAAGCTCGGTCTACCTGCGTCACGATGCTGGCGGACGCGGCATCGGCAAGCAGCTCTATCGCGCGCTGATTGCACAGCTCAGGCCGCTGGGCGTGCACCTGGTCATCGGCGGCATCGCCCAGCCCAACCCGGCCAGCGTGGCCTTGCATGAGAGCGTGGGCTTCGTGAAGTGTGGCGTCTTTACCGAAGTGGGTTACAAGATGGGCCGCTGGATCGACGTGGGATACTGGCAACTCAAACTGCAAGAGGCCCATTGATGCGATCCACCCGAGCCGCCAGCGCCATCGAGCGCCTCAACAACCGTACCGAGTCGCGCGAGTATTCCATGCTGCGCACCTCCGATGAACGTTTCATCCTGACCCGGCGCGTGGCCGGCCAGCCGCTGGAAAAACTCAATGAAGCCATGGAGCTGGACGAGTTCGTCGCCTTCGTCAATGCCCAGGGGCCGCAGAAGCCCAGGCGCGTGAGCAAGCTGGATGTGCAGTTCGAGAAGAACATGCGCAACAAGAAAGAAGAAACGCCACCCGAAGGTGGCGCTCAGTAACATCCGCTCAGCAAGATCCGCTCAGCAAGATTTTTCGTAAATGATATAAATCATTTACGCGAGACCTGCGCAAACATCAGTCCGCCAGCGTGGCAATCACGGGCGCGTGATCCGACGGCTGTTCCCACTTGCGCGGCACCTTGTCGATGACGCAGGCGGTGCAGCGCGGCACCAGTTCTTCCGACAGCAGGATGTGGTCGATGCGCAGGCCGCGATTGAGGCGGAAGCCCATCTGGCGGTAATCCCACCAGCTGTACATTTTTTCCGGCTGTTCGAAGAGACGGTAGGCGTCCGTCAGGCCCAGCGCCTGCAGCTTGCGGAACGCTGCGCGCTCGGGTTCGGACACCAGCACCTGGCCTTGCCAGGCCACAGGATCGTGCACGTCGCGGTCTTCGGGGGCGATGTTGTAGTCGCCCAGCAGGGCCAGGCGCGGGTTCTTGGCCTTTTCTTGCGCCAGCCATTCGTGCAGGGCGGCCAGCCAGTTCAGCTTGTAGGGATATTTCTCGGACTCCAGCGACTGGCCGTTGGGAATATAGGCGCAGACGTAGCGCACGCCTTCGATGGTGGCGGCGATGATGCGTTGTTGCTCGTCGGGGAAGAGCGGATTGTTCTTGACCACATCGTTCATCGGATGGCGCGAGAGGATGGCCACGCCGTTGTAGGTCTTCTGGCCGGAGAATTCGACCAGGTAACCGGCGGCCGCGATCTCGGCGGCGGGGAACTTGTCGTCGGTCAGTTTGGTTTCCTGCAGGCAGAGTACGTCGACCGGGTTTTCTTCCAGCCATTTCAGCACTTGCGGCAGGCGGACCTTGAGGGAGTTGACGTTCCAGGTGGCGATTTTCATGGGGACAATGCGATGGTGAATCGGAGGCCGGCCCGGGCGCATCAACGCAGATACGGCACGGGCAACGGGCGCCATCTTACCGCATTCGCGCCTGCGGCAGGTTCGCCGCACCACCGGCACCAGCCCTGATCCCTCAAGACAGAAGGGGAACGCCCTCTCAGGCCAGGAAGGTCAGCCCGGTGGTGCCCTCGCCGTAGCGTGCATTGAAGGTGGACGTGGCGTCGGTCCACACCAAAGCGCGCGTGCGCTCGAGGTCGGCCGCGCTTGCCGAGGAAGCCAGGGCGACGAACGCGGACGCGACAAGGAAACTGCTCAACAGTTTTTTCATAACACACCTCTTTTCAGTTCGATTGATTGGTATTTGATTGCGAAAGCACTGCAAGGGGAAATGTCTTCCGGCAGGATTTTTTGTTGGTGTTGGCAAGGCCGGAAGTGTGCGTCTCGGTTTGTGATTTTTGTTCAAAGAGACGGAGTGAGAGTAATGGATAAATACTAAGACTAGCAATAAATTATTACGTTTTTCTGGTAACTCCTGTTGCGACGTAGGAATCCGTGAAGTCGCGCTGGTAAAGGATTTCAGGCGATATATGGGTTATATTGAGGCAATATATTTGGTTTCAGAAACTAAGTTTTTCCGGCAACTGTTTTTATTCTCGCGCGCTGAAAAACAGGACAAAATTTGCGTCGGAAAAAGTGATGCATGAAAACATTCGGGAATAGTTTGCGCATTGAAAGCGCGGCTGTAGCGGCCAGCTCTACATTAAAAAAATTAGCAAGCGGAGCAGGCTCATCGTTGCATCGTCGCGGGTGGCCTGAAGAGCTGCGCCCTCGACGGGCACATGACGACCTGCATCAAGACGCGAAGCAAAAACCGGGGAAGGAAAACGAAAGGTATGCAGGTAGGGCAGCAGCGCCGAATCGCTGCCGCCCGAAGCCGGCCAGGCGGCCCGCCTCAGGAGGAAAAGGAACACGGATTACTTGAAGTGATAGGTCACTGCCAGGATGGCGGTGTCATCGGTGTGGCGGCGGACCAGCGGGCTGTCGGCCAGCGCATTGTCGAGCCATTTGCGGTACCACTGCAGATTGAGGTGCCAGTCACCGGTCAGCGGGACGTCGGCCGCCAGTCCCAGCATGGGACTGGTGGAGGCACCGGCGCTGTACTGGCGCAGGCCGCTGGCCGCCGCTTCGCTGGGGGAGATGCCGACGAAGTAATCGTTGTAGCTGCCGCTGCGGTATTGCACGCCGGCTTGCGGATAGAAGTTCACCGGACCGACAGTGAACTGGGCGGCATACATGGCCTCGGCCAGGGTACCGTGCGACTTGTTGAAGTCACGGAAGACGTTGAAGAAGAAGGCGCCGACAGGTGTTTCCTGATAGGTGCCGATGCCCAGCGGCAGCGCGTGCGAGCGGCGCTCCACGCCGCGTTGGGCATCGAAGCCGTCCGAGGTCGCGCGTGCGGCCAGTTCCAGATAGCCGTAGCCCACGCGCACGGTCTTGACACCGAAAGTGTCCAGGCGCGCGAAGAAGCGACCATAGTCGAAGTAGGCATAGGGCAGCACCTGATCACGGCGGTGCGGATCGGGGCCGTTGCGGTCGACACTGAACACGCCCGCGCCAAGGTCGCCGGTGAGGCGGTCTTGCAGTTGCAGGGGATCGACCGGGCCGGCCGTGACCCCGGTTTGCTGGGCCAGGGCGGGCAGGGCGCAGCCGGCCAGTGCGAGAGCGGCGAAGAAGGTTTTCATGATGAGCCGTGGAGATGAAAGCAAGTCGCATTGTAGCGGGCGGGGCCGCATCCCGGTCTCATAACGCATCGGGTCTGCAACAGGGCAGCGTAAAAAAATGGCCTGCCACTCAGGCAGACCAATTTTGCAGACCAATTTTGCAGCCCCTCCTTGCGGAACGTTCCGTTCCGGCTCAGGACTGCTGCAGAGTCGGATAGTCGGTGTAACCTTCCGCGCCGCCGCCATACAGCGTGGCCTGGTTGATCTGGGCCAGCGCGGCGCCGGCCTTGAAGCGTTCCACCAGGTCCGGGTTGGCGATCCACGGGCGGCCGAAGGCCACCAGATCGGCCAGGTTGCGCTCGCGTGCCTGCACGGCCATCTCCAGGTCATAGCCATTGTTGGCGATATAGAGGCCCTTGAAGAGATCGCGCAGCACCTGCAGGTCGAAGCCGCCCTCGACCTCGCGCGGGCCGCCGGTGGCGCCTTCCACCACGTGCAGGTAGACCAGCTTGTAGCGGTTCAGCTGTTCCACCACGTAGCTGAACAGCGCCTTGGGGTCGCTGTCGGCGATGTCGTTGGCCGGGCTGACGGGCGAGAGGCGGATGCCGACACGCTCGCCTGGCACTACCGACGTGACGGCTTGCACCACTTCCAGCAGCAGGCGGGCGCGGTTTTCGATACTGCCGCCGTAGGCGTCGGTGCGCTGGTTGCTCTTGTCGCGCAGGAACTGGTCCAGCAGGTAACCGTTGGCGGCGTGGATTTCCACGCCATCAAAACCGGCCTGCATCGACAGCTGCGCGGCAGTCTTGTATTGCTCGACGATGCCCGGCAACTCGGATGCCTCCAGCGCGCGCGGTTCGACGAAGGGTTTGAAACCGCTCTCGGTGAAGGCATTGCCCTCGGGCTTGATGGCCGAGGGTGCGACCGGCAGCGCATTGTCGGCTTGCAGGTCCGGGTGGGAGATGCGGCCCACGTGCCAGAGTTGCAGGAAGATGCGGCCACCCTTGGCGTGCACGGCATCGGTGATCTTCTTCCAGCCGGCCACATGGGCCTGGTTGTAGATGCCTGGCGTCCAGGCGTAGCCCTTGCCCTGCGGCGAGATTTGCGTGGCCTCGGCAATGATCAGGCCGGCGCCGGCGCGCTGGGCATAGTATTCGGCGGCCAGTTCGCTGGGCACGTCGCCGGCCTGGGCGCGGCTGCGGGTGAGCGGGGCCATGACGATGCGGTTCTGCAATTGCACGGCGCCCAGTTGAACGGGCTTGAAGAGGTCGCTTTGAAGATGGGCATTGGCGTTGGTCATGCTGATCCTTTCTTGTGGGCATTCATCGGGATTGCTTGCGTCGAGCTGATTACCGACCACGATGGGTTGGCAGTGTTCCGGCAAAGGAGCATCAGTCTAGACGGGAACGGGCGGGCTTGCAGGAAGCCCGGCGACTTTGCTGCGGGGCAAGCTTCAGGGCGCCAGCTGATCGAGCCAGGGCCCCAGCCGCGCCAGCGCATCCGCGCGGGCGATGCGGTTGGCTTCGACCGCCTGGCGCGCACGGCCGGGGTCGTCGAAGTCATGGGTGGCACCAGCATAGAGCGTGACCACGGGAGCGGGCGCTTCGCGGATGCGGATGGCCTGGCGCAGCACGCGCTGGCAGGTCACCGGGGAGACTTCTTCATCGGCGCTGCCCAGCAGCACCTGCATGGGTTTGTCGATTTCGGGATGGGAGGACAGCAGGGCTTGCCGTCCGCAGCCCGGATAGAACACCAGCGCGGCGGCAAACGAGGGCCCCTCGCCCGCAGGCCGTGTGGCCTGGCGTTGCATCACGTTCAAGGCCGTGCTGGCGCCATTGGACCAGCCCTGCAGCATGATGCGGCGGACATCGACCTCGCTGCGCGCAGCCAGCCATTGCAGCGCGCCTTCGGCATCGAGCGGACGCACGGTGAGTTCATTGACGGCGGCGCGTTCGGGCTCCCCGTGCGTGTAGCGCCCGAAGCCACGGGCCACGCCGCGTGGGCCGAAACTGTCCACCAGCAGCACCACGTAGCCGCGCGCGATCCAATAGGCGGCCCAGGCGCGATGGCGCGCGGTGAGGGTATCGGCATCGCAGGGGGAGGGGATGGCCGGCCCGATCTGGGTGCAGCTGGCGTTCACGCGCGACGAATACAGGCCGGCCCGTCCGTGCAGCAGCACCACGGCGGGATGCGGTCCGGCGCCGAAGGGGGTGTAGAGATAGCCGGTAAGGGTGGTTTTACCGTCAGATGAAGGAAAACGCACGGTCTGTGCAGGGGGCAGCGGCGCGTCCTGCGCCACGGCCTTTCCCGGCGTGCTCAGGAAGAAGCTGCCCAGGGCCAGTAAAAAGATGAAAAAAAACCACCGCAAACCGAAAGGCTGCGGTGGCCGGTGCAGGACAGTAAGTTGCTGCCGCTGCGGCAGCCGGGCGGTCAGGAGCTTGTCGATCCCGTCCATCTGCCGCAGGCCGATCAGGCGCGTGCCGGCTTGGCGCGGGCCTGGTTGAGCAGCCAGGTGGTCAGCAGCGGCACCGGGCGGCCGGTGGCGCCCTTGGCGGCGCCGCTCTTCCAGGCGGTACCGGCGATGTCCAGGTGGGCCCAGGTGTACTTGCGGGTGAAGCGCTCCAGGAAGCAGGCGGCGGTAACGCTGCCGGCCGGCTGGCCACCGATGTTGGCGATGTCGGCGAAGTTGGACTTCAACTGCTCCTGGTAGACATCCTGGATCGGCATGCGCCAGGCGGTGTCGCCGCTTTCGCGGCCGGCGGCCAGGAGGGCGTTGGCCAGCTGGTCGTGGGCCTCGTCTTCGCGGGTGAACAGGCCCGAGTTGTGATGGCCCAGGGCGACGATGCAGGCGCCGGTCAGGGTGGCGATGTCGACCACGGCGGCGGGCTTGAAGCGCTCCACGTAGGTCAGGGCGTCGCACAGGATCAGGCGGCCTTCGGCATCGGTGTTGAGCACTTCGATGGTCTGGCCGGACATCGAGGTCACGATGTCGCCCGGCTTGGTGGCGCGGCCCGAGGGCATGTTTTCGCAGGTCGGGATGACGCCGATGACGTTCATCTTCAGGCCCAGTTCGGCGATGGTACGGAAGGTGCCCAGCACCGAGGCGGCGCCGCACATGTCGTACTTCATTTCGTCCATGTTCAGGCCCGGCTTGAGCGAGATGCCGCCGGTATCGAAGGTGATGCCCTTGCCCACCAGCACCACCGGCGCATCCTTGGCCTTGCCGCCCAGGTGCTTCAGGACGATGAACTTGGGCGGCTCGTCGCTGCCATTGGTGACCGAGAGGAAGCTGCCCATCTTCAGGGCCTCCAGCTGCTTGCGGTCCAGCACTTCCACGCCCAGCTTGAATTGCTTGGCCAGCTTCCTGGCGGTATTGGCCAGGTAGGTCGGGGTGCAGACGTTGCCGGGCAGGTTGCCCAGTTCCTTGGTCAGCGCCATGCCGTTGGCCAGCGCCACGGCTTCGCCCAGGGCGGCCTTGGCGGCGGCGCCATCGGCCACGTCCACCAGCAGGGTGATCTTCTTCACGCCCGTGGGCGCGGGGTCTTTCTTGCTCTTCAGGGTGTCCGAACGGTAGACCGCTTCGCGGCCGGCCAGCACCACGTTGCGCACGGCCCAGGCCAGGCCGCGGCCCTTGATGCCGTCGAAGGGCAGGGCCAGGGCGGCGTCGTCGCAGCCCAGCGTGGCCAGGGTACGCACCAGGGCGCTGCTGGCGGCGGCAAAGTTCTTGTCGCTGAGGTCGTCTTCGGCGCCCAGGCCGAGCAGCACGATGCGTTCGGCAGCGATGCCGGTGACGCCGCGCAGCAGCAGGGTCGAGCCCGGCTTGCCGGAAATATCGCCCGACTTCAGTGCGGCGCTGATGGCGCCCAGCTTGTCGAGGGCGCCGGCGGCCTTGGTCAGCTTGCGGTTTTCATGGATGCCTACGACCAGCGCGCCGGTCTTGACGCCCGTCAAGGCGTTTTTTGCGTCCAATGTTTTTGTGCTAAAGTCCATCGTTCGTCCTTTATATGAATTACCTGGCGATTATAGAGCCCATTTCGACGCCACGGGCGCATGCGTTCAGCCAGGCAAGCCAGTCTCGGACACCATGCCGGGCGCCGGACATCCGCGCAGGCCATCCGTTAATGACCCCGACACCAGAAACCAAGCCAGCCTTCCCATGATTTTCCAACGCGCCCTCAGACGCGAACTGACCAGCACCGCAGGTGGGGTCTTCACTACGCTGTTCACCATCACGCTGACCGTGATGCTGATCAAGATCCTCGGCCAGGCCGCCGGCGGCGAGGTGGCGTCGCAAGACGTACTGGCCCTGATCGGCTTCCAGTCGCTGAACTACATGCCCATCATCCTCATTCTCACCGGCTTCATCTCGGTGCTGCTGGTGATGACGCGCAGCTACCAGGATTCCGAGATCGTGGTCTGGTTTGCCTGCGGCATGTCGCTTACACGCTGGATTGCCCCGGTGCTGCGTTTCGGCTGGCCCATCATGGCCCTGGTGGCGGTGCTGTCCTTCGTGGTGACGCCCTGGGCCAATGAACAGAGCAGCGAATACCGCAGCCGCTTCGAGCAGCGCCAGGACATCGCCCGCGTCTCACCGGGCAAGTTCCAGGAGTCGGCCGCTGCCAACCGGATCTTCTTCGTCGAAGGCATTTCCGGGGATGCTTCCAAGGTCCGCAACGTCTTCGTCAACACCATCAACAGCGATGGCAAGAACAGCGTGGTGGTGGCCAAGGAAGGCGAGACCCAGGTCGATGCCGATGGCGAGAAGTTCGTGGTCATGAACCAGGGCCGCCGCTACGATGGCTCGCCCAGCCTGCCCGATTTTCAGATCGTCGATTTCGAGCGCTATGGCCTGTTGATCGGCAACCAGTCGCAATCTTCCGCCGGCGAGCGTTCGGCGCGGGCGCTGCAGATGGGTGAGCTGCTGACCAAGCAGGATGGCTATGCGCGCGGCGAGCTGCTGTGGCGCATCGCGCTGCCGCTCATGGCGCTGGCCCTGATGCTGCTGGCCATTCCGCTGTCGTTCGTGAATCCGCGTGCGGGCCGGTCGCTGGGGCTCCTGGTGGCCCTGCTGCTGTTCGTGGTGTACAGCAATACGGTCAGCGTGTTCCAGGCCTCGGTGGCGCAGCAGCGCATGAGCTTCATGATGGCCTGGTGGCCGGTGCACGTGATCGTGGCGGCGCTGATCGTGGGCATGTTCGCCCTGCGCCTGAACATCAACCATCCCTACCACCCATCCCGGTTGTGGAGCCGAGTGCGCCGTGCCATGACGTTCCAGCGCGAGGCCTGAGATGAGAGTCATCCAACGTTACTTCACCTCCGAGATCACCCGCTCGGTGCTCTTTGCACTGGCGGCCTTTCTTGCGCTGTTCGCTTTCTTCGAGCTGATGGGCCAGCTGGAGCAGGTCGGCCGCAATGGCTACAAGCTGCAGCAGGCGGTGTTCTACGTGCTCATGGGCTTGCCCGGCAATGTCTATGAGCTCATGCCTACAGCGGTGCTGATCGGCACCATCTATACGCTTTCGCAACTGGCGGCACGCTCAGAATTCACCATCATGCGCGTTTCCAGCATGTCCACCGGCATGGCGGCCAAGGTACTGCTGCGCATCGGCGTGGGCTTTGCGGTGCTGACCATCGTGTTCGGCGAGCTGATCGCGCCCAAGGCCTCCGAATGGGCCGAGAAGCTCAGACTCCAGGCACAGGGCGCGTCGATGTCTTCGCAGTTCCGCTCGGGCATGTGGGCCAAGGACGTGATCAAGGACAACGGCCTGGAAGGCAATGTGATCGGCAGCCGCTTCATCAACATCCAGACGGTGCAGCCGGACGGCCGCATCGAAGGCGTCAAGCTCTACGAGCTCGATGCCGAATTCCACATGGCGCGCATGGTCGCGGCCAAGAGCGGCGTCTATGAGGGTAACCATCAATGGGTGCTCAACGACGTGGTGCAGTCCGATTTCGCCGGCGGCAAGGATCGCAAGATCACCGAGCCGGTCAAGACCGTCAAGCTGGCGCAGATGAAGCTGGTGTCGGAGGTGACGCCGGAAATCCTCTCGGTGCTGTTTGCCGATCCGGATCGCATGTCGGCCTATGATCTGCTGGCCTACACCAAGCACCTGGAAGCCAACAACCAGCGTACCGACCGCTATGAGATCGCGTTCTGGAAGAAGCTCGTCTATCCGCTCTCGATCTTCGTCATGCTGGCGCTGGCCTTGCCGTTTGCCTACCTGCATTTCCGCGCGGGTGGCGTGAGCCTGAAGATTTTCACGGGCATCATGATTGGCGTGTGCTTCCAGCTGATCAATAGCCTGTTCTCGCATCTTGGCCTGCTCAACACCTGGCCGCCTTTCATCACTGCGGCCTTGCCCAGCCTCTTGTTCATGGCGCTGGCCATCGGCTCGCTGTGGTGGGTGGAGCGGACCTGAGCCGGCGCGGTGAAGGTGCGACGATTGTCCTTTTTAGCCTGAAAGACTGCTGTACATCATGAGCCAAGCCACTTCCCAAAGCCTGATCCTGTTCGCCCACGGCGCCCGCGACCCCGCCTGGGCCGCGCCTTTCGAGCGTCTGCGCGCGCTCACGCAAGCGGCCATGCCGGGGACCAGCGTGGAGCTGGCCTTCCTGGAGCTGATGCAGCCGGACCTGCCGACCGTGGCGGCGCGGCAGATTGCCGCTGGCAGCCGGCGCGTCACCGTCATTCCGGTGTTCCTGGGGCAGGGCGGCCACGTGCGCCGCGATTTGCCGGAATTGCTGGAACAGCTGCGCCAGGCGCATCCGGGAGTGGAAGTGCGCACCGTGCCGGCGGTAGGGGAGGATGAGGCGGTGTTGCAGGCGATTGCGGCTTATTGCGTGGGGATGGCGAAGGGCTGATCCGAACGCTTGTCGCGGCAAAAGCAAAGATGGCCCGGAAACGGGCCATCGGCTTTTGGGCAAAGCAAAACCTGGCTCGCAATGGTCAGGCCGCCTGCGGCGCTTGTCAGGCTGGGGCGGCGTTCCGATCCGCCAGCGCCGGCCCGATCATCACCAGCACCGGCCCGCTGCAGGCTTGCAACCCGGCTTCCAGGCCGGCCAGTTGCAGATGGTAGATGTGCTGGTCAGCACGGCTGCAGTTCTCCACCACCACCACCGGCGTATCGGGCGCATGGCCCAGCGCCAGCAGGCGTTGCGCGGTGGCCGTGGCTTCGCGCCCGCCCATGTACTGGACCAGGGTATCGCCATTGGGCATGCGCACTTCATCCGGCTCGTCCACACCCGTGCTGGAGGTGAACAGCGAAACGCTGCGCGCAATCCCGCGCCGCGTCAGCGGCCGCTTGGCGGCCGAGGCGGCGGCCAGCGCGGCGGTGATGCCGGGGACGATTTCGTAGGGAATGTGGTGTTCTTCCAGCGCCCGCATTTCTTCATCGGCACGGCCGAAGAGCATGGGGTCGCCGCCTTTCAGGCGCACCACGCGGCGATACTGCCGGGCCGCTTCCACCAGCTTCTGGTTGATCACGGGCTGGGCCGTGGAGCGCTGGCCGCTGCGCTTGCCCACCGGGACCAGCACGGCCTGCGGGCAGAGCGCCAGGATGTCCGGGGTGACCAGGGCATCGTGCAGTACGATCTCGGCTTGCGCCAGCAGGCGCGCGGCACGTACCGTCAACAGGTCAGCGGCCCCCGGGCCGGAGCCGACCAGCCACACCATGCCCGGATGTTCCGGGCCGGGGGCGGGTGAATCGGAAGAATGGGAAGTTGCTGCCTGTTGGGTGGCCATGGCCTGTACGAAGAGACGATTGCGGATCGAAGGAAAATCAGTCGATCCGAATCATACCAGCGGCGACAGTCTGGTGGCTCACTTCGTCGATCAGGATGAAGGCACCGGTGGCGCGAATATCCTGGTAGGCATCGGCCGCGATGGGCTGCTGCACGTTCACGCTGATGCGGGCGATGTCGTTGAGCTTGAGCGTATCGGCCGGACGGCGTTCCTGGGTATTGATGTCCAGCAGCGTATCGACCTTGGCCACGCGCGCAGCGACCTGCTTGGTGGTGTGCTTGAGCCAGTACTTGCGGCGCAGGTCCAGCGGTTCTTCGGAGAGCCAGCACACATCGGCATCGACGGTCTTGAGGATGGTCGAGGGCTGGGCCGCCGATGCCAGCAGATCGCCGCGGGAAATATCCAGATACTCGTCCAGCAGGATGGTCACCGACTGTCCGGCCGAGGCCGATTCCAGCGAGCCGTCCAGAGTCTGGATGTCCTTGACGGTCGCGCTCTGGCCGCTGGGCAGCACCACCAGCTTGTCGCCCTTGGCGACCTTGCCGGCTTCGATGCGGCCCATGTAGCCACGGAAGTCATTGGCTTCGTGGCCGTTGTGGCGCGCCACCAGCTGCACCGGGAAGCGGAAGGCTTCCTCGTGCGCATCTTCATATACGGACAGCGATTCGAGCAGCATGATCAGCGTCGGACCCTGGTACCAGGGCATGCGCGCGCTGGCTTGCACCACGTTGTCGCCGGCCAGGGCCGACAGCGGAATGGCGTGCACGTCCTTCAGGCCCAGTTGCTGCGCGAACTGCTGGTAGGCACCGACGATGCGGTCATAGACGGTCTGGTCGTAATCCACCAGGTCCATCTTGTTGACGGCCACGATCACGTGCTGGATCTGCAGCAGATGGGCGATGGTGGAGTGGCGCTTGGTCTGGGTCAGCAGCTCGACGCTGCCATCGTCACCGAGCTTCACCTTGGAGACATCCACCAGGATGATCACGGCGTCAGCGGTCGAGGCACCGGTCACCATGTTGCGGGTGTACTGCTCATGGCCGGGGGTATCGGCGATGATGAACTTGCGCTTGGGCGTGGCGAAGTAGCGATAGGCCACGTCGATGGTAATGCCTTGCTCGCGCTCGGCTTCCAGGCCATCGGTGAGCAGCGACAGGTCCACCGTGTCGCCCACGGTGCGCTTGTGCTTGGCGCGCGAGATGGCGTCGAGCTGGTCGGCGAAGATGCCCTTGCTGTCGAACAGCAGGCGGCCGATCAGGGTGCTCTTGCCATCGTCCACGGACCCGGCGGTGATGAAGCGCAGCAGGCCGCGTTCGTGTGGTTGCGCGGAGGCCTGGGCCAGTTGTGCTTGGGTTGCGGCGGCGTTCATCAGAAATATCCTTCCTTCTTGCGTTTTTCCATTGAGGCTTCGGACGTCTGGTCGTCCATGCGGGTCGCGCCGCGCTCGGTAATCTGGGTCACTGCGGTTTCGGCGATGATGGCTTCGACCGAAGCGGCATCGGAGGCAACCGGGCAGGTGCAGGAGATGTCGCCCACGGTGCGGAAGCGCACGACCTGCTTTTCCACGGTCTCGCCTTCGCGGGCCGGGGTGAGGTCGGTCAGCGGCACCAGCAGGCCATTGCGCGGGATTACCTCGCGCTCATGGGCGAAGTAGATCGAGGGTAGGGCCAGCTTTTCGCGGGCGATGTACTGCCACACGTCCAGCTCGGTCCAGTTCGAGATGGGGAAGACGCGCATGTTCTCGCCCGGATGCACGCGGGTGTTATACAGGTCCCACAGCTCGGGGCGCTGGGCCTTGGGATTCCACTGGCCGAATTCGTCGCGGAAGGAGAAGATGCGTTCCTTGGCGCGGGCCTTTTCTTCATCGCGGCGCGCGCCGCCGATACAGGCGTCGAACTTGAATTCCTCGATGGTTTCCAGGAGCGTGACGGCTTGCGCGGCGTTGCGCGAATCGGTTTGCGGATTGCGCAGGCGCACGGTGCCGCGCTTGATCGAATCTTCCACCGAACGCACCACCAGACGTTCGCCCAGTTCGGCGGCGCGGCGGTCACGGAATGCGATGACTTCCGGGAAGTTGTGGCCGGTGTCGATGTGCACCAGCGGGAAGGGGAACTTGCCGGGGCGGAAGGCCTTCTCGGCGATGCGCAGCAGCACCACCGAGTCCTTGCCGCCGGAGAACAGCAGCGCCGGGTTGCTGCACTCGGCCGCGACCTCGCGCATGATGTGGATGGCTTCCGATTCCAGCCAGTCGAGGTGACGGTTGCTGGCGTTGTCCAAAAAGAGGGTGTCTACCGCAGTGTTCATGCCGGACCTTCCGATGCTTTGCTTGTTGTTGCTCTGGTTGAATTCTGGTTCAGCTCGCCGCATGCGCCTTGATGCGCACCAGCTTGCCATCGACCACGTGCAGGCCGCATTCCTTGGAGTCGGGGTTCTCCCACCACCAGCGGCCGGCGCGGATGTCCTCGCCGGGCTGGATGGCGCGGGTACAGGGCTCGCAGCCGATGGAGGGGTAACCCTGATCGTGCAGCGGGTTGTAGGGCACGCCGTGGGCGCGGATGTAGTCCCAGACGTCCTGTTCCGACCAGTCGGCCAGGGGGTTGAACTTCTCCATGCCGTGGGCTTCGTCACGTTCCTGCACATGCAGCTCGGCGCGTGTGACCGATTGCGCACGACGCTGGCCGGTCACCCACGAGGCCTTGCCGGCCAGGGCGCGGTTCAGCGGCTCCATCTTGCGGATGTGGCAGCACTCCTTGCGCAGTTCCACGCTGTCGTAGAAGGCATTGGCGCCATTCTTCTGCACGTAAGCCTCGACCGCCTCAGGCTGGGGACGATAGGGCGCGACTTCGTAATCGTAGGTCGCGCGGATGCGGTCGATCATGCCCAAGGTTTCCTTGTGCAGCCGACCGGTTTCCAGGGTGAAGATGCTGATGCGATCCTGCAGCTTGCCGCGCAGGATCAGGTCGGTCAGCACCATGTCTTCGGCGGCCAGGCTGGAGGCCAGCGCCGCCGGGGCGTACTCGGCGGCGATGCGTTCCAGGGTGGCCTGGGTCTTGGCGATGAGTTCTTGCAAGCCTGGGTTGGCCATGGGCTGTCCTTCCTTCTTCACAATCGCCGTTCAGTCAGCGGCCTGCACGGTTTCGCGCTTGACGCGGCGGAACAGCGGGTTCTTTTCGTCCCAGGAGCTCTGGTACTTCTCGGAGAAGTCGGTCAGACCCTTGACGGCATCGTGGATGTTCTTGTCGGCACGCACGGCGAAGGCGTCGAATCCCACGCGCTGCATGTAGAACAGCTGGTCGCGCAGCACGTCGCCGATGGCACGCAGCTCACCGGTGTAGCCCAGGCGGGCACGCAGGTTGTAGGCGATGGAGTAACCACGGCCGTCGGCGAACTTGGGGAAGTCGACAGCGACGACCTTGAAGTTCTCCAGCTGGCCCTTCAGTTCTTCCGGACGCTCATCGCTGGCCAGCCACACGCCGACTTCGGCGCGCGCCTTGAGGGCATCGCCCTGTGCCTGCCACACCTTCAGCGGTACGATCACGCGGCCTTGCGGCACGGTCACGGTCTCTGCGGTCTCGCCTTCAGCCAGGCGCAGGACGGTCCAGTCGTCGCTCACGACGGTCTTGTTCTTGATGATTTCAGGCATTTGCGTCTTCTCCTGCGACATACTCGGCCGAACGGATCGGCGTTGCGTAAACGAATTCCTTGAACGGGGTCACACCGATGCGGCGCACGGTGTCGATGAAGCGTTCTTCCTCGGTGCGCTGCTTGACATACACCTGCAGCAGACGGTCGATCACGGTGGGCATCTGGGTGGCCGAGAACGAGGGGCCGATGATCTTGCCAATCGAGGACTCGTTGCCCTGGGCGCCGCCCAGCGAGACCTGGTACCACTCGGAACCATCCTTGTCCACGCCCAGGATGCCGATGTTGCCCACGTGATGGTGGCCGCAGGCGTTGATGCAACCGGAGATGTTCAGTTCGATGTCGCCGATGTCATGCTGGAAGTCGATGTTCTCGAACTTCTCTGCAATGGCCTGGGCGATCGGGATCGACTTGGCATTGGCCAGCGAGCAGAAGTCGCCGCCGGGGCAGCAGATGATGTCGGTCAGGAGACCAATGTTGGGCGTAGCCAGGCCATGCGACTTGGCGGCTTTCCACAGCGCATACAGTTCGGATTGCTTGACGTCGGCCAGCACCAGGTTCTGTTCGTGGGTCACGCGCAGTTCGCCAAAGCTGTATTGATCGGCCAGGTCGGCCACGAAGTTCATCTGGTCGGCGGTGATGTCACCCGGCGGCACGCCCGGCTTCTTCAACGACAGCACGACAGCCGCATAACCGGCCTTCTTGTGCGCCTTGACGTTGCGCTTGATCCAGTTGGCAAAGCCGCGGTCTTCGGCTTTCAGGCGTTCATATTCGGCATCCACGGCCGGCAGGGTTTCGTAGGCCGGATCGGTGAAGAATTTGGCCACGCGCTGCAGTTCTTCTTCGGTCAGGGTGGAGGGGCCGTCCTTGATGTCGGCCCATTCCGCTTCCACCTGGCGAGCGAATTCCTCGGCGCCGATGGCCTTGACCAGGATCTTGATACGGGCCTTGTACATGTTGTCGCGGCGGCCGTACTGGTTGTAGACGCGCAGGATGGCTTCCAGATAGGACATGGCGTGCTTCCACGGCAGGAAGTCACGGATGACGCTACCCAGGATCGGGGTGCGGCCCATGCCGCCGCCGACCAGCACACGGAAGCCCACTTCGCCCGCCTCGTTCTTGATGACATGCAGGCCGATGTCATGCACGGCGGTCGCGGCACGGTCTTCGGCGGCGCCGCTGATGGCGATCTTGAACTTGCGCGGCAGGTAGGCGAACTCGGGGTGGAAGGTGCTCCACTCGCGGATCAGTTCGGCATAGGGGCGCGGATCGACGATTTCGTCGGCGGCCACACCGGCCAGTTCGTCGGAGGTGGTGTTGCGGATGCAGTTGCCGGAAGTCTGGATGGCGTGCATTTCGACGCTGGCCAATTGCTCCAGGATCTCGGGCGATTCTTCCAGCTTGATCCAGTTGAACTGGATGTTCTGGCGCGTGGTGAAGTGGCCATAGCCGCGGTCGTACTTGACGGCGATCTCCGCAAATTTGCGCAGTTGATTGGAGGCCAGCATGCCGTAGGGAATGGCGATGCGCAGCATGTAGGCATGGCGTTGCAGGTACAGGCCGTTCTGCAGGCGCAGGATACGGAATTCGTCTTCGGCCAGCTCGTCCGACAGGCGCCGACGCACCTGGTCCCGGTATTGTGCGACTCGCTCTTGGACGATCAGGTGATCGTATTGGTCATAGCGGTACATCTTCTCTTCCCTGTTAACGTCTTATGGGCGCCCGGATCAGGGTGCGCCCGATTGAAAATCAGCCTACCAAATCAGCTTGACTGCAACGCTCGTCAGCGTAATGGCCAGCAGGCCGCGCAAGAATTTCTCCGGCACCGCCCGCGCGGCGAGCGAACCGATGGTGATACCCGGCACCGAACCCAGCAACAGGGTGGCCAGCAGTTCCCAGTTGATCGAACCCAGCCACCAGTGGCCGAGCGCCGCAATCGCGGTCAGCGGGACGGCATAGGCGATGTCGGTGCCGGCGATTTCCGCCGGAGACAGGCGAGGATACAGCAACACCAGCAAGGTCGCGCCGACGGCACCGGCACCGATGGAAGAAATGGTCACCAGCGTGCCCAGCAGGGCACCGGCGGCGATGGTGGCACTGGCCAGTTGGCTACCCTGCAGCTGCGCTTCCGGATGGGCATTGAGCCAGGCTTGCATGCGCGCGCGAAACAGCAGGGCCACCACGGTCAGGAACACCGAAATCGCAATCGAATAGCGGATGGTGAGGGCAATGCCGTCGCTGACGGCACCGAAATGCTTGAGCAGCAGGGTGGTCACTAGCGCAGCGGGCAGGGCGCCATAGGACAGGCGGCGCACCACGTCCCAGCGCACGGTGCCCTTGAAGCGGTGGGCCAGGGTGCCGGCCGTCTTGGTGGCCGAGGCAAAGGCCAGGTCGGTGCCTACCGCCACCGAAGGATGAATGCCGAACAGCAAGGTCAGCAAGGGTGTCATGAGCGAGCCGCCACCGACCCCGGTCAGTCCGACCAGCAGTCCTACGGCAAATCCGCTTACTACATAAGAAACAGTCATAACACCTCGCCCATTAGTCTGCGAATCGTAATAAACTTATGCTTCAAACCAAACTACATAGTATTTATTTGCTTATATACGCCTTTGGCATATGGAAATGCGGCGAATGAAGCAGGCAGGGCCGGCGCCGGGCGCCGCCCGCTTACTACGTAGAAGCGAAGGAATTCCCTCATGAATCTTCATCAATTCCGTTTCGTTCGTGAAGCGGTACGGCAGAACTTCAACCTCACCGAGGCCGCCAAGGCCCTCTATACCTCGCAGCCAGGCGTCTCCAAGGCCATCATTGAGCTGGAAGAAGAGCTGGGCGTGGACATCTTCACCCGCCACGGCAAGCGCATCCGTGGCCTGACCGAGCCGGGCCGGGCGGTGCTGCGGTCGGTGGAACTGATCATGCAGGAGGTGGATGGCTTAAAGCGCATCGGCAAGGAATTCGCCGCCCATGACAGCGGCAGTTTCACCATCGCCACCACCCACACGCAGGCGCGCTACGCCTTGCCCAAGGTGGTGCAGGCCTTCACCCAGAAGTATCCCAAAGTGCATCTTTCCTTGCTGCAGGGTAATCCCAAGCAGATCACCGAGATGGTGCGCAATGACCAGGCCGACATCGCCATCGCCACCGAAGCGCTGGCCTCAGGCGAGGGGCTGGTCTCGCTGCCGTGTTATCAGTGGGAGCACGTGGTGGTGGTGCCGCCCGACCATCCGCTGTTGCAATCGAAGAGCCTGACGCTGGAAGAGATCGCCGCCAATCCGCTGATCACCTATGACTCTGCCTTCAGCGGCCGCAGCAAGATCGACCATGCCTTCTCGCTGCGCCAGTTGAAACCCGATGTGGTGCTCGAAGCCATCGATGCCGACGTCATCAAGACCTATGTGGAACTGGGCATGGGGGTGGGCATCATTGCCGGCATCGCCTTTGATGCCGAGCGCGACCGGGGCCTGCGGGCGATTCCGGCCGGCCACCTGTTCGGCACCAACGTCTCGCGCGTGGCCTTGAAGCAAGGGGCGTATTTGCGGGGATATGTCTATACCTTCATCGAATTGCTGGCACCGACCCTCAATCGCAAGCTGATTGCGCAGGTCATGGAGGGCGAGAAGGACATGTATGAACTTTAAGTCCCGGCGCTAAAAAAGCGCGCCAGGCTCAAGCAAAACGGCCGGATCCTTGCAGATCCGGCCGTTTGCGTTTGCAGCTTCTGACGCCAGTCTTATGCCACCGCCGTACGCTCCAGATCCCGGCAGCCGTCCAGCAGGAAGGACAAGCCCACCACCAGCACCAGCTCACCTTCAGCCGAACGGGCCGTACCGGTGATGCCGGCAGTATGGATCGCGGTCAGCGGCTTGATCACCAGGTCGGCCGTACCTTCCACCGATTCCACGCCCAGGATGTAGGGGTGCGGCACCGCCATGACGATACCCACGCGCTCATTGCCCGGCTCGTAGCCCAGCACGCCGGCCAGCGAGTTGACCGGCAGCGGCCGGCCCTGGTCGCGCAGCACCGGGGCACCGCCCACTTCGTCGAAGGTCTCGGGCAGCTCGACCACACGTTCGACCACGGCCATCGGCAGGGCCAGCGGGGCGCCTGCACAGCGTACCAGCATGGTCGGGATGATCGACAGTTCGATGGGCAGGCGGATCGAGAACTTGGTCCCCTTGCCGATGGTGGATTCGATGCGGATGGTGCCGCGATGCTTTTCCACGGCGGTCTTTACCACGTCCATGCCCACGCCGCGGCCGGAGACGCTGGAAGCCACTTCCTTGGTCGAGAAACCGGGCAGGAACACCAGCTGCAGCGCCTCGTCGGCGGTCAGCGCCTGGTGTTCGTTGATCAGGCCCTTGGCCAGCGCCTTGTTGCGCAGCATGTCCGGGTCCATGCCCTTGCCGTCGTCGAACACTTCGATCATGACGCTGCTGCCGGCCTGCCAGGCGTTGAGCGAAATGGTCGCCTTGTTGGGTTTGCCGGCAGCGGCGCGGTCCACTTCGATACCGTGGTCCAGCGAGTTGCGCAGCATGTGCACCAGCGGGTCGTAGAGGCTGTCCACCACCACGCGGTCGACTTCGGTTTCGGCACCGGTGATGACCAGATCGACGTCCTTGCCCAGGTCCTTGGCCAGTTCACGGACCAGTCGGGGGAATTTCTGGAACAAGCGCCCCACCGGCTGCATGCGCGTGGACAGGGTGGCGCGTTGCAGTTCGCTGGAATAGCGCGAGGCGCGGCCCAGGGTTTCAGCCAGGGTCGACATGAGCGCGGCAGCCGTGCCTTCAAACTTGAACTGTTGCAATTTTTCCAGCAGCACGGCGGCCTGGTTGGCCGCCTGCACCGATTCGCCGGCCACTTCCAGCAGCGCGTCCAGCTTGCCGGCATCGATACGGATGCTTTCTTCCTTGGCGCCGCCAGGGGAATCGGTGGAGCGGCGGTTTTGCTGGACCGGGGCGGCGGCCTTGGGCTCGCCATCGGCTGCGGGAGCGGGCGCAGCGGCTGCAGCGGCCACCGGTGCGGCCTCGGCCGGGCTGTCGGCCACCGGCGCGGCAGCGGCTCCCGGCACCACCGCCTGGTAGAGCGCGGGCCAGTCCAGTTCGCCATTCTTCATGACGCTGGCACTGCCATCGACGCTGGCAGCCGATGCCACCGGGGCGGCCGCCACGGCAGCGGCGACCGGGGCCGCAGCGGCGGGGGCGGCAGCAGCCGGGGCAGGCGCAGCGGGGGCCGGAGCCTCGCTCTTGCCTTCGATGGCCTGGGTCAGGATGTCCTTCAGTTCGGCCGGCATCGAGGCCAGGCTGTCGGGCGCGGCACCGTTGGACAATTCGTTCAACTGGTCGGCCACGAAGCCGCTGGCTTGCAGCGCCGCTTCGATGGCCAGCGGCGTGACCGGTGCCTTGCCGGTGCGCAGCGCATCGAACAGGTTTTCGGTCAGGTGGCAGGCCGACACCATGGCCGGCAGGTTCACGAACCCGGCGCCACCCTTGATGGTGTGGAATGCGCGGAAGACCGCATTGAGGATTTCAAGGTCATCAGGATGTCGTTCCAGCGTCAGCAGGTGCTCTTCCACGTTGGTGGCGAGCTCCAACGCTTCAACGACAAAATCCTTGAGCATTTCGTCATCCATTAGAACCCCAGGCTATCGAGTAAGTCGTCCACGTCGTCCTGCGCCATGGCCGTACCTCCCACGGAGGGGCCATTCATCAGGGTTACCGGTTTGTCTGCATCGATCTGCGCCTTGACTTCCGGCGGCGCGTTGTCGCGCAGCAATTGCGCCAGCTCGCGCTCGGCGGCGGCGGTGATGGCCACGATCTTCTTGATCAGCTGGCCGGTGATGTCCTGGAAGTCCTGGGCCATCATGATTTCCAGCATGCGGGCCTTTTCCGCTTCGGTCGATTCCAGCACCGAGTTGGAGAACTTTTGCGAGTCGCCCGCCAGCGCCTTGAATTCGTCGATGTTCATCTGACCGGCATAGAGCCGGGTCCAGCGGGCGTTGATGTCCTTGGCTTGCTCCTGCAGGCGGTCCTGCGCCGGCATGCCCGAATCGAGGGCATTGAGCACCTTGTTGGCGGCCTGTTCGGTCAGGGTGGCGATGTGTTCCAGACGGCTCTGGGCGTCGCCGATCTGTTCGGCCACGTCGGTCAGCGAGCGGTCATACCCCAGTTCGCGCATGGAGTCATGCAACAGGCGAACGATGCCGCCCAGGCGTTCGTACATGGGCTTGTCGCTCTGGTCCTCCTGTTCGCCGGCCGCGCCCGCGTCCGTGCTCTGGGCGGTGGCATCGGCGGCTGGTTCGCCGGCGGTCATGCCCGGTAGTGTCTGCGAGGAAATTTCGTCAAACAATGCTTCCAGATCAACGTCGTCGCTCATGATTACTGATTCTCCCAACAAAGGTGTGCGCTCGTCGGCGCACTGCTGTGCAAAGTTGCCCGTAGGCGGATCAAATGCGTCGTTCCAAGAGGCACAGCAACCACCTCGCCCCCGTTATCAGACAGATATCGGCAGCCCGAGGCGAAGTCTGAAGGCTCGCAGACCACGACAACGATTCAGGGATGACAGGTGAGGCCGGCAGAACAGCAAAAGTCCCCCTCGACCATGCCATGGCGCCGAGTATAGGACCGCTTGCGGCCATCTCATCGGCCAAACAGCGAGTGAAATCCCCCATTTGTTTCGATTTTTCGACCGTCGTCAAAGAACTGACAGGGGCCGCGATTCAAATGTTTTCGATAAAGAAATCGAATTTATTCTATATAAAAATACGCTGGCCATGATTCTATCCGGCTTTTTCCTGAAAGCAATTGTGCAGGCGCAGGCTTGTGCCGATTTACATCATCCGGGCTCCCCAGCTTGTGGCCGCTACGCTGCACGCCTACAATGGCGCGGTTTTGGTGCCCGCCGGCGTGTCCTCGCCGGCAGTTAAACGGGAAACACGCACCAGGCCCGCTGCAAGGGGGACTGGTCAAGGTGTACTGCCCCCGCAACGGTAACCAGGCGCCGGCTGCCGCGAGACGATTGCGTGTGATTCGTTGAGTATTGCCGGCAACGCCATCTTCCACGCCACTGTGTTTTTGCGCGAACCTTCACTTCGCCGCATGGGAAGGCCGATGGTCACGCCTGCAGTCCGGAGACCGGCCAGAACAGGAGGAGGCCGCACAGGCAATACCAGTGCGGTTTTCCGTTGAATGCAGCTTGCGGGGAGGCAGGCTGTACACCTTCATCACCTGGCTTTTTCATGCATATCGCTTATTTCCGGGCCTGCCACGGCGGCCCCCGTCCCCGTTTTGCCCTGCGCGCCGGTTCGGCGCTGATCCTGGCCGCTCTGGCGCATACGGCGCTGGCTGCCCGCCCTGACGCCGACCCGCCGTTGTCGGCCGTGGTGGTGTCGGCCTCGCGCTTTCCCAATGATCCGGCCTTCCCGCCGGTGGCCGCCACCGTCATCACCGCCGAGCAGATCCGCGCGGCCGGCATCGGCGATGCCAACGAAGCCATCCGCAAGCTGGGTGGCGTCTACGGGCGTCAGAGCCTGGCCGGTCCGCGCGACTTCCCGCTGGACCTGCGCGGTTTCGGCGCCAATGGCGACCAGAACATGGTGGTGCTGGTCGATGGCGTCCGTATTTCCGAGAATGAGCTGACCACGCCGCTGCTGTCCTCGATTCCCATCGAGACCATCGAACGCATCGAGATCGTGCGCGGCGGCAGCAGCGTGCTCTATGGCAGCGGCGCCACCGGCGGCGTCATCCAGATCATCACGCGCCGCCCGCAAGCCAGTGCGGCGCACGGCACCGTGGTGGCCGAGGTCGGCAGCAACGGCCAGCGCGCCGGCCGGGCGGCGGTTTCACGCGGCTGGGAGAACATGTCCATCGACGCCAGCTATGCCAGATCGCACGCCGACAACTGGCGCGACAACAGCCGTGCCAACCAGGAAAACACCAGTACCACGGTGCAGTGGTTCGCCAGCGACTGGCGCTTCGGCTTGCGCGCCAACCTCTCGCGTGCCGATTTCGGCCTGCCGGGCAGTCTCAGTCAGGCGCAATACGAGGCCAATCCGCGCCAGAGCAGCAATCCGCTGGACCACGGCTCCTATGACAACGACAGCATCACGGCCTTCCTGGAACGCCGCTTCGGCGATGTCGACCTGGCCGCCGAGCTGTCGCATCGTGAAAAGATTTCGCGCTCCACGTATGTCAGCAGCGGCTCGTCGGCACAGACCAACGTGCGTGTGACGCAGTTTTCGCCGCGCCTGCGCCAGGTGCTGCAGAGCGGCCTGTGGAAGAACGAAGCCATCGTCGGGGTCGACCTGTCCGAATGGAGTTCGGCCACCAACGCCAGCTATGGCAACAGCGATGCTGCCCAGCATTCGAAGGCCCTGTACCTGCGCGATGAAATCGAGTTCGACCACAATGCCCGGCTGGCCGCCGGCGTGCGCCGCGAGCAGTTCACCCAGCTCAGTGGCTCCGGCGCCTATGACCGCAGCAGTGCCGTCAACGCCTGGGACCTGCAGGCCAGCTACGCGCCGCTGCCGCTGCTGCGCGGTTTCATCAAGACCGGGCAGAGCTATCGCCTGGCCACGGCCGACGAGAACGGCTTCACCGCCTTGCCCGCCGGCGTGGTCTTGAAGCCCCAGGTCTCGCATGACCTGGAACTGGGCGCGACCCTGGGCAATGCGGCCCGCCAGGTGACGCTACGCTGGTTCCGCCATCGCGTGCGCGACGAACTGTATTACGATCCCACCGCCAATGGCGGCTTTGGCGCCAACAGCAACCTGGCGCCGACCCGCCACCAGGGCGTGGAGCTGGAAGGACGCGTGCAACTGACCGAGACCCTGAGGGCCAGCGCCACCTACCAGCACGTCAATGCGCGCTTCGACGCGGGCGACAACAGCGGCAAGCAACTGGCGCTGGTGCCGGCCAATACGCTGTCGGCGCGGCTGAACTGGACTTCGGGCCAGCAGAGTGCGGAGATGGGCGCACGCTGGGTGGACCGCCAGCGCATGGGCAATGACTTCGCCAACACCTGCGCGCGCATGCCGTCCTTCACTACCTTCGATGCCCGATATGCGCTGCGGGTGAGCGCCTGGGAGTTTGCGTTGACCGGCACCAACCTGGCTGACCGCAAGTACTACTCGCAGGCCTATGACTGCAGTGGCGGTGCTGTCTCGGGCATCTATCCGGAAGACGGCCGGGCAGTAAAATTCACGGCCCGTTACGACTTCTGAAACCCATCCTGATCCCGCTGCCGATGCGACCTTGCCTGCCCGTGCTGTGCATCTTGCTTCTGCTGTCCCTGCTGGCCCTGTCGGCGGCGGCGCTGTGCGGCAGCACTGGCTGCCTGCGTCCCTCGGCTTCGTCCGATAGCGTGGCCTTGCTGCTGTCGCTGCGGGTACCGCGCGCGCTGACGGCCTTTGCGGTGGGCGGCGCGCTGGCGCTGGCGGGGGCGCTGATGCAGGTCTTGTTGCGTAATCCCCTGGCCGATCCTTATGTGCTGGGCCTGTCCGGTGGCTCGGCAGCGGGCGCCTTGCTGGCCATGCTGGCGGCACTGCGGCTGGGATGGCCGCTGCAGGCGGTGACCGCGCCCGGCGCCTTGCTGGGGGCCGGACTGGCCATGCTGCTGCTGTTCGCACTGGTGCGCCAGTCGCTGCGGCATCTGGCCATGTCGCCCTTGCTCTCCAGCCAGCGGCTGTTGCTGACCGGAGTGATGCTGGCGGCCGGGTTTGGCGCCCTGATTTCGCTGGCCTTGTCGGTGGCACCCGATGCGCAATTGCGCGGCATGGTGTTCTGGCTGATCGGCGACCTCGATGATGCGCGTCTCCTGCCGGTGACGGTGGTGGTGCTGTTGCTGGCATTGTTGTGGAGCTGGCGCCATGCCCCTTCGCTGAACCTGCTGGCGCGCGGCGACGCCTTTGCGCAATTGCTGGGCGTGCCGGTGATGCGGCTGCGCGTGATGTTGCTGTGCGTGGCGGCCGCCTGTACGGCCGGCGCGGTGGCCATGGCCGGGACCATCGGTTTCGTCGGTCTGGTGGTGCCGCACGGTCTGCGGCTGGTGATCGGCAACGACCAGCGCCTGCTGTTGCCGTCCTGCGTGCTGGCGGGCGGTGCCGCGCTGACCCTGGCCGACCTGCTGGCACGCACGGTGGTGGCGCCGGTGCAGCTGCCGGTCGGGGTGATCACGGCGCTCATCGGAGTGCCGGTGTTCCTCTGGCTGCTGGCGCGGAGCCGCGTATGAAGATGTCTTCACCTGTCCTCCTGCAGGCGCGCCAGCTCACGGTGCGTGCCGGATTACGGATCTTGTTGCAAGGGCTGGACTGGCAGCTTGGCGCCGGTGAATTCTGGTGCGTGCTGGGCCGCAACGGGGTGGGCAAGAGCAGTCTGCTCCACGCGCTGGCGGGCCTGCATCCTTATGAAGGTCAGATTGTGCTGCAGGGACGAGAGCTGTCGTCGCTGTCGCCGCTGCAACTGGCCCGACAGCGCGGGCTGGTGTTGCAGCATCAGCAGGATGCGTTTTCCCTGCCGGTGCTGGAGGCCGTCATGGCTGGCCGCTTTGCGCATGGTGAGGGCTGGGCTGGACAGTCTGGCGACATGGCCCTGGCACGCCAGGCGCTCGAGCAGGTCGGACTGGCCCATCTCGGCGCAGAGGACCTGCTGCGCCTGTCGGGCGGCGAGCGGCAGCGCGTGGCGCTGGCGACCTTGCTGGTGCAGGCGCCAGCGCTGTATCTGCTGGACGAACCGACCTCGCATCAGGACATTGCCGCGCAATTACAGGTCATGCAAGTGTTGCAGGGGCTGGCGCGGGAGGGCAAGACGGTGGTGGCGAGTTGTCACGATATTAATCTGGCGAGACGTTTCGCTTCCCATATCCTGCTGCTCGATGGCGCATCGGCCCAGGCCGGGCCGGTGGAGAGCGTCATGCAGCCGGCGTTGCTGGAAGCGGCCTTCGGATGCCGCTTTGTCATCCTCGGGAGCCCGGGCGGAGTGATCTTCGTGGCGGGATAGAGGGTGCCGCAAAACCTCAGGAACTGTAAAGATCTTCACATTCTCATGTGCCGATATGTGGTATTTCGGCAAAAAATCGCCAAAAGTTACTTGAAAGTCCTTTACCGAGATTTACAAGTTCTCATCCCTCGATATAATTGCTGCCGGGGAATACCCTGACGTAGTGCTAACAAATAACATCTAGGGATAATCAGGAATGAAGAACAATATCGCAGCAGCAATCGCAGCAATCGCAGCAATGATGGCAGCCGGTTCGGCCGCCGCCCAGAGCGCCGACAGCGGCGTGTACGTGGGCGTCGAAGGCGGCATCGCCTCGATCAACGCCATCGCCACGCCGACCAACGGCGTGAAGACCTCCGAAACCAACGAAGCCGCAGCGCTGCGCGCCCTGGTTGGTTATCAGTTCAATAAGAACTTCGCCGTGGAACTGGGCTACTTCGGCACCGACGATTTCAAGCAGGACGGCACCAACCGCACCGGGACCGTGCGTTACAACGTGAAGGCCAACGTCAAGGGCGCGGATCTGTCCGTGATCTACAAGTTCACCGAATTCGTCCCGGGTCTGTACCTGAAGGCAGGCGCTACCCGTTCCAAGGTTTCTCTGGAACTGAGCCAGCCGTCCGGCACGAGCTCCTTCTCGCAGACCGGTACGGGCTACCTGGTTGGCCTGGGCTATGAATTCAGCGTTTCGCAGAACGTTGGCATCAACGTCGGCTACACCCACTTCGAAAAGCTGGGCGGAGAAAGCGACAACAAGATGAACCTGTATTCGGCTGGTGTGAAGTACAAGTTCTAAGAAGCACTTGTCTGCAGTTTGCAGGTCTAGAAAATCCCTCCCTGGCGGAGGGATTTTTTTTGGATGTTGCCTGAAAGGGAGGTGTCTTATGGCGCAGGCGCTATCGACCGCGCTTGCTCCAGTTTCCCGCATACCTCTTGCGTCGCCTCCAGCACGCGGGGCCCGGCGCGGTTCAGCCAGTCCGCATTGACCGTATAGAGCTGCCCGTCGCGCACCGCGCGCAGGCGGGGGAATTGCTTCCAGCGCTCCAGCGGCTGGTCGCGGGCATCACCGGCCGTGAGGATGACTTGCGGATCGGCCGCCAGCACGGCTTCCATGCTGACGGTGGGCGCCAGTTGCGGCAGGTCACTGAATATGTTGCGGCCGCCGCACAGGCGCAGCACGGCAGAGACCATGTGTTGCCCGTTGAGCGTCATCAGTGGCTGGCTCCAGATCTGATAGAACACGGTGACCGGGGCGCGTCCCCGGTATTGCGCCGCCAGCTGCTGCCAGCGCGAGCGGAAGGCTGCGGCGGCGGACTGTGCGGTGGCATCGGTACCGGCCAGCTGGCCCAGTCTTTCCAGCGATGAGGCGATCATGCCGAAGTCGGTCGGCTGACTCTCGAAGACGGGAATGCCCAGGCTGCGCAGACGCGCCAACTGCGAGGGCTTGTTGCCGCTGTGCCAGGCCACGATGAGGTCGGGCTTGAGGCTGGCGATGCGCTCGATGTCGAGCGCGTTGTAGCCGCCCAGGCTGGGCAGGCGTGCGGCTTGCGGAGGATAGTCGCTGTGAAGGCTGGCGCCGACGATCTGCTCGCCCGCACCGGCAGCGTAGAGCAGCTCGGTCACATGCGGCGCCAGGCTGATGATGCGGCGCGCCGGCTGGGCCAGGGTGACGCGCTGGCCCAGGTCATCCTGGATGGTGATGCTGGCGTGGGCGGCATCGGCGGCCAGCAATGCCGCCAGGGACAGCAGCCAGCCTGCCGGCCTGCGCATGGCTCAGATTTCCAGATTGTCGATCAGGCGGGTGGCGCCCAGCTTGGCCGCCGACAGCACCACCAGTGCTGCGCCTTGCTCCATGTCGGTCGGCGTTGGCGGTTGCAGATCGATGCGCTTGCGCACGGCCACGTAGTCGGGCTTCCAGCCACGCCCGGCCAGACGTTCCATGGCCACGCGCTCGGCCAGGGCGAGGTCGTGCTGGCCGCCGCGCACTTCATTGGCGACGTCGTTGAGCACCTGGTAGAGCAACGGCGCCTCGGCGCGTTCTTCAGGCGACAGGTAGCCGTTGCGCGAGGACAGCGCCAGGCCGTCTTCGGCGCGGTAGGTTTCGGCGCCGACGATTTCGGTAGGCAGGGCAAACTGGCGCGCCATGTTGCGCACGATCATCAACTGCTGGTAATCCTTCTTGCCGAACACGGCCACGCGCGGCTGCACACAGGAGAACAGTTTCATCACCACGGTGGAGACGCCGGTGAAGAAACCGGGACGGAATTCGCCCTCCAGGATGTTGCCCAGGTCATTGGGCGGCTGCACGCGGTATTCCTGCGGTTCCGGGTACATGTCCTTTTCGGTCGGGGCGAAGAGTACGTAGACGCCTTCCTTTTCCAGTTTCTCGACGTCGGCCTGGAAGGTGCGGGGATACTTGTCGAAGTCCTCGTTGGGGCCGAACTGCAGGCGATTCACGAAGATCGAGGCCACCACCGGGTCGCCGTGGGTGCGCGCCAGGCGCATCAGCGAGAGATGGCCTTCATGCAGATTGCCCATGGTGGCCACGAAGGCGGTGCGCAGCTGGCCGCGCAGGTGGTCGCGGAGTTCTTCGATGGAGGAAATGATTTTCATGCGGATTCTCTGGTTGCGGGCGGACTCAGGCCCGGTTGCCGGTCTGCTGCGCCCGTTCAGCTGGGCGAGTAAGACAGTCTGACATAGATCGGAGCGAAGGCTTCGGCCTGGGTGATTTCGATCAGCGTTTCCTTGGCCAGCTCAAGCAGGGCGATGAAGTTGACCACCACCACCGGCACCCCGCGCGAGGGATCGAAGAGGTCCGAGAACTCGACGAAACGCGCCGATTGCAAACGCCGCAGGATGCCCGTCATGTGCTCGCGCACTGACAATTCTTCACGGCTGATGTGGTGATGCTGGGTCAGCTTGGCGCGCTTCAAGATATCGGCCCAGACCGCCTTGAGGTCATCGATGTCGACCTCGGGCCAGCGCGTGACCACGGTCTGCTCGATGTGAACCTGGGTGCGCACGTAGTCGCGGCCGACTTGCGGCAACTGGTCCAGCTCCTGGGCGGCCAGCTTGATCTGTTCATATTCCAGCAGGCGGCGCACCAGTTCGGCGCGCGGATCTTCCGGCTCCTCGCCGGGCTCGGCCTTCTTGGCCGGCAGCAGCATGCGCGACTTGATTTCGATGAGCATGGCGGCCATCAGCAGGTATTCGGCGGCCAGTTCCAGGTTCTGCTTGCGGATCTGCTCGACGTATTCCAGATACTGGGCGGTGACTTGCGCCAGCGGGATATCGAGGATGTTGAAGTTCTGCTTGCGGATCAGGTACAGCAGCAGGTCCAGCGGTCCCTGGAAGGCCTCCAGGAAGACTTCCAGCGCATCCGGCGGGATGTAGAGGTCGTTGGGCAGCTGGAACAGCGGCTCGCCGTACAGGCGCGCCAATGCCACGCCGTCGATCACGTCGGGCGTGGTGTCCTGCTGTCCTGCGGGAGTGATGTCGATGGCGTCGGCGCTAGGCTCCGCGCCGGGCTGGCCGGCGGGATCGGCGCCACCTGCTTGAACCGTCATGCCAACAGCTTAGTGGCTCTGGTAAACGTAGGGCTGCTGGGCCACGCGGGAGGCTTTCTCGCGGGCGGCCTTGTCCAGATCCAGCGGTTCCTTGTCCCACAGCAGGGCGCGGCCGGCGCGTTGGGACTCTTCCAGCTTCGGGTTCTTCGTCTTCAGTTCGTCGATGAACTGGGTGATTTCAGATACGTAGGTGGTCTTTTTTCCGAAGAGCATGATATTTTCAGGCCAAATGTTACACAGAAGCCGTATTTTACCTTGTCTTCATCAGGGATAATCAATTCCTATGCATGAACCCATCTTCACCCGCCTGCGCCGCCACGCCGGTCATTTCGGCGCTTTGCTCGCTGCTTTGGCCCTGTTCGGCTGCGACCGCAATGGCAATCCCATCGAGGAGTTCGGTTTGGACAAGCTGCAAAAGGGTGTTTCCAGCGAAGCCGACGTGCGCGGCGTGATGGGCCAGCCCGATACCGTCTGGGAAGACGGTGGCGGGGCCCGGACCCTGGAATATCCCAAGGGGCCGGAAGGCATCCGGACCTGGATGTTCCGCATCGGAGCCTCCGGTACCTTGATCGATTACACACAAGTGCTGACTCAAGAGCATTTCGACACCATCCGCGCGGGTATGACGACTGAGCAGATCCGCCGCGAATTTGGCCGGCCGCGCAGCGTGGTGCAGTTTGCCCGCAAGAATGAGGAAGTGTGGGACTGGAAGTATCACTACGTGCACGAGGACCGGCTCTTCAACGTGCATTTCGACATCACGACCAAGAGGGGCGTGCGGACTTCGATTTCGGAAATCTCTGGTCACTAGGACGGTTTGCCTTAGCAAGTAAAAGCAGCACCGAGCATGGATACAGCTTTGCATTCTTGCCGGTTTATTGTTCCCCTCCCCCCAATATCTCGCCTCGTCATCTCCTGACATTCAGGTCATCCAACAGCATGGGTTGAATGCGGGTTAGCGCTATTCATTTTCCCATGTCAGCGTAAGCAGTTTCTCTTCTGCTTTTTTGGGGCCAGAATCAACGTTGCGATTTCTGACATCGATCATCTGTTGGCCCAGATTGCGGTTCAGCTTGCACGAGTGAGTCATTGATCTGAAACCAATCTCTTCAGCGTATCCCCGCCCGCATGAACGACTGCACAAACTGCCGCTGAAACAGCAGGAACGCCAGCAGCAGCGGCGCAGAGGTCATCAGCGTGGCCGCCGTGATGATGGACCAGTCCACCCCCTGGTCGGTGGAGGAGAACACTTGCAGGCCCACCGTCAGCGGGCGCGATTCCACCGAATTGGTCACGATCAGCGGCCACAGGAAGTTGTTCCAGTGGGTGCTCACCGACACCAGCCCGAAGGCGATATAGATCGGCCTGGCCAGCGGCACATACACCTGCATCAGGATCTGCCAGGCCGATGCGCCCTCTACGGTGGCGGCTTCATCCAGTTCGCGCGGCACCGTCTTGAAGGTCTGGCGCAGCAGGAAGATGCCGAAGGCCGAGGCGAAGTAGGGCAGGCCAATCGAGAGGATGGTGTCGCGCAGGCCCAGCAGGTTCATGGTCTGGTAGTTTTCCACGATGAGGATGTCGGGCATCACCATCAGTTGCAGCAGTACCAGCATGAACATCACATTGCTGCCCCGAAAAGTGAAGCGGGCAAACGCATAGGCCGCCAGGGTGGAGAGGATCAGCTGCGCCACCAGGATCAATGTCACCAGCAGGAAGGTATTGAGGAAATAGCGCGGAAAAGGCGCGGCCTGCCAGGCGTTGACGAAATTCTGTAGCGTCAGCGGGGCGTCCGGCACGAACCTGGTAGCGAAGGCGGCCGGATGAAAGGCCGTCCACAGCGCATACAACAGCGGCAGCAGCCACAGCAGCGCCAGCACCCAGGCAGAGACGGTTTCCAGCGCGCGATGGCGTTCGGCGAAAGGCGAGGTGGGCGCGATCATTGGTAATGGGTCCGGCGATCAAGTACACGAAACTTCACCAGTGCAATCAGTCCCAACAGGGCCAGCAGCACTACCGTCAGGGCTGCAGCGTAGGAAGAATCCCAGAAGGCGAAGCCAACTTCATAGATGTAATAAAGCAGCAGGGAACTGGCGTTGTCCGGCCCGCCCTTGGTCATTACCACGATGTGGTCCACCAGGCGGAAGGCGTTGATGAGCGCATTGATGAGCACGAAGAGCGTGGTGGGCATCAGCAGCGGGAACTGCACGCGCCAGAAGTATTGCCAGCGCGATGCTCCTTCCAGTGCCGCGGCTTCGGCCAGCACCGGCGAGATCTGCTGCAGCGCGGCCAGGTAGAAGATCATGAAGAATCCTGCTTCCTTCCATACCGCCACCACCATCAGCGCACCCAGCACGGTCTGCGGATTGCCCAGCCAGTTGTGCGAGGGCAGGCCGAGCGCGCCGGTGATCTGCTCCAGCAGGCCATATTGCGGCGTATAGAAGAACAGCCAGATATTGGCCACCGCGATCATCGGCAGCACCGTCGGGGTGAAATAGGCCAGGCGCAGCACGCCGCGCCCGGCCAGTTTCTCATTGACCCACAGCGCCATCAGGATGGCCAGGGCAATGGCCAGCGGGATGGTGCCCAGGGCAAACCAGAGGTTGTTGCACAGGGCCTGCCAGAACACCGGATCGTCCGCCATCAGCCGGTAATTCTCCAGTCCGACGAAGACCGATGGCCGGGCTCCCTTGGGTGTGGAAAAGAAGCTGTGCCAGAGCGTCGCCAACGCCGGGTAGTGCGTGAAGGCAATCAGCAGCACCATCGCCGGCGAGAGCAGCAGCCAGGGCAGCACGGAGGAGGGCAGGCGTTTCATCGGCAGGCCTTGTGCAACGGAGCGCTTAGCGGCCGTAGGCGCGCAGGATGCGCTCGGCTTCGCGCTGGGCATCCTTCAAGGCTGCTTCCGGCGTCTTGGTGCCGGACAAGGCGGCCTGCAGGTTGTCGTTCAGGGCCTTGGTCACGCGCTGGTTGTCGTGGGTGGACAGTTCGGCCACGCCGTACTTCATCTGCTCGCGTGCGACATCGGCGGCCGGCACGTCCTGCAGATATTTCTTCATCTCCGGGGTATCCCAGGCATCCTGGCGCGGCGCCACGTAGCCGGTAGCAATCGACCACTGCGCCGCGCGCGCCGGCTCGGTGGCGAAGCGGATGAACTTCATGGCGGCCTGCTGCTCGGCCGGCGAGGTCTTGTTGAAGACGTAGAAGTTGCCGCCGCCGGTGGGGCTGCCCGGATGCCTGATGCCCGGCAGCATGGCCACGCCGAAGGGGAAGCTGGCGTTGGTGCGGATGTTGGTCAGGTTGCCGGTGGTGGTCCAGACCATGGCGGCCTTCTGCTCCAGGAAGTCCTTGGGCGTGGTGCCCCACTCGATGGAACCGGCCGGCATCACCTTGTCACGGGTGGTCAGGTCGACCCAGTGTTGCAGGGCCTGCACCGCGCCCGGCTTGTCGAAATAGGTCTTGGTGCCAGTGCTGTTCATGAGGAGGGTGTCATTGGAGGCGGTCATGGCCTGGAACATCCAGTAGCCGAAGCCGGTGGAAGGAATCTTCACGCCCCACTGGGTGACGTTGCCGGCAGCGTCGCGCCTGGTCAGCTTCTTGGCGGCTTCGACCATTTCGTTCCAGTTGGCCGGGGCCTTCTCCGGGTTCAGGCCGGCTTCCTTGAACAGGGTCTTGTTGTAGTACATCACGATGGTCGAGCGCTGGAAGGGAATGCCCCAGGTCTTGCCATCGGTCTGGCTGTTTTCCATGAAGCCCTTGTAGAAGCCATCTATCCACTTCTTGTCTTCAGCGCTGCCAGCCAGGCTGTCGATGGGGACGATGGCATTCTCGTCGATCAGGGTGAAGAGGTCGGTCGAGAGGAGCACGGCCAGGGTCGGCGGGGTGCCGCCCTTGAAGGCGGTCAGCGCCTTGACGATGCTTTCCTGGTAGGTGCCGGCATAGATGGCCTTGACCTTGATGTCGGGATTGGCCTTCTCGAAGTCAGCCACCATGCTGTCGATGGTCTTGGTGACTGCGCCGCCCACGGCGACCGGGTAATAGAAGCTGATCTCGACCGGATTGGCGGCCAGCACCGGCGCACAGAAGGCGGCTGAGACAGCCAGGGCGGCCAGGGACTTGAGGAAGGTTCTACGCATGATGCATCTCCATGAGGTGGATGGGTTGGCTTGCTGCGGAAATCATCGAGGGGATCAGGCGCGGCGCAGACCGCTTTCCTGATCGAAGAAGTACTGGTCGCGGGCGTCCCAGGCCAGGTGCACCGGTTGGCCTGCGTTGAACCGGTGTTGCCCGGCAGCGCGCACCAGCAGCGAGGCGCTGCCAATGCGCGCGCCAATGATGGTGTCTGCACCGAAGTATTCGACCGTCTCGACCACGGCGGGCACGCACGACTCGCTGGGAGCGGCCAGGCGGATGTGTTCCGGACGCAGGCCCAGTTGCAAGGGCGCCTGGCCGAGGTCACGCAGGATCACATCGCTGCCGCGGATGACCAATCCTTGGGCGTGGGGGGCCAGCGGCAGCAGGTTCATCGGCGGCGTGCCGATGAAGCGGGCCGCAAAGGCCGTGGCCGGCTGGGCGTAGAGATCGGCGGGGGCGGCATCCTGTTCGATGCGGCCTTCGCGCAGCAGGATCACCTGGTCGGCCATGCTCATGGCTTCGGTCTGGTCGTGGGTGACGTAGACCATGGTCATGTTCAGCTGCTGTTGCAGGGCGCGGATTTCGCGGCGCATTTCCTGGCGCAGCTGGGCATCGAGGTTGGAGAGCGGCTCATCCATCAGGCAGACCGGCGCATCTGCAATGATGGCCCGGCCCAGCGCCACGCGCTGCTGCTGGCCACCGGAGAGCTGCGCGGGGCGGCGCTCCAGCAGGTGCGACAGGCCGAGGATATCGGCCACGCGCTTCAGGCGTGATTCGTAGCCGGCGCGCGGCTCCTTGCGCACGCGCACGCCGAAGAGGATGTTGTCGCGCACGCTCAGGTGCGGGAACAGCGCATACGACTGGAACACCATGGAAATCTTGCGCTGGGCCGGGGGCAGTTGCGTGACATCGCGTCCGCCGATGTGGATGCTGCCGGAGGTGGGTTTGTCCAGTCCCGCGATCAGGCGCAGGGTAGTCGACTTGCCGCAGCCCGAAGGCCCCAGCAGGACGGTGAACTGCCCCGACTTGACCTCGAAATCGATGTTGCTCACCGCCTGGGCTTGACCCCAGTGCTTGCAGACGCCCTGCAAGGAGATGGCTGCCATGCTTGGTTCCTCGTGGTGATGCGATCACGCCGCGCCGCTGCG
Source organism: Herbaspirillum sp. DW155 (assembly GCF_037076565.1). Taxonomy (NCBI): domain Bacteria; kingdom Pseudomonadati; phylum Pseudomonadota; class Betaproteobacteria; order Burkholderiales; family Oxalobacteraceae; genus Herbaspirillum; species Herbaspirillum sp. DW155. The sequence goes on along the minus strand of NZ_AP029028.1, from coordinate 3,547,911 downwards.
GATCTGCTCCACCAGCAGGCGCGCACTCGGTTCGTCGATGATCAGTTCGTTGATGAAGCCGCCGCGCAGCGCCGCTTTGAGGCCCGGCAGCTTGCCGGTGCCGGAGACCACGCACAGCGAGTGCGCGGCGCGGGCGAAGCAGTCCATGTCGGGGCCGCTGTTGCGGGCATTGATGGCGACGTCGCGCCAGCTGCCATCGGCGCGGAAGAAGACGGTGGCGATGTCGCCGACCAGGCCGTCTTCGCGCAGGATCCGGCGTTCTTCTTCACCCAGATAGCCAGCGGTATGAATGTAGCTTCCGGTCGCCTCGGCCCCGATGGAAAACAGCAGGATGGAAGCCCGCTCCTGCAGGTCGCGGATGGCCTTGATGCTCTTTTCCCGCCACAGCGCGCTGCGCGTTTCGGGGTAGTCGAAGAAGGCCGGCACCGGCAGGTGATGGGCACGCGCACCATAGTTGTGGGCAAAGCGCGAGACGATGGATTCGCTGAAACTGTTGATGAAGCTGGCCCCGCTGCCCGAGCCATTGAGCGCCACCACATCGACATCATGCACGTGGCGCGGCAGCAGCTGGTCGGCGATCTGCGCCACCGTGGTGCCCCAGGCCAGGCCGATGATGGTGCCGGGTGCGACCAGCGAATTGACGCAGGCGGCGGCGTGGCAGGTGACGCGCTGCAGGGTTTCCTTGTCGGTGGCGGCGGCGGCCACCGGGACCACCTGGATGGAGCGCAGCCGGTAATGATGGGCGATGGCGGCTTCCAGACTGCCGGAGACCTGCTGCGGATCGTGAACGCGGATTTCCACCAGGCCGCGCTCGAGCGCGAAGGACAGCAGGCGCGAAACGGTCGCGCGCGAGGTGCCGATTTCATCGGCGATGGCGGCGGTGGTCATGTTCTGGAAGTAATACAGCCGCGCCACCCGCACCGCCAGGTAGGCGGTTTCCTGTCTATCCCCTTGGGCCATTGTTATTGTGCTTACCGGTGAATGTGAATCTTCAGCACCTGCCCCTGGACTGCCCCCCGGCAGGCCAGGCGGACAGGGCCTCCTGACAACGTTTTCACGATGGTAGCGAGCGATTGTTACCGCATGATGAACAAACGTTCCGATTTACAGGGAGCCGGGCGAGGCAAAAGAAAAGCGACGCACCAGGCGTCGCTTTCAGGAGGAGGGGGACAGGCTCAGTGCCGCATGATCCGCCGCATCACGATGGGCGGGGCTTCCAGTGGATTGGCGCGGGTGTATTCCAGCTCCGGCGCGATCTCGAAGCCGAAGGCGGCATACAGGTCCACCAGTTGCGCCTGGTCGGTACGTACCGCCAGCCGCAGTTCGCGTACATCGGCCGACTGGGCGCGGTGGATCAGGGCTTCCATCAGGTGCTGGGACAAGCGCTCACCCCGGAAGGCCGGGGCGATGCCCATGCGGCGGATTTCCCAGACATCGCTTTCGGTATCGAGCGGCAGCCAGCGCACCGAGCCGGCCGGTGTCTCGCCACGGAGCAGGATGAAGGCGCCGCCATGCTGCAGGTCTTCCTGCACATCGTCGGGGGCCTCGCGGTGACCCGAGGAACTGGGTGCCACCTTGTTGGCCCAGCTGTGACGGGTCAGTTCGGCGATCAGGCTGGCATCTTCCGAGGTGGCTTCACGTATCACCAGGTTCATGACGATCTTTCCTCCTGCACAGGCTATCGGCGGCGCGTGGCTTAGCGCACGCGCATGCCCGGCTCGGCACCCGGCCAGGGGTTGAGCACGTAGATGCCCGGATTGGCCTTCTCATCCTTGGCCGAGGCCGCCAGCACCATGCCTTCGGACACGCCGAACTTCATCTTGCGCGGCGCCAGGTTGGCCACCATCACGGTCAGCTTGCCGACCAGTTCTTCCGGCTTATAGGCCGAGGCGATACCGGAGAAGACGTTGCGGGTGCGGCCTTCGCCAGCATCCAGGGTCAGGCGCAGCAGCTTGGTGGAACCTTCCACGGCTTCGCAGTTGACGATCTTGGCGATGCGCAGGTCGACCTTGGCGAAGTCATCGATGGAAATTTCCGGGGCCAGTTCTTCGATCGCGCTTTCAGCCGCCGCAGGTGCGGCCGCAGGCGCTTCCGGCGCTTCGAACAGGGCATCCAGCATCTTGGGATCGACCCGCTGCATCAGGTGCGAATAGGCATTGATGACGTGGCCATCGGCCAGCGGTACGGCCACATCGGTCCACTGGAACGGCTGGACCTGCAGGAAGGCTTCCACCTGGGCGGCCAGTTGCGGCAGCACCGGTTTCAGGTAGACGGTCAGGATGCGGAAGGCTTCCAGCAGGCGGCTGCAGACTTCATGCAGTTGCGCGTCCTTGCTGCTGTCCTTGGCCAGTTCCCAGGGCTTGTTGGCATCGACGTAGGCGTTGATGGCGTCGGCTTGCTCCATCACCAGGCGCAGGGCCTTGCCGTATTCGCGCTGCTCGTAGAGGCTGCGGATCTCGTCGGCCACGCCGCGCAGCCTGGTCAGGAAGGCGTCGTCAGCGCTGGCCCACTGGGTCGACACGCGGCCTTCGAAACGCTTGGCGATGAAACCGGCGGCACGGCTGGCGATGTTGACGTACTTGCCGATCAGGTCGGCATTGACGCGGGCAACGAAGTCGTCCGGATTGAAGTCCACGTCTTCCACCTTGGCGTTCAACTTGGCGGCGATGTAGTAGCGCAGCCATTCCGGGTTCATGCCGATGTCCAGATAGCGCAGCGGCGAGATGCCGGTGCCGCGCGACTTGGACATCTTCTCCCCGCTGACGGTGATGAAACCGTGCGCAAAGACGTTGGTCGGCGTCTTGCGGCCGGCGAACTTGAGCATGGCGGGCCAGAACAGGGTGTGGAAGTAGGTGATGTCCTTGCCGATGAAGTGGTACTGCTCGGTCTTGTCGTCGGCCATGAAGGCGTCGAAGTCGCGGCCGGTCTTGGCGAAGTAGTTCTTCAGCGAGGCCAGGTAGCCGATGGGGGCGTCCAGCCAGACGTAGAAATACTTGCCCGGTGCATCCGGAATCTCGATGCCGAAGTAGGGCGCGTCGCGGCTGATGTCCCAGTCGCCCAGGCCGCCTTCGCCATCCAGCCATTCCTTGGCCTTGTTGGCCACCTCCGGTTGCAGGCGGTTGTTGTCCAGCGCCCATTCGCGCAGGAAGGCCACGCACTTCGGGTCGGACAGCTTGAAGAAGAAGTGCTCGGAGGACTTCATCACGGGCGTGGCGCCGGAGAGGGTCGAGTACGGGTTCTTCAGGTCGGTGGGCGCATAGACCGCGCTGCAGTTCTCGCAGGAGTCGCCGTACTGGTCCTTGGTGCCGCACTTGGGGCATTCGCCCTTGATGTAGCGGTCCGGCAGGAACATGTTCTTCACCGGATCGTAGAACTGGTCGATGGTCTTGGTGGAGATCAGCTTGGCCTCGTCGCGCAGGGCGCGGTAGATCTCTTGCGACAGTTCGTGGTTTTCCGGGCTGTCGGTGGAACTCCAGTTGTCGAAGGCGATGTGGAAGCCATCCAGGTACTGCTTGCGGCCGGCGGCGATGTTGGCCACGAACTGCTGCGGCGTGATGCCGGCCTTTTCGGCGGCGATCATGATGGGCGCGCCGTGGGCGTCGTCGGCACCGACGAAGTGCACCTCATTGCCCTGCATTCGCTGGAACCGGACCCAGATGTCGGCCTGGATGTATTCCATGATGTGGCCGATGTGGAAAGCGCCGTTGGCGTAGGGGAGTGCGGTCGTGACGAAGAGTTGGCGAGGTGCGGAAGTGCTCATTGGCGATACGGACGATGCAAGTGGGTTAAGGCGCAGGCGCGCCGAAATAGCAAGAAAACTGCAATAAAACTGCCATGAAAGAGGGGCATTCTATCAGCCAGCGGGCCTTGGGCGCAGTAGTTGCTCCGTTGCAATCAATATGAAGGGTTTTGCAAGGGGCGCTTTGATCGCCGCACAGGGCGGCGCTGGCGCGATTGGTTTAGACTTGCGGGTTCTGAGCAAGGAGAACCAATGAGCATTACCGTGGAAGAGATCAAGGCGGCCCTGTTGCAGGTGATCGACCCTAATACCGGCCGTGACCTGATCCGGGGCAAGGAAGCCCGCAACATCCGCGTCGAGGGCGGTCGTGTGCTGCTGGACGTGGAGCTGGGCTATCCGGCGGCCAGCCAGATCGCGCCGATCCGCCAGCTGGTCGAAGCGGCGCTGGGCAAGCTGCCGGGCGTGAGCGCTGTCGAGGCCAACGTCTATTTCAAGATCGTGGCGCACGCGGTGCAGCGCGGCATCAAGCTCAAGAGCAACGTCAAGAACATCATCGCCGTGGCCTCGGGCAAGGGCGGGGTGGGCAAGTCCACCACGGCCGTCAATCTCGCGCTGGCGCTGTCGGCCGAGGGCGCGCGCGTGGGTATTCTGGATGCCGATATCTATGGTCCTTCGCAGCCCATGATGATGGGCATCTCCGGTCAGCCTGAAACCAAGGATGGCAAGACCATGGAGCCGCTGGAGAACCACGGCCTGCAGGTGTCGTCCATCGGTTTCATGATCGATCCGGACGAACCCATGGTCTGGCGCGGCCCCATCGTCACGCAAGCCCTGCAGCAATTGCTGGACCAGACCAACTGGCGTGACCTGGATTACCTGATCGTTGACATGCCGCCGGGCACTGGCGACGTGCAGCTGACTTTATCGCAGAAGGTGCCGGTCACCGGTGCGGTCATCGTGACCACCCCGCAGGACATCGCCCTGCTGGATGCGCGCAAGGGTTTGCGCATGTTCGAGAAGGTCGGCATCCCCATCCTGGGCATCGTGGAAAACATGAGCATGCACGTCTGTTCCAACTGCGGCCATGCCGAGCCCATCTTTGGCGTGGGTGGCGGGGAGAAGATGTGTGCGGACTTTGGCGTGGATTTCCTGGGCGCCTTGCCGCTGACCATGGAAATCCGCCAGCAGACCGATTCCGGCAAGCCCACCGTGGTGGCTGATCCGGACGGCAAGGTGGCCGAGATCTACAAGACCATCGCCCGCAAGGTCGCCGTAAAGGTGGCCGAGAAGGCGCGCGACATGACCAGCAAGTTCCCCAGCATCGTGGTGCAGAACGACTGAGGTCCGCCTCGGGGCGGCCTGCCGGCATGGCGTGCCGCCCTGCAAAGGCGTTAAAATGACGCCTTTCCGAATTTCTTTGCTTGACCGATGGCCGGCCCTGGCACTCCAGGACCGGCCTGATTTTTACTCGCTATCATGACTGCCACTCAAGTTCGTACCCGTTTCGCTCCCAGCCCCACCGGCTACCTGCATCTGGGCGGCGCCCGCACGGCGCTGTTCTCCTGGGCCTACGCCCGTCGCTTCGGCGGCACCTTCGTGCTGCGCATCGAAGATACCGACGTCGAGCGTTCCACCCCGGAAGCGGTGCAGGCCATCATCGAGGGCATGCAGTGGCTGGGGCTGGAGCATGACGAAGGTCCGTTCTACCAGATGAAGCGCATGGATCGCTATCGCGAAGTGATCGCGCAAATGCTGGAGCAAGGCACCGCTTACTACTGCTACTGCACGCCGGAAGAAGTGGAAGCCATGCGCGAGCGCCAGCGTGCAGCCGGCGAGAAGCCGCGCTACGACGGCACCTGGCGTCCGGAGCCGGGCAAGACCCTGCCGGCCATCCCGGAAGGCCGCAAGCCGGTGGTGCGTTTCAAGAATCCGCAGGATGGCGAAGTCAGCTGGAACGATGTGGTCAAGGGCCCTATCACGATTTCCAACCGCGAACTGGACGATCTGGTGATCGCCCGTCCCGACGGCACCCCCACCTACAACTTCTGCGTGGTGGTGGACGATTGGGACATGAAGATCACCCACGTCATCCGTGGCGACGACCATGTGAACAATACGCCGCGCCAGATCAACATTTTGAAGGCCCTGGGCGGCACGCTGCCCGAATATGGCCATGTGCCGATGATCCTGGGTGCGGATGGCGAGAAGCTGTCCAAGCGCCATGGCGCGGTCAGCGTGATGGATTACCCGGCCCAGGGCTATCTGCCTGAAGCCATGCTGAACTATCTGGCGCGCCTGGGCTGGAGCCATGGCGACGACGAGATTTTCTCGATGCAGCAATTCTGCGAATGGTTCGACCTGGATCACCTGACCAAGGCGCCGGCGCAATTCAATCCGGAAAAGCTGAACTGGCTCAACAACCACTACATCAAGCTGGCTGACAACGCCCGCCTGGCCGATCTGGTCCGCCCGTTGCTGCAGGCACAGGGTGCGGTGTTCGAGGGCGCGCCTGATCTGGCGGCCGTGATCGCTTTGCTGAAGGACCGCGCCAATACCGTCAACGAGATTGCTGCTGCGGCGCTGATGTTCTATCGCCAGCCGGCCCCGGATGCGGCGCTGGTAGCGCAGCACATTACCGAGGCGATCAAGCCGGCGCTGGCCGACTTTGCCCAGCGTGTGGCAACGGTGGAATGGACCAAGGAAGCCATTGCCCCGATGATCAAGGAAGTCCTGGCTGCGCACGGCATCAAGATGCCGCAGCTGGCCATGCCCTTGCGCCTGATCGTGGCGGGGCAATTGCAGACCCCGGCCATTGACGCCGTGCTGCAATTGTTTGGTCGTGAGGCTGTTAAGGCACGTTTGGCGGCATATCTTTGAAAAAGAGAAATTATTTTTCAAAAACATGTTGTCTTTTGAAAATAGGTATTGCATAATCTCGCTTCTTCGCAACGGGGGTATAGCTCAGCTGGGAGAGCGCTTGCATGGCATGCAAGAGGTCAGCGGTTCGATCCCGCTTACCTCCACCAGCGACCCGCAGATGTTTGGCGGTGATATTTCAGGCGAAGCTTGAAGTGTAGAAACAAGAAGTAATGTGAAGTACCTGCTTGTCCCCTTCGTCTAGAGGCCTAGGACATCACCCTTTCACGGTGAGTACGGGGGTTCGAATCCCCCAGGGGACGCCAGATTTCGATATCTGTGCTGTCACCCAGCAGGCAGCGCAGGTAAGTAGCGGTACAGTGTCCCCTTCGTCTAGAGGCCTAGGACATCACCCTTTCACGGTGAGTACGGGGGTTCGAATCCCCCAGGGGACGCCAGGTAGCAAAATAGTCCGATCAAGGTTGGATTATAGAAGTCCAGCGATGTGCTTGAGCACATCGCGTGGGGATTCGAAGGGAATCGCTTGCAAGCGATTCCGCGGCCCGCAGAATGTGGGCGAATCCCCCAGGGGACGCCAGGTTGTAAGTAGTCTGATCTGACCGGTCAGGCTACCTTGAGGTTGGATAGTCCGGAGTTTGGGACTTTTCCTTTCGCAGGGGGTATAGCTCAGCTGGGAGAGCGCTTGCATGGCATGCAAGAGGTCAGCGGTTCGATCCCGCTTACCTCCACCAGCGACCCGCATGGAAATGTGGGGTGAATTGGCGGAAGAGCTGATTCGAGGAATTTATAGTTGTGACCGTTTTGTCCCCTTCGTCTAGAGGCCTAGGACATCACCCTTTCACGGTGAGTACGGGGGTTCGAATCCCCCAGGGGACGCCAAATAAAAAAGCCCGCGCAAGCGGGCTTTTTTGTTTGGTGGCCGCTGGCGATGTGCTTGAGCACATCGCGGGGGGATTCGAAGGGTTTCGCTTGCAAGCGAAACCGGGCCCGCGGCACGTGGGCGAATCCCTCGCTCGCACAGCGAGCGTTAGAGGGCAGTGGAGCGCGCACCTGACGCGATCCAAGTCAACCCAGTCAACCGAAAGCCCGCGCAAGCGGGCTTTTTTATTTGGTGGCCGCTAGCGATGTGCTTGAGCACATCGCGGGGGGGATTCGAAGGGTTTCGCTTGCAAGCGAAACCGGGCCCGCGGCACGTGGGCGAATCCCTCGCTCGCACAGCGAGCGTTAGAGGGCGGTGGGAGCGCGCACCTGACGCGATCCAAGTCAACCAGTCAACCGAAAGCCCGCGCAAGCGGGCTTTTTTGTACATCCATTGCCAATAAACAGCCGCCCCGAACCCCGAGAAGTTCATCGCACCTGCATTTGTCTCTCGCGCAACATTTTCCCCGAGAATTTTGCGCTATGCTCCCCCATCTGTTCCCGACCTCGTTGCAAGGCCCCACTGATCGCAGGAGCGTAAATGACCGCAGCCGCCCATCTCGACATCGACCCCCGTGGCCTGGCCACGATCACCCTCAATCGTCCTGACGTCCACAATGCCTTCGACGATCAGCTGATCGCCCACCTGATCGACCTGATCACCCAGGCGCGCGAGGATGCGCGCACCCGCGTGCTGCTGCTGGCCTCGACCGGCAAGTCCTTCTCCGCTGGTGCCGACCTGGCCTGGATGCGCCGCATGGCCGATGCCTCGCGTGAGGACAATCTGCGCGATGCCCGCAAGCTGGCCCTGCTCATGGAAACGCTCAACAGTTTCCCGGCCCCGACCCTGGCCAAGGTGCAGGGCGCGGTGATGGGCGGCGGTGTCGGGCTGGTGTCGTGCTGCGATATCGTGGTGGCTTCCGAGGCGGCGTTCTTTGCGCTCTCCGAAGTCAAGCTGGGCCTGGCCCCCGCAGCCATCAGCCCATATGTGATCGCCAAGATGGGCGTGGCGCAGGCGCGGCGCTTCTTTGTCTCCGGCGAGCGTTTCACGGCCATCCGCGCTGCCGCCATCGGACTGGTGCATGAAGTGGTATTGGCCCAGGAACTCGATGCCAAGGTCTTGCAGATGATCGACGGCTTGCTGGCCAACGGACCACAGGCGATGCGCGCCGCCAAGCAACTGGTACAGGTAGCCAATCCGCTGCAGGTTACGCCTGAGCTGGCCGAATACACGGCCGGCGTCATTGCCGACCTGCGTGCCTCACCGGAAGGACGGGAAGGCCTGCGCGCCTTCCTCGAAAAAGATGCGCCCGCCTGGACGCGCGCTTCATCTTCAGCAGGATAAGCATGAAACCCATGCACGTCGCTATCGCCGGTGCCGGCCCGGCCGGATTGGCCATGGCGCTTTATCTCAAGCGCGCCGGCCCTCGGCCCCGGGCTGAGCGCGTTCAGCGCGAGCAGAGGTTTTTCTTCACTTGCGCTCTTCGCGGCAGAACATGCGGCTGTGCAGCTGGCAACGTTCGCGTTCCTCGGGTGTCATCGCTTCCCAGCGTGCGCGCATGAAGCGGCGCTTCTCGCGCCAGCCGCCATGCCGCCCGCGAAAGCCGCCGAACAGTATCCGGCACAGCACCAGCAATCCCAGCGCCCGCCAGAAGCCGATCTCGGCCACACCCGGGAAGATCGGCGGCATCACCCAGTTCCACAGCAGCATCACTACCGCGCCCAGGACCGGCACGCACAGCAGGCAAAGCAGCAGCTTCACGCCCCAGCGGCGCGGACCACGCCCGTCGCCGAAGCCACGAACGCGGCGCGCCGGGGCGGGGGGATTTTGGGGCATTTCATTCTGATCCATTACATCTCCAATTCGTCATAAACCGCCTGCAAGCGCTCGCGCAGATGCAGGACTGCATAGCGCTTGCGCGCCAGCAGGGTATTTAAGCTGGTACCGCTGGCAGCGGCCATTTCCTTGAAGCTGAGGCCATCGAGTTCATGCGCGATGAAGACCTCGCGCTGCGCCTCGGGCAGTTCGTCCAGTGCCTCCTGCAGGGCTTCGATCAGGGTGGCGCGGGCATAGGCCGCTTCCGGGCCGCCATCGCTGGCCGGCAGGACCAGATCGAGGCGCCAGGCCTCATCGGCACCCTCGATGTCCTCGATGTCGCGCGCCTCGGGCAGGGGTTCTTCCTTCTTCTTGCGGAAGCGGTCGATGATGCGGTTGCGCGTCACCCGAAACAGCCAGGCGCTGACCTGCTCGATGGGCTCGGGCAGGCGATAGGCCTGGACGAACTCGTAGAACACTTCCTGCAGGATGTCTTCGGCCTCGCCCGCATCGGCCACGCGGCGACGGATGAAACCGCCCAGCCGGCCGCGCTCGCGCATGACGGTGGCGGTAATCTCGCGGTCCTGGTCGCTCATCGGGGAGAGGGTGGAAATGGGCTGCATGCCCTGAAGACGGTTGATCTCAGGGCATATTGTGTGCCAGCAGCAAAAAAAGGGGGAAAACCGGGAAGGGAAATGAAGAAAAAAGCAAAATCAGCGGCCTTGCGCGGGGAGCCTGCGCCTGGCAGCCGCTCCCCGCCCGAGGCTCCAGCCCTTACAACTCGATACGCGTGCCCAGCACCTGCAGGAACTGCGCGAGCCACGCCGGATGCGCCGGCCAGGCCGGTGCGGTCACCAGCTTGCCATCGGTGATGGCCGCATCCACCGCGATATCTGCGAACTGGCCACCGGCCAGCTTCACTTCCGGGGCGCAGGCCGGATAGGCCGAGACCTTCTTGCCTTCCAGCACGCCGGCCGCGGCCAGCACCTGCGGGCCGTGGCAGACTGCGGCGATGGGCTTGTCGGCCTTGGCGAAGGCTTGTACCAGTTCGATCACCTTGGGGTTCAGGCGCAGGTATTCCGGGGCGCGGCCACCGGCCACCACCAGGGCATCGTAGGCGGCAGCGCTGACCTCATCGAAGCTGGCGTTGAGGGCAAACTGGTGGCCCGGCTTTTCGGTATAGGTCTGGTCGCCTTCGAAATCGTGGATCGCGGTCTTCACCTTGTCGCCGGCTTTCTTGCCGGGGCAGACCGCATGAACGGTGTGGCCGACCATCTGCAGGGCCTGGAAAGGCACCATGGTTTCATAATCCTCGGCGAAATCACCGGTCAACAGCAGGATCTTCTTTGCAGCCATCGTCATCTCCTTGGGGTAAGACCGTCGGCGCGGGGAAGGCCGGCGGCCGGGTTGAAACGCATCTCGTTGCGGATGGGCTGGTCGCCACCCTCATGCCAGCCAGCGCATCCGGCGCGACTGGCCCATCAGGAAGTCGCGGTTCAGTTCCACGCACTCGCGCAGGTAGCTCCACAGGGCCGACACCCGCGCCACGTGGCGTTGTTCGCTGGAGGCCACCAGCCAGAAGGTGCGGGTGATGGCGATCTCCTCGGGCAGCACCGGCACCAGCTCTTCGGACTGCTGCGCCAGGAAGCAGGGCAGGATCGCCAGCGCCCGGCCGGCACAGGCCGCCGTGTATTGCGCCACGACGCTGGTGCTGCGGAAGGCCCGGAAGGCATCGGGCGCCACCGTATCCTTGTAGCGCAATTCTTCACTGAAGACCAGATCATCGATGTAGCCGATGAAGTTGTGTTGCGCCAGGTCATCCATTGTATGAATGGATGCGTGCTGCGCCAGGTAGTCACGTGAAGCATAAAGCTTCAGAACATAGTCGGACAGTTTTGTGACCACGTAATTACCCGACAAGGGCCGCTCGATCGAGACGCTGATGTCGGCCTCATGCTTGGAGAGGTTCACGAAACGCGGCATGGGCAGCATATCCACCGTGATGTGCGGGTTGCGGGCGCAGAAGTGGGCCAGATGCGGCGCCAATACGAAGGTGCCGAAGCCCTCCGTGGCGCCCAGCCGCACCTGGCCGGAGAGCTTGCTGTTATGCCCGCCCAGCTCTTCGGTGGCGGCATAGAGGGTGCTTTCGACCTGCTCGGCATATTCCACCAGCCGGTAGCCGTCGGCGGTGAGCTTGTAGCCGTGGTTGTTGCGGTCGAAGAGCTGGCTGCCCACCTGTTCCTCGAAACGTTTCATGCGCCGCGAGACGGTGGAGTGGTCGATGCCCAGCTTCTTGGCCGCATCCACCAGGCCCTGGCTGCGCGTGAGTTCGAGAAAGATCCTGAGGTTGTCCCAGTCCAGCATGCGGTCTCCGTGGTCTGCGATTTGCATCAATGCAAAAGCGTTTTGTCTTTGTGGTTATTGTATCGATAAATACGCACATGCAGAATAGCGGGGCCGTAACGGCACCCCGCGTAGAGAGGAGCGGTGACGCACGGCAGGAGACAACGGCAAGACCCGGCGTCCATGAACGCGGGCAGGTCCGACAACAATCACAAGATCAAGGAGACAAGATGCGCAAGAACGCTTTGGGCCGTTCCCTCACGGCTGCGGCCGTGGCCTGTACGGTGTCGCTGGCTGCCACCACCATCCCCGTCCAGGCGCAGGATGCCAACACGGTCAAGATCGGCGTGCTGACTGACATGTCCGGCCCGTATTCGGCCATGGGCGGCCAGGGTTCGGTGGTGGCCGCCAAGATGGCCGTGGAAGACTGCCTCAAGAATGAGTGCCGTGGCATGAAGATCGAGATCCTCTCGGCCGACAACCAGAACAAGCCCGACGTCGGCGTGACCCGCGCCCGCGAGTGGCTGGACCGCGACAAGGTCGAGGCCATCGCCGACCTCACCAATTCCTCGGTGGCGCTGGCGGTACAGAAGCTGATCAAGGAGAAGGGTGGCATCGCCATGTACAGCGGCCCGGCGACCGGTGCGCTGACCACGGCCGAATGCGCCACCAATGGCTTTCACTGGATGTTCGATACCTATTCGCAGGCCGCCGGTGCGGCCGCTGCGCTGACCAAGCTGGGCAACAAGTCCTGGTATTTCGTGACGGTGGATTATGCCTTCGGCCATTCGCTGGAGAAGGATGCCTCCGATGTGGTCAAGGCCAATGGCGGCACGGTGGTGGGCTCGGTGCGGCATCCGCTGAACGCCTCCGACTTTTCTTCCTTCCTGCTGCAGGCACAAGCTTCCAAGGCCCAGGTGATCGGTCTGGCTGATGGCGGCACCGATGTGGTCAATGCCATCAAGCAGGCGCGCTCCTTTGCCGTCGGTGGCAAGGACCAGCGCCTGGTGGCGCTGCTGGTGTTCCTGTCGGATGTGCATGCGCTGGGGCTGGAGGCCGCGCAAGGCCTGGTCTATACCGATGGCTTCTACTGGGATTACGACGAGCAGACCCGCGCCTTCTCCAAGCGCTTCGAAGCGCAATTCAAGAACATCAAGCCGACCATGGTGCAGGCCGGTGTCTATTCCAGCGTCTACCAGTTCCTGAAGGCGCGGGCGGCAGCCAAGACCTCCGACTGGAAGGTCGTGGCGCAGAAGATGCGTGAAATCCCGATCTCGGATGCCGTCATGCGCAATGCCTCCATCCGTCCGGATGGCCGCGTGATCCACGACATGTACCTGTACCAGGTCAAGACCCCGGCCGAATCCAAGGCGCCGTGGGATTACCTGAAGCTGCTGTCGGTGATCCCGGCCCAGCAGGCCTTCCGTCCGATGGACGCGGCCTGCCCGCTGGTCAAGCAGTAATGCCTGTGGCCGGGAGTCGTGCTTCCGGCCTTGCTCTCCCCATCCTGTTCACCTCTTCACAATGGAAATTGCAATGAGCCAAGCCAACATCCCCAGCGTTCCCCTGTATCTCAACGGTGAAAAGGTGCAGTCCACTTCCAAGGAGTGGCGCGACGTATTGAACCCGGCCACCCAGGAAGTGGTGGCGCGCGTGCCCTTCGCCACCAAGGAAGAAGTCGACCGGGCCGTAGCCAACGCCAAGGAGACCTTCAAGACCTGGCGCAATACTTCACTGGCGCAGCGCATGCGCATCATGCTGAAGTTCCAGCAACTGCTGCGCGAGAACATCGCTCCGCTGGCCGAACTGATCACCCGCGAACACGGCAAGACCCTGCCGGATGCGGAAGGTGAAGTCATGCGCGGTTTGGAAGTGGTGGAGCACGCCTGCTCGATCACCTCGCTGCAACTGGGCGAGCTGGCCGAGAACGTGGCCGGTGGGGTGGACGTCTACACGCTCTACCAGCCGCTGGGCGTAGGGGCCGGCATCACCGCCTTCAACTTCCCGGTGATGCTGCCTTGCTTCATGTTCCCCATCGCGGTGGCCTGCGGCAATACCTTCGTGTTGAAGCCCTCCGAGCAGGATCCAAGCTCTTCGCTGTTCCTTGTCGAGCTGGCCAACCAGGCCGGCCTGCCGCCGGGTGTGTTGAACGTGGTGCATGGCGGCCCGGAGGTGGCCAACATGATCTGCGACCATCCCGACATCAAGGCGGTGTCCTTCATCGGCTCCACCCATGTCGGCACCCACATCTACCGCCGCGCCAGCGAGGCTGGCAAGCGCGCCCAGTGCATGATGGGCGCCAAGAACCACTGCATCGTGCTGCCCGATGCGCCCAAGGACCAGGCCATCAACAACCTGCTGGGCGCGGCCTTCGGTGCGGCCGGGCAGCGCTGCATGGCCAATTCGGTGGTGGTGCTGGTCGGCCAGACGCGTGAATGGATTCCCGAGATCGTCGAACGCTCCAGGGCCATGAGGGTCGGCCCCGGTACCGACCGCAAGGCCGATGTCGGTCCGCTGGTTTCCAAGGCGGCCAAGGAGCGTGTGGAACGCCTCATCGCCAGCGGCGTGGAACAGGGCGCCAAGCTGCTGCTGGATGGCCGCAACTGCAAGGTGGCTGGCAGCGAGAACGGCAACTTCGTCGGGCCGACCGTCTTCACCGGTGTGAAGCCGGAGATGGACATCTACACCCAGGAAATCTTCGGCCCGGCCATGTGCATCGTCGAACTGGAGACGCTGGATGAAGCCATTGCCTTCATCAATGCCAATCCCAATGGGAACGGTACTTCCATCTTCACCAGCTCGGGCTATGCCGCGCGCAAGTTCCAGAACGAGATCGACGTCGGCCAGGTCGGCATCAATGTGCCCATTCCCGTGCCGGTGGCCTACTTCAGCTTCACCGGTTCGCGTGCTTCCAAGCTGGGCGACCTCGGCCCCAACGGCAAGCAGGCCGTGACCTTCTGGACCCAGACCAAGACCGTCACCGCACGCTGGTACGCGCCGGACGAAGAAGCCGGCCAGGTCAACACCACCATCACCCTGAAATAAGGAGAGCAGCATGAGCGCCAACATCGTCTTCATCGGCCTGGGCAACATGGGCTTGCCGATGGCGCAGAATCTGGTCAAGGCCGGTTTTTCGGTCAGCGGCCACGATCTGGTCAAGGCCAGCGTGGACAAGTTGGTGGAAGCCGGCGGCAAGACCGAGGCCGACGCCATGGCGGCCGTGGCCAAGGCCGATGTGGTCATCACCATGCTGCCGGCCAGCCGGCATGTGGAATCGCTCTACCTGGGTGATGCCGGGGTGCTGGCCTCGGCCAGGCCGGGGGCGCTCCTGATCGACTGCTCCACCATCGCTCCGGAAGCGGCGCGCAAGGTGGCGGCAGCGGCCAAGGCGCGCGGCTTCGAGATGCTGGATGCGCCGGTCTCCGGCGGCACCAACGGTGCCGCTGCCGGTACGCTGACCTTCATGGTCGGCGGCAGTGCGCAGGCATTCGAGGCGGCCCAGCCTTACCTGCAAAAGATGGGCAAGGCCATCTATCACGCCGGTGAGAGTGGTAGCGGCCAGACCGTCAAGGTCTGCAACAACATGCTGCTGGGTATCCTCATGATCGGGACGTCGGAAGCCATCCGCCTGGGCATGGCCAATGGCATGGACCCCAAGGTGCTGTCGGAAATCATGTCCAAGAGTTCCGGCCGCAACTGGACGCTGGAAGTCTACAACCCTTGTCCCGGCGTGATGGATACGGCGCCGGCCTCCAAGGGCTATGCCGGCGGCTTTGGCGTGGATTTGATGTTGAAAGACCTGGGACTGGCCGTCGAGAATTCGCTGGCGACCAACTGCGCCATTCCGCTGGGCGCCACCGCGCGCAATCTCTACGATATCCACAGCATGAACGGTGCCGGCAAGCTGGACTTCTCCAGCATCTTCAACATGCTGGGCAAGGCGAAGTAAGGGCAGGGCCATCGGGCAGCAAAAAGGGACAGCCTCTTGCGGGGCTGTCCCTTCGTTTTTCTGCATGTTGATGTGCAGCTTATTTCTTCACTTCATCCTCGATGTGCGCGCGGATGATGTCGGCGAAGTTGGCATCGGCCGTAAAGCCCAGCGCCTTGGCGCGCTTGGCTTCGAAGGCGCCGGGCCAGGAATTGACGATGCGCTTGATGGCTTCGTCTTCCTTCCATTCGATCAGCTGCACCACTTCCTTGCCGGCCACTTGTTCCAGCGCATCGACCATCTCCCTGACGGTCACGCACAGGCCGTCGATGGAGAGGAAGCGGGCCAGGCCCAGGTCGGCGCCGTTGATTTCATGGCCGTGGATCAGGTTGGCGATGGCCTGGCGCGGCGACATCAGCCACATGCGGGTGTCCGGCGTGACCGGGCAGACCGAAGGCTGGCCGTTGAGCGGCTCGCGGATGATGCCCGAGGCGAAGCTGGAGGCCGCCTTGTTGGGCGCGCCCGGGCGCACCGAGATGGTCGGCATGCGCAGCGCACGGCCGTCGATGAAGCCCTTGCGCGAGTAATCCTGCACCAGCAGTTCACCCATCACCTTCTGCGCGCCGTAGGAGCTTTGCGGCATCAGCAGGGTATTGTCGGGGACCACGGCCGGCAGCTCGCCGCCGAACACCGCCACCGAGCTGGTGAAGACCACGCGCGGCTTGGTGCCCAGGGCGCGGGCGCGTTCCAGGATGACGCGGGTGGCGTCGAAGTTGATCTTCATGCCCAGGTCGAAATCGGCCTCGGCGTGGCCGCTGACGATGGCGGCCAGGTGGAAGATGGAGTGCGTCTCAGGCGTGATGACGCGCTCGATCACGGCGGCATCGGCGATGTCGCCGGTGACGGCTTCGATGCGCGAATCATTGAAACCCTGGGCCGGCACCACGTCCAGCAGTGTGATGCGCCTGATCTGTTGCGGCTGGCCGTCGCGGCCGGTGAGGGTGCCGCGCTGCAGCAGCTGGCGCGCCAGTCGGCTGCCCAGGAAACCGGCGCCGCCGGTGATGACGATATGCATGTGTTCTCCTCGTGATCTGTCGTCGGAATAGGGGGATATGAACGCTTGAGCGAAACCCGCGCAGCGGATTATAACAGAAGTTGTCATACAACTTTGGGAATATGAAGCGGAAGTCACAAAAGCCCATGCCTGCGCGGTATCATGCGCGCCATGAAGACTTCCTCCTCCTCCAGGCCGCAGGGTTCAGCCCTGGCTTCGCTGGCCGCCGCCTCGCGCGGCAAAACTACGCTGGCCGATCATGTCACCAGCGTATTGGCGCAACAGATCCGCAGCGGCGAATTTGCGCCTGATGCGCGGCTGCCTTCGGAGATGGAGCTGACGGAACGTTTTTCGGTCAGCCGCACGGTGATCCGCGAAGCGATTTCGCGCCTCAAATCCGAGGGGCTGGTCGGTTCGCGCCGGGGTAGTGGCACCGTGGTGCTGCCGGTCACGCCCGCCACGCCGTTCCGGCTGGACCTGAACATGGACGATGGCCGCGACTCCATCCAGGCGGTGCTGCGGGTGATCGAGCTGCGGCGCGGGGTGGAAGGCGAGATGGCCGCTCTGGCGGCGCAGCGCCGCACGCGCGCGCAGAACCTGGCGATCCAGCAGGCCTTGCAGGCCATCGATGCGGCGGCAGCGGCGGGGCGCGATGGCGTGCAGGAGGATTTCGCCTTTCATGCCGCCATTTCCAACGCCGCGCACAATCCGCTCTACACCTCGCTGGTGCAGTTCCTGAGCCAGTTCCTGCACGCCGCCATTCGCGTGGCGCGCATGAACGAGGCACGCAGCAACGAGTTCGTGCAACAGGTGCGCGCCGAGCATGCGGCGCTGGCGCAAGCCATCAGCGACGGCAATGCCGAGGCCGCACGGGCAGCGGCGTTGCGCCATATGGAAAATTCGGCCCAGCGACTCCAGGCCGCCGACAGGGCCTTCTGGGCCAGTGCGGAAGGGCAGGCGGCAGCGCGCGATCTGGCGCGGGTCAGGAGTGGCGGGTGAGAGGGGAAGCGGAGAAGCTAAGAAGCTAAGAAGCGAGCTGTCTACCCGTTCGCCCTGAGTAGACGCGCAGCGTCGTATCGAAGGGTTCACTGGCCGTGAAACTGCGGTGCGCCTCTTCAGGGCGATCAGGACGGGCTTGGGCGCGCCTTCGATACGCGGCGATGCCGCTACTCAGGACGAACGGGGAGTGGATCGCCAGGCAAAGAGCCATCACACAGGCATCACACAGGCATAAAAAAACGCTGCACCAGGCAGCGTTTTTTATTGGCATCAGCAACGATCAGCCGCGCACGACCTTCTTGTACTCGTTGGTACGGGTGTCGATTTCGATGTCGTCATCCTGGCTCACGAACAGCGGCACCATCACGGTGATCTGGTTGGCTTCGATGGCGTTTTCGATCTTGGCTTCCTTCAGGACGTTGCCCGAGGTGTTGCCCTTGACGGCCGGTTCCGAGTAGGCAACCTTGCGCACGATGGTGGTCGGCATTTCGACCGAGATGGCCTTGCCGTCGTAGAAGACGGCTTCGCACTGCATGCCATCCTTCAGGTAGCCGATGGCGTCGCCCATGTTCTCGCCTTCGATTTCGTACTGGTTGTACTCTTCGTCCATGAAGACGAACAGCGGGTCAGCGAAGTACGAGTAGGTCACCGGCTTCTTGTCCAGTACCACGACGTCGAACTTGTCGTCGCCACGGAAGACGCTTTCCTGCGGGCTGTTGGTCAGCAGGTTCTTCATCTTCCACTTGTAGGTGAAACCGGTACGGGAAGAACCGTTGACGTCCGAGCGCAGGACGATCATGGGCTTGCCGTCGACCATAATGATGTTGCCGACGCGGATTTCTTTTGCAAATTTCATAGCGATGTGTCGTGAAAAGTAGGTTTTTTCAAACTGTCAGTAGCCCACTGGTAAAACTTCTAAAACTTCACCGCAAGCCCACGTACGATTGAATTCCAAATTGCGTTAGTTAAAACGATAGCCCGCTATTTTAACTCATTTTCGGCAGTCTTCCAGTCTTCGGCTGCCCGGCGCGCGGCGAAGTCCAGCAAATTGTCCATCCAGTCGCCATTTGCCAACATCTTCTGCACCCATTGTTCTGCTTGTCCGTTCAATGCCGGCAATTGCGCTTGCAGGGTTTGCCACGTCGCGTGCCAGTCCGGCTCACCCGGACAGGCGCCGTTCCAGGCGCGGTTGAGGTCGATGACGGCGGGTGTGGCCGGGTCGTAGATCTTCAGGAAGGCATTGAGCTTGGTGTGGTGCAGGTTCTTGTCCTGGTGGTAGATGTTCCAGATGAAAGGGCGACCGGCCCATTGCGCCCGTACGAAGGAATCTTCACCCCGGACGAAATTGAGGTCGCAGCTCCACAGCAGCTTGTCGTAATCCGTCTGCGGCACGAAGGGCAGCACGCGCACGCTCAGCGCGCCGCGCGTGGCCACGCTGCCGGCAGTCATGGGCGCGGCCAGGAAGGACTCTACGGCCGTGCGCCCGACTCCCTCCGGCACCAGGCAGGTGACCGGGACGGGCGAGGCTTGCCAGGCCGAGAACAGTTCGTGGACCGGGGCATAGTCGTAGCAGAACAGCGAGACCTTGCAGGCCTGGGCCTCTGCCGGCGTTACCCCCAGCCGTGCCAGGAAGGCGGGGCCTTCATCGGCGGCCAGGAAGGCTTGCCGCCGGGCTTGCAGATCGGCCTCGAAGCTGAGGCCCCCGGTGCGTTCGTTGAAACCGGGGAAGAAGAAATACTTGGTCAGCTTCAGCGAGCGGTGCGGCGAGGGGAGCGTATGGCAACCTTCGACCCAGGCCTCGGCTGACAAGCCTTCCAGATTGAACCAGACCGGTTTGGGCGTGCGCCGGGCCATCGCTTCCACGTAGCCGGGCGGGATCTCGCAGCCGAAGAACTCGATCACGATGTCGGCCACCCCGGCGGCAGTGAACTCACCCTCCTGGCTGCGCCAGTGCTGCACGGTCACGCCGTTGATCTGCTGGACTTGCGCCTGCGTGTCCACCGTCGGCCAGATGCGCCGGAAGCTCACCAGATCATCCACCCACAGCCGCACGGCCAGACCGTGTTCGTGCGCCAGCTGCCGCGCCAGACGCCAGCAGATGCCGATGTCGCCATAGTTGTCGACGACCTTGCAGAACAGGTCCAGGGTGCGCAGGGGATTGGGCTGGGAATTCATCGATATGCAGGAAAATGCCTAAGCAGGGCGCATGATACCGGCTTGCCGGGCAGGCTGACGAATGCACATGAACAAGAAGGTCAAATTTTTTCAAATTAAATAGCTTGCAATTCAATTTTGAGCGGTTTAATATGCAGCCCATGGACACGACGCACACCACGAATCTTCCGGACGCACTGATCGATGAAGCCCTGCTTCTCGACAACCAGCTGTGTTTTGCGATGTATTCGGCGTCGCTGGCGATGACCAAGGCCTACAAGAAGATCCTGGCCCCGCTGGAGATCACCTATCCGCAATATCTGGTGATGCTGGTGCTGTGGGAAAGGGATGGCGTTACGGTCTCGGAACTGGGCACGCGCCTGTTTCTGGATTCTGGTACGCTGACCCCGCTGCTCAAGCGCATGGAAAGCATGGGCTTGCTGCACCGCAACCGCGATGCCGGCGATGAGCGCCGGGTGGTGGTGAGCCTGAGCGAGTCCGGCCGCGCCCTGCGCAACAAGGCCAGGGCAGTGCCGCAGCAGATGAGCTGCATGCTGCCTGCGCTGGATCAGATCAAGAGCCTGGTGCTGGCCCTGAAGGAAGTCCGCACGGGGCTGGTCAACGCCGAGGATGAATGAAAAGGCAGCAGGTTTTTACGCTTTAAATTGTGCGCAATAATATAGTGAATTATTTATACCGTTGGCGCCGCCGTATCGAAGACCGCCACACCGCAAGTGAAGCAGCACATCAGTAGCAGAGAAGCAGCAAGACAATCTGGCAAGCCAGTGGTGAACGAAAACGAATCTTTCGGCACCACGCCCCTCAAACGTAGCCCGCAAGGGTGACGACAACCTGAACTTTGAAAGGAAATACCATGCCCTCGAACAAGATCGAAAAAGCCCTGTACACCGCCACCGCTACCGCCACTGGCGGCCGTGAAGGTTCGGCCAAGTCCTCCGATGGCGTCCTGGACGTCAAGCTGTCCACCCCGAAGGAATTGGGTGGCGCCGGTGGTAATGGCACCAACCCGGAACAACTGTTCGCCGCCGGTTACTCGGCCTGCTTCCTGGGCGCGCTGAAGTTCGTCGCCGGCCAGGCCAAGATCGCCGTACCCGCTGACGCCAGCATCACCGGCAAGGTCGGCATCGGCCAGATCCCGGGCGGTTTCGGCATCGAAGCCGAACTCAACATCTCGCTGCCGGGCATCGACCGCGCCGTGGCGCAGGATCTGGTGAACAAGGCGCACCAGGTGTGCCCGTACTCCAACGCCACCCGCGACAACATCAACGTGACCCTGAACCTGGTGTAATGCGTTCAGGCGGGCAGGAGCGATCCGCTTCCTGCCTGCGTTGAGAGTGTGAAAGAAAACGCCGCTGCGTCCCCGAGGTCGCAGCGGCGTTTTGTCGTTTGAGGCGCATCAGTGCGCAGTCCGTTCCGGCCGCAGCAAACCTTGCAGCAAAGTCCGCGCGACGCAGCGATGGAAGGGCAGGATGGCGGCCAGGTAGAACTCCCCCAGCAAGCGCTTGGTCCGGACCACGGTAGTGACGGTGACCCAGGGGCCATCGGTCGCCTGCGCCATCTCCGTCCCTGCGGGCGACTTTTCCACGCACAGGCGGAAATCAAGATGGCTGTCATCCAGCCCCATCACCACCCGTGCCGGTTCGGCCAGCAGCAGCGGAAAACCCGCCGGGGCGCCGTGGTCACCGGCGCGCTTGAATCCCAGCGGCGCCACCAGGCGGTCTCGCAGTTGCATCAGCGTACTGATCCACGCGGGTTGCGAGGCCATCATGCGCTCGGCGATTTCGGTACTGTTCAATTGCGCCAGCTGCGGCGTAAGGCGGATGCGGTAACTGTCGGCGAAGCCGGCACCCGGTAGCAGGGCCCAGTGACGGGCTGCGGGCGCGACTTCTTCGGCGTGCGGGGCAGGGGAGGCAGGCATGATGGTCTCCAGGCAAGTTGAAAAAAAGGCCGACAGCGACGCTGCCGGCCTTGCTCACCGGATCACAGGATCACGCGAGCCTACCTGCCGTTGCGCCGCTGCTTTTCCGCCGCGCGGGCGCTGGCGAAGCGCTCGTGGGTTTCCTCGGCCTTGCGGCGGCCGAAGGCGTAGTTGGCTTCCAGCCACATGACGTTGATGATGCCAAAGGCCAGGGCCAGGCCGATGCCGAGTATCCAGGCGAAATACCACATGATGTTCTCCTCGTTGCAGATTGCGATTGCGCGTAATCAATACGCAGTGTGTTCGTTCTCGTGAATGTCGCGGGCGGTGACCTTGCCCTTGACCACGCGATAGACCCAGCCGGTATAGACGAGGATGATCGGCAGGAAGATCAGCACCATCCAGAACATCAGGCCCAGGGTCTTGTGGCTGGAGACTGCATCCCACATCGTCAGGCTGCTCTTGGCATCCAGCGAGGAGGGCATCACGAAGGGGAACAGCGACATGCCGGCCGTCAAGATGATGCCGGTCACCGACAGGCCGCTGGCGATGAAGGCCAGGCGGGCACTGCGCACCAGCGCCAGCAGCGCAGCCAGCACGGCACCGGCCACACCGAGTGCCGGGAACAGCTTGGTCACGGGCCACTTGGCGTAGTTGTCGAACCAGGCGCCGGTGACCACTTCCACGGTCTTGGCCAAGGGAGTGAAGGCCGTGTTGACGTCCGGCATCGCGGTGATGCGATAGCCCGGCATGTGGGCCACCCAGAAGCCGCCGGCGATGAACAGCAGCACGGTCACCAGCGCGGCGCCGATGACGGTCTTGCGCGAACGTTCAGCAATGGCTGCATCCGTCTTCACGAAGGCAAACGCCGCGCCGTGCATCAGCAGCATGGCCACCGACAACAGGCCCGCCAGCAGGCCGAAGGGGTTCAACAGGGCGAAGAAGCTGCCGGTGTATTCCACCCGCATGGAATCGTCGTAGTGGAAGGGCACGCCCAGGAGCAGGTTGCCGAAGGCCACGCCGCAGATCAGGGGCGGCACGAAACCACCGATGAACAGGCCCCAGTCCCAGGCATTGCGCCAGCGCGGATCGGCCACCTTGCTGCGGTAGTCGAAGCCGACCGGACGGAAGAAGAGCGAGAACAGCAACACCATCAGGGCGATGTAGAAGCCCGAGAAGGCCGTCGCATAGACCAGCGGCCAGGCTGCGAAGGTGGCGCCGCCGGCGGTGATGAGCCAGGTCTGGTTGCCTTCCCAGGTGGGGCCGATGGAGTTGATCAGGATGCGGCGCTCGGTATCGTCCTTGGCGGCGAAGGGCAGCATGATGCCCACGCCGAAGTCGAAGCCATCGGTCAGTGCAAAACCGATGATGAGTACGCCCACGAAGGCCCACCAGATCAGTTTGAGTGTTTCGTAATCGAAGATCATTTTGCTTTCCTCTTTTTTCCGGGGGCTTAGTGGCTGCCGGCGTTGGCGGCCGGATTCAGGGGCGGCGGCAGGACGTCGCCGGGGCTGCTTTCATGGCCCTTGTTCTCCCAGTGGTACTGGCCGGTGTGCAGGCTGCTCGGGCCCAGGCGTGCGTACTTGAACATCAGGATCATCTCCACCACCAGCAGGAAGGTGTAGAACAGCACGAAACCGGCCAGGCTGAAGTAGAGGCTGCCCGGTTGCAGCGAGGAAGCCGACAGATGGGTCGGCAGGATGCCGGCGATGGTCCACGGCTGGCGGCCATATTCGGCCACGACCCAGCCCAGTTCGGCGGCGATCCAGGGCAGCGGGATGGCGATCACGGCCAGGCGCAGCAACCAGCGTTGCGGGGCCAGCTGCTTCTTGGCCAGGAACCAGAACGAAGCCGCGAAGATGAACAGGAACAGGAAGCCCAGCCCCACCATGCCACGGAAGGACCAGAACATGGGCGCTACCTTGGGGATGGTGTCATCCACGGCCAGGGCGATCTGTTCGGGCGTGGCATCGACCACGTTGTTGGTGTACTTCTTGAGCAGCAAGCCGTAGCCCAGATCCTTCTTGAGCTTGTTGAACTCGGCGCGTGCCTCGGGCGACTTGTCGCCGGACTTCAGCCTGGTCAGCGCGGCATAGGCCAGCATGCCGTTGCGGATGCGGACTTCGTTTTCCTTCTTCAGATCCTTGATGCCCAGCACCTGCATATCGACCGAGCGTGTCCCGATCAGGCCCAGCACATAGGGAATCTTGACGGCGTAGTCGGTGCGTTGCTCCTTCTCGTTGGGCAGGCCGAACAGGGTCAGGCCGGCCGGGGCAGGGTGGGTGTCCCACTCGGCTTCGATGGCGGCCAGCTTGACCTTGTTGACTTCACCGGCGGTATAGCCCGATTCGTCGCCCAGCACGATCACCGAGAGCGTGGCGGCCAGGCCGAAACCGGCGGCCACTGCAAAGGAGCGCAGCGCAAAAGCGGTGTCGCGCGCCTTGAGCAGATACCAGGCGGAGATGCCCAGCACGAACATGGATGCCGTGACATATCCGGCCGCTACGGTATGCACGAACTTGACCTGCGCCACCGGGTTGAAGATGACGTCGGTCATGCTGACCAGCTCCATGCGCATGGTCTCGAAGTTGAATTCGGCGCCCACGGGATTGTTCATCCAGCCGTTGGCGATCAGGATCCACAGCGCCGACAGGTTTGAACCCACCGCCACCAGCACGGTGACGATCAGATGCTGCTTGCGCGAGAGCTTGTCCCAGCCGAAGAAGAACAGGCCCACGAAGGTCGATTCCATGAAGAAGGCCATCAGGCCTTCGATGGCCAGCGGGGTGCCGAAGATGTCGCCCACGTAGTGCGAGTAATAGGACCAGTTGGTACCGAACTGGAATTCCAGCGTGATGCCGGTGGCCACGCCCATGGCGAAGTTGATGCCGAACAGCTTGCCCCAGAAGCGGGTCATGTCTTTGTAGATCTGGTTGCCGGTCATGACGTAGACCGACTCCATAATGACCAGAATCCAGGACAGGCCTAGCGTCAAGGGGACGAACAGGAAGTGATAGAGCGCCGTAACGGCAAACTGCAGCCGTGACAGCGAGACGACTTCATCGATGGGAACCATGTTGTGTTACTCCGGTTGTTGTTTGGCGGATAGGTCTTGGTGTTGTGCGGTTGCCGCAGGCGAGGTGAAGGACAGCATGCGCTGCTCCACGCTTTGCACCGGCATCTGCATGTGCTTGGCTTCGGGATGTGCGAAGAAGGTCTTGGCCAGCACCGTGATGAGGGCGATCTTGATCACCAGCAGCACGGTGATTTCCACCCCCAGCGGCAGCCGGGTCAGGCGTGGCCATTGCCACGGCCGTTTGCGGGACGGGTGTGTGAGTTGCATCTGGCTTACTCCTTTTCACTGGCGCCGCCGACGACGCGGAACTTGTCGCGCACGTCCAGCAGCTTCTTGACCTTGGAACCCATCTTCATGAGCGATACCAGCGTTTGCGGCGACAGGCGCTGCACGTCGTCGAACCAGGAACTGGAGAGCTCAATCAGTTCATACATCTGGCGCATGCGCTTTTGCGCCTCCTTGTCTTCCTTGTTGCCGGGTGCTTCCAGCAGGGCGTCGCGCAGCATGGAGAGCGTCGGCTCGATCTCGCGGCGGCGGCGTTCCTCCAGCAGCACCTTGAAGATTTCCCAGATGTCGCCTGGCGGTTCGAAATATTCACGGCGGTCATTGGGTTTGTGCAGCAGTTTCACCAGTCGCCAGGACTGCAGTTCCTTGAGTCCCATGCTGACGTTGGAACGCGAAAAACTGAGGTACTCGGCAATCTCGTCGGCATTGAGCGCGCGCCCGCAGATATAGAGCAAGGCATAGATCTGGCCGACGGTGCGATTGATGCCCCAGCGGCTGCCCATCTCGCCGAAATGGCTGATGAAACGCTGCATCATGGGCGTGAGTACGGTGTTTTCCATGTCAAAAAACTTTCGAAATTTCAGTAATTGCTGAAATTTAAAACAAATGCTTGACCCATCGCAATGCTACGCACCTACGTATTTGCTGATAACAGACATCACGGATGAGAATGACGCACGCCCGGCGCGCTCGCGCAGGCGATGGTCGTTGGCAGGCTCAGAGGGATGACAGGGGAGAAGAACGGTGGACCGTTTCTGACTCACGACATCGCGTCTTTGCGGACTTCCCGGTTCCACAAGGACGCAGCCCTGTTCGGCATCATGTTGCGCTGCGTGAACGTATTTTCACGCTTTCCTGTGTCAGGCAGAAGCTTTTGGCTCGCAGGAAACATGATGCGGATCAAACCAGCTGCATTTGCGTCCCGGTCGCGGCAGGGAACACCAGGCTGAAGCGGATCCACCCCGGTTGCGGACATTGCACCGTCGCCGTGCCGCCATGCAAGGCCATGATGGCCTTGACGATGGCCAGCCCCAGGCCGTTGGATTCGGTGAAGGCGCTGCGCGAGCGATCGCCGCGATAGAAACGGTCGAACATGCGCGCCATCGCATGGGGCGTGACGCCCTCGCAGCGGTTGTCCACCAGGATGCGGCAGCCGCTGGCATCGCCTTCGGCCTGGATGCGGATGATGCTGTGGGCCTGGCCATAGCGCACCGCATTGATGACCAGGTTGCTGACGGCCCGGCGCCACATGTCGCGGTTGGCGTGGCAGCTGCCCTGCGCCTGCAGTTCGAAGCGCAGGCCGCGTTCGTCGGCGATGCCTTCGAAGTATTCGGTCACCTTGCCCAGTTCTTCATGCAGGTCCAGCGCGCTGCACTCCACGGCCAGCGTGGCATGGTCGGCCTGGGCCAGGAACAGGATGTTCTCGACGATGCGGGCGAGGCGCTGCAATTCCTCCACGTTCGATTCGAGCAATTGTTCATATTCGTCCAGACTGCGACGCTGGCCCAGCGCGACCTGGCTCTGGCCCATCAGCACATTGATGGGGGTGCGGATCTCATGGGCCAGGTCGCCCGAGAACTGCGTGAGGTGATCGTAGCCGGCCTCCAGCCGATCCAGCATGGCATTGAAGGACAGCGCCACGCGCCGCAGTTCGGCCGGCATGCCGTCCTGCTCCAGGCGGGTGGACAGACGATCCGGGGTGATCTGGGCGGCGCGCTGGCTCATCGCCTCCAGCGGCTGCAGTCCGCGCCGCAGCAGCAGGAAGCCCAGCAGCGAGGTCAGCAGGATCGCCGCCCCGGCCGCGCCGGCGATGCGCCAGCGGTAGCTGTGCATCATGCGGTCTTCCTGCACCATCACGTAGGCCGCCACGATTTCCACCCGGTCGCCGCCCTGGCCACCCTTGCCCACATCGGCCAGCGCCGACACCCAGCGCACCCGCACGCCATCGGGACGATGGCTGGTCTGCAGGCTGGCCGCGCTGACCGGGCTGCCCACCGGCAGCGGTGTCATGGGCGGGGGCAGCAGATGGTCGGGATTGCTCTGGATGAAGGGGGCTTCACCTTGGCGGCGGAAGATACGCACATCCTGCTCGTTGCCCATCATGCTTTCGAACAGCGCCGGACGCTGCTCCATCTGCTCGACGTTGTAGAGGTCGTGCATCAGGTTGCGGAAGTGTTCCACGCGCCCGATCAGCGCCTGGTCGGCGCGCTGGGACAGGGCATCGTTGGCGGCGCGGTCCAGGTAGAAACCCAGGCCGGTCACCACCAGCGCGGTCATCAGTGCAAACAGGGCGGTGACGCGCGAGGTCAGGGTCCAGCCGCGCACGGCAGATGCATCGGCGTTCATGGATCTTCCGAAAACATGTAGCCCACGCTGCGCACGGTGTGGATCAGTTTCTTCTCGAAGGGCGCGTCGATCTTGGCGCGCAGGCGCTTGATGGCGACGTCGACCACGTTGGTGTCGCTGTCAAAGTTCATATCCCAGATCTGCGAAGCGATCACGCTGCGCGACAGCGCTTCGCCCTGGCGTTTGATCAGCAGATGCAGCAGCATGAATTCCTTGTTGGTCAGGGCGATGTTGACGCCCTGGCGCGTGACCTTGTGGCGTACATGGTCCAGCTGCAGATCGGCGATCTCGTAGACTTCCGCTTCACGGGTGACGCCCCGACGCAGCAGGGTGCGGATGCGCAGCACCAGCTCGGTGAAGGAAAAGGGCTTGACCAGATAGTCGTCGGCCCCCAGCTGCAGGCCGCGGATGCGGTCTTCCACCTGGTCCTTGGCGGTCAGGAACAGCACCGGCAGGTCGCGCTTGCTGCGCAGCGCGCTCATGACCTGCCAGCCATCGAGGCCCGGCAGCATCACGTCCAGCACCACCAGGTCGTAATCCTGTTCCAGCGCCATGTGCAGGCCATCGCTGCCGGTGCGGGCGAGGTCGACGGCATAGCCGGATTCGCGCAAGCCTTTGCGCAGGTAGTCACCGGTCTTGGGGTCGTCTTCGATTACCAGAATGGCCATGCTGTGAGCAGTCGTGTGGGATGGAGTGCCGCTGCAAAGGCAGGCGGGATCGGGGAGAATGGCTTGAAAATGCACTCGATTCTAGCAATGGAGGGATTTTTCTTCATGACAAAATTGTCATCCGATTGCCACTCAAGTGTCACCGCGGCGCTTTTACCATGGCGTCAATCCGGCAAGGTCCATGCCCTGCCTTCGCTTTGCATCTCTCCTTTTTTTCGCTGGAGCGCACCATGCTGATCAAGATTCGTCCCGACCAGATCGATATTCCGACCGCCTCCGAGATCACCCCGCGCGACCTCTACCTGTCGCGCCGCAGCTTCATGGCGCGCGTGGCGGCCGGCACGGCGCTGGCCGGCGGCCTGGGCGCGCTGCCCCAGGCCTTCGCGCAACAGGGCCGGAAGCTGCCCGCCCAGCTCAACAAGGCCTATGCGGTCATGGACAAGCAGACCGCCTACAAGGACGCCACCACCTACAACAATTACTACGAATTCGGCACCGACAAGGCCGATCCGGCCAAGTATGCCGGTTCGCTCAGGACCAGCCCCTGGACCATCGACATCGAAGGCGAAGTCAAGAAGCCCATGACCCTGGACCTCGATGCCCTGACCAAGCTGGCCCCGCTGGAAGAGCGCGTCTATCGGATGCGTTGCGTGGAAGGCTGGTCGATGGTGATTCCCTGGATCGGCTATTCACTCTCGGCCCTGATCAGGAAGGCCGAACCCACCGGAAATGCGCGCTATGTAGAATTCGTCACCCTGGCTGACCAGAAACAGATGCCGGGCTTGTCCACCCCGATCCTGAACTGGCCCTATCGTGAAGGTTTGCGCATGGACGAGGCCAATCACCCGCTCACGCTGCTGACCCTGGGCATGTACGGCGAAGTGCTGCCCAACCAGAACGGCGCGCCGGTGCGCATCATCGTGCCTTGGAAATACGGCTTCAAGTCGGCCAAGTCCATCGTCAAGATCCGCTTCGTCAAGGACGAGCCCAAGACCGCGTGGAATCTCTATGCGCCGCAGGAATACGGCTTCTATTCCAACGTCAACCCGAACGTGGACCACCCGCGCTGGTCGCAGGCCACCGAGCGCCGCATCGGTGAGGACGGCTTCTTCACGCCCAAGCGCAAGACGCTGATGTTCAACGGTTATAACGAAGTGGCCAGCCTGTACACCGGTATGGACCTGCGCAAGTTCTTCTGATTCGACCGGACCGCCCATGCCGCTTGCCCCCGCCGCCTTGCGCAATCTCAAGCCCCGCAGCGTCACCGTGCTGTGGTGGCTGTTGCTGGCCCTGGCCTTCGTCCCGCTGGCGCGGCTGGTGGTGCTGGCTGCCACGGGCGGGCTGGGCGCCAATCCGCTGGAATTCATCACCCACAGCACCGGCGACTGGACGCTCTACCTGTTCTGCATCACCCTGGCCGTCACGCCCCTGCGCAAGATCACGGGGATGAACTGGCTGGTGCGCATGCGGCGCATGCTGGGGCTGATGGCCTTTTTTTATCTGTGCCTGCACTTCACCACCTTCGTCTGGTTCGATCACTTCTTTGATCTGGGCGAGATCTGGAAGGATATCGTCAAGCGCCCCTTCATCACCGTGGGCGTGCTGGCGCTGGTGTTGTCGATTCCGCTGGCCATCACCAGTGCCAACGGCATGGTGCGGCGCCTGGGCGGCAAGCGCTGGCAGGCCTTGCACCGGCTGATCTATGTGATCGTGCCGCTGGGCGTGCTGCACTACTGGTGGGACAAGGCCGGCAAGAACCTGATCGCCCAGCCGCTGCTGTTTGCCGTGCTGGTCGGGGTGCTGCTCGCTGTGCGCCTGCTGTGGCGGCGTAGCGGCGCATCGGCCGCGCCGGGAAAGCCCGTGCGGCGCTGAAAGCTTCATATCCCTTTTGTTTGAACTGATCGTCTGAGCCGATTTTCAGGATTTTTCCGGAGCCTTGCCATGTCCCTGCTGAAACCTGCCGCCTTGGCCGCCAGCCTCTGTCTGGCGCTGGCCTGTACCGCCCCCGCGTTTGCCGCCGAGGCCGCCGTCGCCGTTCCTGCGCCCAGCGGCAAGGCCGTGCTCAACTCCACGGCCAGCAGCGCTACCGTGGTGTTGGCAGGGGGATGCTTCTGGGGCGTGCAAGGGGTGTTCCAGCATACGCAGGGCGTGTTGCAGGCGGTGTCCGGCTATGCCGGTGGCAAATCCGACACGGCGAACTATCCGATGGTGAGTTCCGGGACCTGACGCGCCGGGCCGGCAGGGATGAGACAATAGCCGGGTTTGTCTCATCCCGCCTGCCATGAACGCCACTGATACCCTGCGCCTCGCCCTCGACCATTTCAATCAGGACGACTACGCCGCCGCCGAGCAATTGCTGTTTGGCCTGCTGGAGGCACAGCCTCGCCACAAGGATGCCCTGCAACTGCTGGGCAGCGTGGTGGCCCAGCAGGGACGCTTCGAGGAAGCCGCCCTGGCCTGGCAGCAGGCCTTGCCGCTGGTGGACCCGGACAGCGAGGAAGCCCTGGCCCTGCGCTATCGTCTGGGACGCGCTTTCTACGAACAGGGGCGTTTCGAAGATGCCTTCCTCTTGTATCGGGACCTGATCGAAGCCGGGCATGAACGCCCTGAATTCTTCGTCGCCGCCTCCGCCGCCCTGCTGGGCATGTCGCCGTCCGGCAAGAACGATGCCCAGGCGCTGGCCTTGCTGGAGGAGGCGCTGCGGCGCAATCCCGATGTGCCCGATACCTGGCATCGCAAGGCGCGCCTGCATGAGCGCGCCGGCCAGTGGGAAGCTGCGCGCCAATGCCTGCGTGAGGTGTTGCTGCGCTTCGATCAGCGGGCCCAATACTGGCTGGACGCCGGTCTGATCGAACACGCCCTCGGTGAGTATGAGGAGGCGTTGCGCTACTACGACCAGGCCCTGATCCTCGACCCCGATCTGGTCGATGCCCACGTCAGCCGCGGCACCACGCTGGCGCGCCTGCGCGACCACGAAGAAGCCATCGATAGCTTCCGCCGCGCTCTGCGCATGGATGACAAGGATGCCGATGCCCACGTCAACCTGGCGCTGTCCCTGCTGGTGCTGGGGCGCCTGGAAGAAGCCTGGCCGCTCTATGAATGGCGTTGGGAAGCGGGCGATGCCGATCCGTATCGCCATGCCGCCATTCCGGCCTGGAATGGCGGCAGCTCGCTGGCCGGCAAGCGCATCCTGCTGTGGGCCGAGCAGGGGCAGGGCGATACCATCCAGTTCAGCCGCTACGTGCAGCAGATCGTCGAGGCCGGGGCGCAGGTGGTGTTCGAGATTCCGGAAAGTTTGTTCACCTTGATGCAGGGCTTGCCGGTGGCCGCACGCATCCAGCTGCTGCCCTTCGGCGCCGCACTGCCCGCAGTCGACTACCAGCTGCCGCTGATGAGCCTGCCGCTGGTGTGCAATACGGTCAGGGACAACATCCCGGCACCGGTACCTTACCTGAATGTTCATATCGGCCTGAAGCAGCAGTGGGAGCAGCGCATCGCCACGCTGGCCCCGCGCGCGCCGGGGCGCTTGCGGGTGGGCATCGTCTGTTCCGGTAACCCCGGCAACGTCAACGATGCCCGTCGCTCCATTGCGCTGGCCCGCTTTGCAGAGCTGGAGAAGGCGCGTGGCGGCTTGTCCTTCTTCGCGATCCAGCCCGATCTGCGGGCGCAGGATGCGCAATGGCTGCAGCAGGCAGGCGGGCAATGGCATGCGTTGGGCGAGGGCATCCGTGACTTCGCCGATACCGCCGCTGCGCTCGCGTGCATGGATCTGGTCATCAGCGTCGACACGGCGGCAGCGCACCTGGCCGGCGCCCTCGGCCTGCCGGTCTGGATCGCCTTGCCCTATGCCGCAGACTGGCGCTGGTTCCTGCAGCGCCATGACTCGCCCTGGTATCCGTCCGCACGCCTGTTCCGCCAGCAGCGCGCGGGTGACTGGGACGAGGTGATCACCCTGCTGCGCGCCGCACTGGCGGTGGCGTCCTTTTCTCCGCAATGACAGGCAGCAGACGTTGCTGGCAGCGTCTGTCCTTGTTCTTCATGAATCTTCGCTGGTTTTCTCGAATGTTTTCGAGTTGATATGAAGCTTTCTACACCAACGGACAATTAGACCCTTCTGTCGTTTCCGCGATCATCCAAAGTCAATTCTCGTCTTCCGTCTTCGCATGCTGGCGCACGCTGTTCTCCTGCCTGGTGCGCGACGCCCCTTCCCGGACGAGATCAACCGAAAATGAACGCAGATGAACGACAACCTCCCCCTTGGCGGCGCGTGCGGCCCGCAGTCGATTTGTACTTTGCCCGGCCCACGCTGGCGGACCCGCCTGGCGGCCGTGCTGGCAGTTTCCCTGGGCCTGCCGAGCCTGCCGGCCGGGGCCATCACTCTGGGTGAACTGGTCAGGCAGGCCGCCTTCAACAATCCTGCTGCCGTGGCGCGCCAGCGCGCCGTCGAGGCTGCTGCCGACAGCATCTCCTCGGCCCGATGGCAATTCTTTCCCACCCCCTCGGTGTCGGTCGAACGCGCCGGCATGACCAATGCGCGCGATGTGTCCTACAACGGCGACGACACCGTGGTCACCCTGCGTCTGCAGCAGACGCTGTGGTCCGGCGGCCGCCTGACGGCGCAGCTGGAACAGGCCGGGCACAACCACCAGTCGGCCGAGCAGGCGCTGCGTGAACAGCGCTTCCGCCTGGCCGAGCAGGTCATCTCGCAATATAGCCTGTGGGTGCGTTCGGACCTGGCTAGCGAAGCCAACCAGAAGAACCTCAAGGCATTGGAGGATTTCCTTGCCCAGAGTCAGCGCCGCGAGAAGGAAGGCGCGGCTGCACGGGTGGATGTGACCCTGGTGCGTGGCCGCCGTGACCAGGCGCTGACCGACCTGCTGGCCGCCAAGGCCAGCCGCCAGTCGGCGCGCCTGCAACTGGAACAGCTGGTGGGCCTGCCGCTGAGCGATGAGCAGTTGCGTGCCGACGTCACCCGGGTAGCGGTCAGCGAAGACCTGCCCATGCTCACCGAGAGCATGCTCCAGAGCAGTCCGCTGCTCATGCGCCTGCGCGCCGATGCCAAGGTGCAGGAGTCGGCCATCCAGATCCGCAACGCCGCCTACTGGCCGGAAGTCTACGCCCGCGTGGAACACCAGCGCGGCAACTTCAGCGTGCCGCACCTGCCCAGTGCCAACCGCGCCTTCATCGGCATGCAGATGCAGCTGGGCGCCGGCCTCTCGCTGGGCTCCGAAGTATCGGCTGCGCAAGGCCGCTACCAGGCGGCGCTGTTGGCGGTGGATGCGGCGCGCCTGGAACAGATTTCGCAGATCGCCGCCACCTACACCGAGTACCAGCAGGCCGAAGCCCGTGCGCGCAATCTGGAAGAGGTGGCACTGTCGGCCGAGGAAGTGCTGGCCTCCTACAACCGCCAGTATCTTTCCGGCCGGCGTTCCTGGCTGGACGTGATGAATGCCGTGCGGGAAGTGGTGCAGACCGATCTGCAGAAATCCGACGTCATCGCCATGATCATCGCCAATGGCCGCAAGCTGCAGCTATGGGCCTACGGTCTGGATCAGGTGCGCTGAACGGGATCGGCGCGGGGAGGGCGTAACCAAAGGCGCTGCGATGTCACTGTGGCGGAGAAGATCATGAACAATAAAGCGCAGTTCAGGCGCGCCATCCAGCGCAATGAATTCATCGTTGTCTATCAGCCCATCGTGGCCCTGGCTGATGGCAGCTGCGTGGGCGCCGAGGCGCTGGTGCGCTGGCAGCGCGAGGATGGCGCCTTGCTCGCGCCCGACCGTTTCCTGCCCGACGCGCAACGGCACGGCTACCTGGAGGCCATCACTGATCGGGTCGTCACACAGACCCTCGCTGACCTGGCGCCGACGCTGCGTCGGCATGCCGTCGATACCAGCGCCGGCCTGCTGCAGGCCGAACTGCTGCAAAACGGCGACGTCAGCGACAACGAAGCGCCGCTGACCGGTGTGAGCGTGATCAGTACCCACGGCGCGCGCGACACGGCCTGGAGCTACACGGCCGAACAGACCGATGTGGCCGGCAATAGCAGCTCCAAGGCCAGCCTGAACGTGTTGGTCGATACCACCACGCCGCCGCTGCTGGACATGGATGCGCTCACTGAGGGCATCCAGTCCAATGTGCAGCGGCAAGCCCCGAGCAGTGAATTGCGCTCGGGCACGGCCTTCGTGGCCAACGTGGTGCCGCCTGCCAAGACCACGGCCTCGGCCATCGATGTGGTCTTCAGTGGCAGTGGTCTGGATGTGGTCAACGACCGTCTGCTGCTGGACGCCCTGGTCGCGTTCGATGCCGACCTGGCAGCAGTCAGTGGCAAGACCGTGGGCGGCGTGGACGATCTCAGCTACGTCTACACTGCGGCCACCAGCACCTTGAACATCACCAAGGCCAAGGGCGGCACCTTCACTGCAGCTGAAGTCCAGGCCGTGCTGGAAAACATCAAGCTGCAGAACCTCACGCCCACGGCCGGCAGCCGGGTGATCACCGTCACCCTGCGCGACGAAGCCGGTCTGGTCAGCCCCTCCATGCAGGCCACGCTCAACGTGGGCAGTGACAACCTGTTGGTGGACCTGGACCCGAGCACGCCCGCAGTACAGCTCACCTCCAGCCAGAGCATCACCGATGCGGCCCGTCTGGCGGCCGGTGTGGCCTTCGATGCCAGCGTGGGCGCGCCCGCCTCGACCCAGGTCGTTGCGGTGAAGGTAGCGCTGGGCGGCGCCGGGCTGGATGTGCTCAATGATCGCCTGATCCTGGATACGGCGCTGGTGCTCAATACCGATCGGGCCGTGAGCGGCGGCAAGACGGTAGGCGGCGTGGCTGGCCTGAGCTATGGCTACAACAGTGCCAGCCGGACGCTGACCCTGAGCAAGGCCGGGGGCGCGCTGTGGAGCGGCAGCGAGGTGCAGTCGGTCCTCCAGGCCATCAAGCTGGCGGGCAGCAGTAGCCACGATGGTATGCGCACGGCCAGTATCAGTCTGGTCTCCAGCAGCGGCGAGACCGGCAACTTGTCGACGGCGGGCATTCTGTTCGACACCCATGCCCCCACGCTGGACACCGATGCCACCCTGGTCGCGCTGCAAACGACTTCACGCAAGGCGCTCACGGCGGCCCGGGCGGCGGCGGGTGAAGGCTTGTTTGCGCACGACATTGCGGTCTGGCCGACCAATGACATCAGCAGCATTGCCCTGCGGCTGGACGGCCCGCAACTGGACCTGTTCAAGGACAAACTGGTGCTGGACGTGCCGCTGGCCCTCAACGCCAGCCTGGCAACCGTCAGCGGCAAGAGCATCGGTGGCGTCGGCGGCTTGAGCTATGGCTACGATGGCAGCACGCATGTGCTGACCATCAGCAAGAGCTCGGGCGCAGCCATGAGCGGGCTGGATGCGCGTGCCATTCTCAATGCGATCCAATACCAGAATGCCGCACCGAGCGCGGGCGAGCGCAGCGTCAACATCACCCTCACCGATCAGGCCGGCAACAGCAGCAATGCCAGTGCGAACCTGTTGGTGGACATGACGGTGCCCGGCAGCATCACGGGCACGCTGGTGAGCGACAAGCAGATCAGCTACAAGATGCTGAGGATTCCCGACATCATGAGCACCACCCATCCGCACAACCTGCAATCGGGCGAGAGTGTCAATCTGGCCAGCCTGCTGCCGGCCGGGATGACGCCGACCAGCTTCCTGTCCTCGCTCAAGGGGCTGTATACCGAATGGGGCGGTGTGTCCATTACCGGCAATGCCAACACCACCTCCAGCAAGTACACCACGGTGTTCTCCTTCCCCGATGGATTCGGGCTGGGTACCCCATTTACGCTGGCGCACCAGGGCGGCGGGGCGGTCAAGGGCGAGAACTTCACGTTCACGTCCCCGGATGGCAAACAACTCTTGCTCAATGCCGTCAGCGGCTTCTTCACCATCAATACCGACGTCTATGCCTTCGATGAAGCGAATTCGACGATGGACTATGACATCGGCAATGTGCGCCTGCTATACCAGGTGACCACGGAGAACCCCAACTCGCTGCCGACCATCCGTGTCAGCTATGACGGCACCAAGGCCAGCGCCGGTGACATGATTGGTCTGTACGAGGGAGGCAAGTTGCTGGGCAGCCGCACCTTGGGTGCGGCCGATGTCGGCCGCGCTGGGGCAAGCCTGGAGGTGACGGTCGCCGGCAGCCTGGCCACGGGCGAGCACGTGATTACGCCCAAGTTCAGCGACCCGGCGGGCAACGTGGTGGCGGGCAACGAGATCCGGATCTCGCTGGCCAGCGGGGCGGTGGCGCCGGTGCTGAGCAATCTGCGCGTCAATGGAGAAACCCCGGATACCCAGCCCATCAATGCCTCGCCGACCAAGTACGCCATGATCGCGGAAACCCCCACCAGCCCGGTGACCCTGGTCGGTATGGACCAGAACCTGACCTTCTCCGGCACCGTCGGTGGTGCAGGTTCGGGCGACAGCTACCTGATCTCGGTGAGCATGGGCGGCAAGGTGATCCTGTTTGACGAGGTGAAGGCCGGTGACTTCTCGCTGACCACGCCGGCCAACATCCTGGCGCCGGGCATGTATCACGACCTGACCATCACGGCCACCAACATCAGCAATGGCCTCAACAACGGCCAGACCACCATCCTCCAGAACCAGACGCTGGGCTGGTACTGGGTGCCGCAGAAGCTCGACAGCATCAGCGGCGGTGCCGGTGACGACCAGATCCAGCTGGCCGTCACCACCGGCGGCATCAATACCGTGGTGCAGACCGGCCAGGGCAAGGACACGCTCACGCTGGGAGGATTCGGTACCACCGATTCCTCGAAGCTGGTGGCTACCGTCTCCGACTTCACGTTGGGGCAAGACAAAGTGAAGGTATTTGGGAAAACGGTGAACAAGGGCAACCTCGATAGCTTCGTCAAGGCCTCTGCCTATGACACCAGCTCCACCAAGCTGGTGGTGGACCTGGATGGAGCCGGGGCGGGGACGACGAGTTACACCCTGTACCTGCAGAACGTCGCCTACAACCCCAATAACACCCACACGATCTTCGGAGTGTGATGCCCCGTTGAACCGGGATCGTTGACCTGCAAGCGTATCGGCGCAGTACGGCCGATACGTTGGCGCAGGCCAGCGGGCGGTCCGGCAGGGCCGCGTCCGCAATTTTTAAACTAGATGAAGGAGAAAAAAATGGCAGCCCCATCCGCAGAGACCGATGAACAAAATTTCTGGCCGGGTTATGTCGATTCCATGGTCAACATGGTCATGTACCTGTTGCTCTTGATCGCCATCCTGGCCATGGCAGTGATGTATTTTTCCATGCGCGCCCGCGACGAGGCCAAGGACAGCAAGGCCACCGAACTGGAAATGCCGGGCAAGCCTTTCGCCAAGGCTTTACCGGGGCCCAACGCGCTCACGCCAGTGAGCCCGAGTGCCGAGGAACTGCACGCGCAGATCGAGCAGATGCGCCAGACGCTCAATAACAACGAGGTCCGCTACAAGGCCGACGTGGCCGAACTGAAGGAAAAGCTGCGCGAGAGCGACCAGCGCTTCAAGGCCTCGGGCCTGGCCAAGGTCGAGAAGCCCAACCAGAAGGAACGCGGCAACAACATGAAGTCCACCCCTGAGGCTGATCTGGCCCAGGACGGCGCTTCGGACCGCGTGGTCGATGCCAGCGGCAGCGCCGGCTCCCTGCCCAAGGGCGTGGAGCAGTTTGCCCTGCGACCGAGCGTGCTGATCGTGCGCTTCCGTCCGGGGACCGTGGATCTGAACGCCAATGAAGCCAAGCGCATGAACGAAACCTTCCTCAGCCACTTCGACTGGAACAACAACCGCGAACAGAACTTCACCATCTCCTCGGCCGCCGTGGAGGGCTTGTCGGAGTCCAACCGCATGGCCTTCTATCGCGTGGTGGCGGTGCGTAATCACCTGCTGTCCATCGGCGTGCCGGCCGCGCGTATCCGCCAGCGCATCGAACCGGTGCCGGCGGCGCGTCAGAGCGGCACCGAAGGCCTGGAAATCCGCATCCAGAAGACCGAGTGAGGAGGCCCGATGTCTGAAGCCGCAAGTTCCATTGAGGAAGCCCTGGTCGGCAAGACCACCTATACGCTGGACGTCACGCAAGCCGGTACCGCCCTGCGCAAGATCTCGATCGAAACGATCAAGGACGTGCGCAGCCTGGGCATCGATCTCTTGCTGGTGCTGCGCAGCGGTGGCCAGATCTTGCTGCGCGAAGGCGCGCTGGATGCGCTGGTGAACCCCAACCGGCGTCTGGAGTTCAGTGATGGCGTACTGACCTTGCAGCAGATCTTCATGCAGAGTGAACAGTTCGACTTCCTGAACCAGTCCGGTTCCAGCGTCGGCGCGCAACTGCATGTGGCTGACGTGGAAGGCAGGCCGCTACCGCAATGGCATCATGGTTCCACGTTTCCGTTCGGAGGTTGAGCATGGATGAGTCAGCTGACCTGCCCATGCCGACAGACGCGCCTGCCGCCGCGCACGGGGCCGAACCCGCGCGCAGCTGCAAGCAGGCCATCGGCGAGCGCCTCAAGTCCACGCGCATGATGAGCGGCCTGAACCAGCGCGACTTCGCCAGCCGCCTGGGGACTTCGGGGGCCTACATCAGTTGCGTGGAACTGGGACACAGCATGCCCGGCGGGCGCTTCCTGCGCTCGTTGCACCGCGAGTTCGACGTCAACATCAACTGGCTGCTGACGGGGCTGGAGCATGAATTGCCGCCGCGCCACGGCTTTCACGTCAAGGTGCTCATCGGGGATTACATCCGCGCGACAGAACGCGGCAAGTCCCTGGTGATGGCAGTGGCCAGTTTCCTGGTGAGCAGGAATGGCTGAAGACAGGGGGCCCGGCTGGCCGGCGACTGCCGTGGGCAGTGGCTGGCAGCCGTCCGACTCACAGGGTTGCGGGCAGAACACACGGGCAGGCCCGTACAGAGGAGAGGATATGTTCAGTGAAGAAATCGGCGGCCGGATCAAGGAGATCCGGCTCGCACACGGCCTGAGCCAGCGGGAACTGGGACAGCGCCTGCATACCTCCACCGGCCACATCAGCTGGCTGGAAGCCGGCAAGGCCATGCCGGGTGGCGAGCTGCTGCTGCAGCTCTATCGCGAATTCGCCGTCGACATCAACTGGCTGCTCACCGGCAGCGAACCCGAAGTGCTGCCGCAGGAGAGCGATGCGGACGTGCGGCAACTGGTCGATCACTATTGCCGCGTCGATTTGCAGGGGCGCGAAATCATCCGCAGCCTCGCCAGTTATGCCGCTCGCACTACCTCCTGAGCGTGCAGCGCTGCGTCAGTGACCGGCAGCACCGGCCGGTTCGGCGGCGGCCTGTGCGCTGGCCGCTGCACGTGCCTGTACATCGCGATTGAGCCGCCACACCAGCAGCGAGGCCAGCAGAGTGGTCCCCACGATCACGTAACCGACCACATCGAAATGCTGCAGGCGACCGTCCGCACCGAGCGTGACGATATGGCCGGCCACGACCGAGGCCACGCCACCAGAGAGCTGCTGGATCGAAGCGCTGATGGCGTTGAAGGAGCCACGCTGCTGCGGGGCGGGCACGGAGGCCACCAGCGCCTGGAACGGGATCATGCGCGAGAAGATCCCCAGGAACAGCACCGCATTGATCAACACGATCATGGGCACCGTCACCGGCCCCAGGTGCGTATAGATCAGCACCATGATGGTGGAGAGCGTGGCGCCGAAGAGGAAGACCCGGAATTTGCCCACCTTGTCGGCGGCGCGTCCGATCAGCGGACCGAAGACGATGGTGCACATCCCGGTCACCAGATAGACCGTCGGCAGATGGTGCAGATTGATGCCGAGGTTGCCCACCAGATAGGCGCTGCTGAAGGGCATGAGCATGAAGCCGCCCGTCATCAGCAGGGCCGTAGTGGCAAAGGCGACCAGATAGCGCGGCTCGGTGATGGTGTGATACAGGTGCATCCAGGCCGAGTGTTCCTGCCTGAGCTTGAGGTGGCCGTCCACCGGCTGCATCTTGATACTGACCACCAGGCCACCCACCAGACCCAGCCCAGCCATGGCCAGGAAGGGGACATGCCAGTTCCAGGTATTGGACAGGTAGAGCCCGATCGGGATGCCGAGCACCTGGCTGGCCGCGAAGGAAGTCTGGATGATCCCCATGACGCGCCCGCGCAGGTGCGGTGCAAACAGGTCGGTGGCAATGGCCAGGGTGATGGAGCCGATCACGCCGCCGAAGAGCCCGGTGGCGATGCGCGCCACCAGGAGGCTTTCGAAACTCTGCGCCAGCCCGCACCACACGGTGCCCAGCACGAAGCCGCTGTAGAAGAACAGCAACAGCCGCTTGCGGTCGAAGCGATCGGCGAAGCCGGCCGTGAGCAAGCCTGAGGCGCCGGCGCTGAAGGCATAGGCCGACACCACCAGCCCGAACTGCTGCGGCGTGATCGCCATGGCCGGCATGATCACCGCACCCAGCGGCGACATCAGCATGAAGTCGAGAATGACCGCGAATTGGAGGAAGGCCAGCAGACCTGCCACGGTGGTCTGGTAGCGTGTGAAACCCGTCTGGCCGGAGGCGCTGGCGGGTGGGCGGACAGGGGGCTGACTCAAAGGGACTCCTTGGCGTATCGGCCGGCGAACCGGCGGGTTCATCGCGCCCGATGTCGCTGCGGGGCGCTGTGTCTGCGCAGACGGATGAGCGTGCGCA
Organism: Herbaspirillum sp. DW155; assembly: GCF_037076565.1. NCBI lineage: Bacteria > Pseudomonadati > Pseudomonadota > Betaproteobacteria > Burkholderiales > Oxalobacteraceae > Herbaspirillum > Herbaspirillum sp. DW155. Next base: position 3,507,061 of record NZ_AP029028.1, on the reverse strand, counting down.
ATATTGTGTCGCCATCGCCCGGCAGGCGCATCCGGATCAATGCGGCAGGTCGGGCAGGGCGGGCCTGCAAGAGTAGGGGCAAGAAGGGAGTTAAGCAATATGCAGGCTGTAAAGACAGCACAGATGGTCAGGTATTGCCCTGGCGCTATCCGCAGGCTCCCCTCACATGGATCAACTTGCTGGCCGACAGGGGCCGTCAGATTTTGTCCTGAATCTTCACCCCGGCATTACGGCTTGAGCCTGTTGAAGGCCGAATTGGTCACCCTGGCGAAGCTTCGTTCATATGGCTCATTTCCCCGCCCCTCAAGGCCATCCACGCTGGGGCGAGGCGATGTCGCGTTGCCCGACCAACAGGGATGAGGCGAGCGGTTTCCCGTGCTTCGGGGCAGGCGCGCCAGGCTTTCCCCTTGCAGGGGAAGAGAGCCGCCAATGCACATCTGTTCAGCGTTTAGCTGACTTGTCCTGACCGACCCGGCGTGCCATAGTGCAGAGCAGCGGCGGTCGGGGACTGTCGCGGTGACAACAATAATCAAGATAACAATTCGGGCTTCTGCGCTGGAAGCTTCGGTAGGGGCGGACCTCACATGAATATCCTTGGCAACATGAACATTGGCAAGCGCCTTACGCTGGGCTTTGCCGTCATCCTGGCCTTTTCGGTGGTCGTGGCGGGTATCAGCCTGTGGCGGCTGGAGCAGGTCGCCACGGCCACGCGCGAGATGATGAATGATCCGCTCAAGACGGAACGTATCATGGCCGACTGGTATACCAACGTCACCGCCGGTATCCGCCGCACGCTGGCCATCGCCAAGAGCAGCGATCTTACGCTGGCCGCCTATTTCGCCGAGGAGGCAGCGGCATCGAGCAAGATCTCGGGTGAGTACCAAAAGCAGGTCGAAGCCTTGCTGGTCACTCCGGAAGAGAAGTCGCTGTTCCAGAAGATCAGCGAGCAGCGCAAGGTCTACCTGTCTTCGCGCGACGAGATCGTCAAGCTCAAGGCCGCCGGCAACCTGGACGAAGCCATGCGCGTGCTGGAGAAGGTGTTTGTACCGGGATCGGCGACATACCAGCAGTTGATGCGTCAGATGGTTGACATCCAGCGCAAGGCCATCGATGACACCGCCAGTGAGATCGACAACATCGCTGTCCAGAGCCGCGTCCTGATCCTGGTGCTGGAAGGCCTGATCCTGCTGCTGGGCATCGTGCTGGCGCGCTATCTCACGCTGGGCATCACCAAGCCCTTGCAGAAGGCCGTGATAGTGTCGCGCAAGGTCGCCGAGGGAGACCTGGCGACCCAGGTGCAAGTCACTTCCACCGACGAGACCGGCCAGCTGCTGCAATCGCTCAAGGACATGAACGACAGCCTGCGCGGCATCGTCTCCAACGTGCGCACTGGCACCGATACCATCAGTACGGCCTCGGCCGAGATCGCCGCCGGCAACTTGGACCTGTCCGGCCGCACCGAGCAGCAGGCCAGTTCGCTCGAAGAAACCGCCTCGGCCATGGAGGAGCTGATCTCCACCGTGCGTCAGAACGCCGACAATGCGCGCCAGGCGGCCCAGCTGGCGCAGTCAGCCTCCAGCGTGGCCGAACAGGGCGGCGGGGTGGTCAGCCAGGTGGTCGATACCATGGGTGCCATCAATGCGTCCTCGCGCAAGATCGTGGACATCATCAGCGTGATCGACGGCATCGCCTTCCAGACCAATATCCTGGCGCTCAATGCGGCGGTGGAAGCGGCACGTGCCGGCGAGCAGGGACGCGGCTTTGCGGTGGTGGCCTCGGAAGTGCGCTCGCTGGCCCAGCGCTCGGCCTCGGCGGCCAAGGAAATCAAGGAATTGATCAATGACTCGGTGGAGAAGGTCGGCGACGGCAGCCGCCTGGTCGAGCAGGCCGGCACCACCATGCAGGAAGTGGTCAGCAGTGTGCGCCATGTGACCGATATCGTGACCGAAATCAGTGCCGCCAGCGCCGAGCAGACCACCGGCATCGAACAGATCAACCTGGCCATCACGCAGATGGACCAGATGACGCAGCAGAATGCGGCCCTGGTGGAACAGGCTGCAGCGGCAGCGGCGTCAATGCAGAACCAGGCAGGGCGGCTGGCGCAGACGGTCGGCGTGTTCCGGCTCAGTGAAGCCGAGGTGCTGGTGCGCCCGGAGATCGATGTGACGCCGGCCAGCCCGACGCTGCCGCGCTGAGCTGAACATCCGCCTCACCGGAGCGGGCTCAGACCCGCTGTTTCCAGTACTCCGGCTGCGCATAGGCATGCCGCAGAAAATCCACGAAGGCGCGAATGCGCAGCGGCAAATGGCGCCGCTGCGCAAATACCGCATAGATGGACGGCGCCGGCGCGGCAAACTTGTCCAGCACCGTCACCAGCTCGCCGGCCTCGATGGCCGCACCGACTTCCCACATCGAACGCCAGGCCAGGCCACGCCCGGCCAGGGCCCAGTTGTGCAGCACTTCGCCATCGTTGCAGACCATGTTGCCCCCGACCTTGTAGACGCTCACTTTGCCTGAGTGCTTCAAGGTCCAGCCGCGCTGGCTGCCCTCGCTGCTCATGGCCAGGCAGTTGTGACGCACCAGTTCATCCGGGGTTTGCGGGGTGCCATGACGTCGCAGGTAGGACGGCGCGGCGACGATGACGCGATGGTTCTCGGCCAGTTTCACGCTGACCAGGTTGGAATCGGTCAGCGTGGCGATGCGGATGGCCACGTCGATGCCTTCGCCGATGACGTCGGCGATGCGGTCGTTCAGGTTCAGCGTGAGCGTGACGTCGCGGTGCTCGGCCAGGAAGGAGGGGACCAGCGGCGCCACGTGCTGGCGCCCGAAACCGGCCGGGGCCGAAATCAGCAACTGCCCGCTGGCGCGTGCGCTGCGTTCGGAGACGGCCGATTCGGCATCCTCCAGGTCGGCCAGGATGCGCTGGCAGTCTTCCAGAAAGGCCGCGCCCTCGTTGGTGAGCACGATCTTGCGCGTGGTCCGCTGCAGCAGTTTGACGCCCAAACGTTCCTCCAGCGCATCCAGCCGGCGGCCGATCATGGCCGGGGCGATGCCCTCGGCGCGTGCAGCGGCCGAGAGACTGCCGCGGGCGGCCACCTCGGCAAAGGTGGAAATCTGTTTGAACTGGTCCATGCGCTACCCCCTGAAAACGCCCTGAAACGGGCAGCAAAGCCGCGCCGGCCTTGGCTGGGCGCGATGTCGGCATTATCCGCTCACTTGTGACTAAAACGCAAAGATAAATTGATAAAAGCTTTCACTCATATCGATTTGGTTTAAATATACTGCGTACATAAAGTGTCTGATGCGATGCAAAAAGCTGCACGCTCTCAGGCACAATCATGAAAACAATATCACCCAGTCCATTTTTCTTTTTGAGGAGTCCAGCATGACGCAACTGAAGCTGCCCACCGGCATGGAAATCTCCGGCGAGATCAAGCCGGGTTACGAGAACATCCTGACCTTTGAAGCCCTGTCGCTGGTCGCCAAGCTCTCGCGCGCCTTCGAAGGCCGCCGCCAGGAACTGCTGGCCGCCCGTGCCGAGCGCGTCAAGCGCCTGGACGCCGGCGAGCGCCCCGACTTCCTGAAGGAAACCGAATCCATCCGCAGCGGCGACTGGAAGATCGCTCCCATCCCAGAAGCCCTGAAGTGCCGCCGTGTGGAAATCACCGGCCCGGTCGAGCGCAAGATGGTCATCAACGCCTTCAACTCGGGCGCCGACAGCTACATGACCGACTTCGAGGATTCCAACTCGCCGGTGTGGGACAACCAGATCAGCGGCCAGATCAACCTGTATGACGCGATCCGCCGCACCATTTCGCTGGAGTCCAATGGCAAGAGCTACAAGCTCAACGACAAGATCGCCACCCTGGTGGTGCGTCCGCGCGGCTGGCACCTGGATGAAAAGCACGTCACCCTCGACGGCAAGCGTATCTCCGGCGGCATCTTCGACTTCGCCCTGTTCCTGTTCCACAACGCCAAGGAACAGCTGGCACGCGGCGCCGGTCCGTACTTCTATCTGCCCAAGATGGAATCGCACCTGGAAGCCCGTCTGTGGAACGATATCTTCGTGATGGCCCAGAACGAGATCGGCCTGCCGCAGGGCACCATCAAGGCCACCGTGCTGATCGAGACCATCACCGCCGCCTTCGAGATGGAAGAAATCCTGTACGAACTGCGCGAGCACAGCGCGGGCCTGAACGCCGGCCGTTGGGATTACATCTTCTCCTGCATCAAGAAGTTCAAGAACGACAAGGACTTCTGCCTGGCCGATCGCGCCAAGGTCACCATGACCTCGCCCTTCATGCGCGCCTATGCACTGCTGCTGCTGAAGACCTGCCACAAGCGCGGCGCCCCGGCCATCGGCGGCATGAGCGCGCTGATCCCGATCAAGAACGATCCGGAAAAGAACGCCATCGCCATGCAAGGCATCATCAACGACAAGCGCCGCGATGCGACCGACGGTTACGACGGCGGCTGGGTGGCTCACCCGGGTCTGGTCGAGGCCTCCATGAAGGAATTCGTGGCCGTGCTGGGCGACAAGCCCAACCAGTTCGAAAAGCAGCGTCCGGACGTCGAAGTGAAGGCGGCTGACCTGTTGAACTTCCAGCCGGAAACCCCGATCACCGAAGCCGGCCTGCGCTACAACATCAACGTCGGCATCCATTACCTGGGTGCCTGGCTGGCCGGCAACGGCTGCGTGCCCATCCACAACCTGATGGAAGATGCGGCCACCGCCGAAATCAGCCGTGCCCAGGTGTGGCAGTGGATCCGCAGCGCCAAGGGCAAGCTGGAAGACGGCCGCAAGGTCACTGCCGACATGGTGCGTGCGATGATCCCGGAAGAGCTGGCCAAGGTGAAGCAAGTGGCAGGCGATGGCCCGACCTATGACCGTGCCGCCAGGATCTTTGAAGAAATGTCCACTTCGGAGACCTTCGCCGAGTTCCTGACGCTGCCGCTGTACGAAGAAATCTGATTCAGATTCGCTTCAGTCCAAATGAAGATCCCCGCCGCTCGCAAGAGGGCGGGGATTTTTTCGAGGTCTGTTTCTTCACATTGGCAAAGCTGCAGACGAAAAAAATCCCCGACGTGTCGGGGATTTTTTATCAGCTTGAAAAGCTTAAGCAGCCGGAACGATGTTCGAAGCTTGCTTGCCCTTCGGGCCGGTGGTCACTTCGAAGGAAACGCGTTGGTTTTCCTTCAGGGACTTGAAACCATTCGATTGAATAGCCGAGAAGTGAGCGAACAGATCTTCGCCGCCTTCATCGGGGGTGATGAAACCAAAACCCTTTGCATCGTTGAACCACTTGACGGTACCAGTTGCCATTACGGACTCCTAAATTTAATTGATTGGGGCTTGCGCCCGGCTCTTTATCGTTACTCGGGAGGAATGACAGCGAAGAACCGCACTACCAGCTCGAATCCTAACGACGCGACGATTATACTCATTAAATCGAGAATGCAAGCCATTTTCGGCGCGAAAGTTCAATTAAAAGTTTTAATGGTTTTTTTCGGTGCTTTAGATTTCCATGCATGCCGGAAACTGGTGCATGACGTCGCCCGCAATCCCTTGTCTGGTGCGGGTTGCAGCGTGTCGGCGAGTGTCCTACGCAAGCTTGTCGGACGGTTTCTGACAGGCCTTTTCAGCCGTTTTGGCGGTGGATCAACACAACCGCTTCGGTCGCAATTCCTTCTTCACGTCCCAAAAATCCCATTTTTTCGTTGGTTTTCGCCTTGATATTGACTTGCTCCCTGGAAATGCCCAGGTCGGCGGCCACATGGGCCACCATCGCAGGAATATGCGGTGCCATCTTGGGCGCCTGGGCGATGATGGTGGCGTCCACGTTGCCGATGGCGTAGCCGGCTTCGGTCAGGCGTCTGGCGGCTTCGCGCAGCAGCACGCGCGAATCGGCACCCTTGAACTGCGGGTCGGTATCGGGAAAGTGGCGGCCGATGTCGCCCAGCGCGGCCGCGCCGAAGAGCGCGTCGGTGATGGCGTGCAGCAGCGCATCGGCATCTGAATGGCCCAGCAGGCCTTTCTTGTGGGGAATGGTGACGCCGCCCAGGATCAGGGGGCGGCCTTCCACCAGGGCGTGGCAGTCATAACCCTGGCCGATGCGGAAAGGGAAGGGGGAAGAAGCGTTCATGCGTGCGGACCTTTCAGGAAGAATTCGGCCAGCGCGGCGTCCTGCGCCAGCGTGACCTTCAGATTGCGGGGGCTGCCCTCCACCAGGCGCGGGCGCAAGCCCAGCATTTCGATGGCGCTGGCGTCGTCGGTGATCTCGCCCAGCCGGCCTTGCGCCTGCGCCTGGCGCAGGGCGCGCTGCAGCAGGGCGTAGGGGAACATCTGCGGCGTCTGCGCCGCCCACAGGCCGGCGCGCGGCACGGTTTCCTGCGAGCGGGAGGGTGCGCTGCCTTCGCCGCGCTTGAGCGTGTCCACCACCGGCAAGGCCAGCAGGCCGCCGACCGCATCGCCGGCCAGGGCATCGAGCAGACGGTCCAGCAGTGGCGCGTCCAGTCCCGGGCGTGCGGCATCATGGACCAGTACCCAGTCGGCATCGTCCACCCTGTCGCGGATGGCGTTGAGCCCATTGAAAACGCTGTCCTGGCGCGTTGGCCCGCCGACCCGCAGGATGCTTACGCGCTGCAGCAGGTCCGCCGTCATCAGGGCATCGATCCAGCCATCCTCGGCACTGACCACCACGAAGGTATGGGCGATGCGCGCATGGGCGGCAAAGGTCTGCAGCGCATGCAGCAGCATGGGGCGGCCTGCCAGCGGCATATATTGCTTGGGGATCTGGCCGCCCATGCGCGCGCCAACGCCTGCGGCGGGGATGAGCGCGAAGTGGCGGGGCGGGGAAGAAGCGGACTGCGAAGGGTTCATGCCATGGACCTGGCCCGGCGCCCGCCTGGCGGCGGCTTGCGATGGGGCCTTCGTTTATAATGAGAGGCTGAATTCTAATGCCAATCCCTTGCAAGCGACCGGCATTTTGCGGCGCTGCCAGCACGGCCGCCGCCGCCGGGCCTGCGGCCGAATCAAGTCGAATCAAGTCGAATCAAGTCTCAACCAAGCCGATCCTCCCGATCCTGATGTCTTTTGACCCGAAAAAAAGCCTGCCCAAGGCAGGTGTGCGTTTCCAGCCTCCCGCCGTGCACGGTTCCGCCGATGCCTATCTGCTGGCCCAGGCCGCGCTGGCCCTGAAGGCCGAAGGCCGCATGCTGGCCGTGGTGGTGGCCGGGGCCACCGATGCCCAGCGCCTGCTGGCCGAGATCCCCTGGTTCCAGCCCAAGGAGGGCGAGCGCCTGCGCTGCCACCTGCTGCCGGACTGGGAAACACTGCCCTATGACGCCTTCTCGCCGCACCAGGATCTGGTGTCCGAACGGCTGGCCACGCTCTATGAAGTGCAGTCCGGCCAGTGCGACCTGCTGATCGTGCCGGCCACCACGGCCTTGCTGCGCATGGCGCCGCCGCAGTTCCTGGCGGCTTATACCTTCTTTTTCAAGCAGGGTGAAAAACTCGACGAGGGCAAGCTGAAGTCCCAGCTCACCCTGGCCGGTTACACCCACGTGGGCCAGGTGATGTCACCGGGCGAATATTCGGTACGCGGCGGCCTGATCGACATCTTCCCGATGGGCTCGGTGCTGCCGTACCGGCTGGACCTGTTCGGCGACACCATCGAGACCATCCGCACCTTCGATGCCGATACCCAGCGCTCGCTCTATCCGGTGCCTGAAGTGCGCCTGCTGCCGGGCCGCGAATTTCCCATGGACGAGGCTTCGCGCCTGGCCTTCCGCAATCGTTGGCGCGAAGTGTTCGAGGGCGATCCGTCGCGCTCGGCCATCTACAAGGACATCGGCAACGGCATCGCTTCGGCGGGTATCGAATACTACCTGCCACTGTTCTTCGAAGAGACGGCGACGCTGTTCCAGTACCTGCCGGCCAACGCCATGTTCGCCACCGTCGGCGACATCGAACAGGCCATCAAGCGCTTCTGGAGCGATACCCGCTCGCGCTGGAATTTCCTTCACGCCGACCGCGAGCGCCCGGTGCTGGAGCCGCGCGCCATCTACCTGGACGATGAAGATTTCTTCACCCTGCTGAAACCCCACGCCCGTTGGGTGCTCAAGACCGATGATGCGCCTTCGGCCGTCTCGGCCCCGCTGCCCAACATCGCCGTCAACCGCCGCGCGGAAGACCCGCTGGTCAATTTGCGCGGCTTCCTGTTGAAGGGTGCCGAGCGCGTGCTGATCTGTGCCGAGAGCAATGGCCGGCGTGAAACCCTGCAGCAATATTTTGCGGAATACGACCTGCATCCGGCGCTGTGCGATGACTGGAACGATTTCCTCTCCAGCAATGAGCCGCTGATGCTGGGCGTTGCCCCCTTGCATGCAGGCTTCGTCAGCGCCGCTGGTCTGGCGCTGATCACCGAGACCGAACTCTACGCCGGCAGCGGTCGCCGTGTCGGCAGCCGCAAGCAGCAGGCCGCCACCGACGTCGAATACATGGTGCGCGACCTGTCGGAGTTGAAGATCGGCGATCCGGTGGTCCACAGCAGCCACGGCATCGGCCGCTACATGGGCCTGGTCAGCATGGACCTGGGGGAGGGCGAGACCGAGTTCCTGCATCTGGAATACGCCAAGGAGACCAAGCTCTACGTGCCGGTCTCGCAACTGCACGTGATTTCGCGTTACTCCGGCGCTTCGCCCGAAGATGCGCCGCTGCACGCGCTGGGCTCCGGCCAGTGGGAGAAGGCCAAGCGCAAGGCCGCCCAGCAGGTGCGCGATACCGCCGCCGAACTGCTGAACCTGTATGCCCGCCGCGCGCTGCGTCAGGGTCACGCCTTCCAGTATTCGGCGCATGACTATGAAGCTTTCGCCGACAGCTTCGGCTTCGAGGAAACCGCCGACCAGGCCGCCGCCATCAATGCCGTCATCAAGGACATGACCGGCGGCAAGCCCATGGACCGCCTGATCTGCGGCGACGTCGGCTTCGGCAAGACCGAAGTCGCCTTGCGCGCCGCCTTCGTGGCGGTGATGGGCGGCAAGCAGGTCGCGATCCTGGCACCGACCACGCTGCTGGCCGAACAGCATGCCGCCACCTTCGCGGATCGCTTCGCCAACTGGCCGGTCAAGATTGCCGAACTGTCGCGCTTCCGTACCGGCAAGGAAGTCACGCAGGCCATCAAGGGCCTGGGTGATGGCACCATCGATATCGTCATCGGCACTCACAAGCTGCTGTCGGACGAAGTGAAATTCTCGCGCCTGGGCCTGGTCATCATCGATGAGGAACACCGTTTCGGTGTACGCCAGAAGGAAGCCCTGAAGTCGCTGCGCGCCGAGGTGGATGTGCTCACGCTGACCGCCACGCCTATCCCGCGTACGCTGGGCATGGCGCTGGAAGGGTTGCGCGATTTCTCGGTGATCGCCACCGCGCCGCAGAAGCGCCTGGCCATCAAGACCTTCGTACGCGCCGAGCAGGAATCGACCATCCGCGAAGCCTGCCTGCGCGAGTTGAAACGCGGCGGCCAGGTCTACTTCCTGCACAACGAAGTGGAAACCATCGCCAACCGCAAGGCCGCGCTGGAGCAGCTCCTGCCGGAAGCCCGCATCGGCGTGGCGCACGGCCAGATGCACGAGCGTGATCTGGAAAAGGTGATGCGCGACTTCGTGGCGCAGCGCTTCAATATTCTGCTCTGTACCACCATCATCGAGACCGGCATCGACGTCCCCACGGCCAACACCATCATCATGCATCGCGCCGACAAGTTCGGCCTGGCGCAGCTGCACCAGTTGCGTGGCCGCGTCGGCCGTTCGCACCACCAGGCCTATGCCTATCTGCTGGTGCAGGATGTGCAGGGCTTGTCCAAGCAGGCGCAGCGCCGGCTGGAAGCGATCCAGCAGATGGAGGAACTGGGCAGCGGTTTCTATCTCGCCATGCACGACCTGGAAATCCGCGGTGCCGGCGAGGTGCTGGGCGATCATCAGTCGGGCGAGATCCACGAGATCGGTTTCCAGACGTATTCGGACATGTTGAACGAAGCCGTGCGTGCCCTCAAGGATGGCCGCGAACCCGACCTCGCCGCGCCGCTCTCGACCACCACCGAAATCAACCTGCATGCGCCTGCGCTGCTGCCCAACGACTTCTGCGGCGACGTGCATGAACGCCTGTCGCTCTACAAGCGCTTGGCCAACTGCGAGAAGGCCGATGCCATCGATGCCTTGCAGGAAGAACTGATCGACCGCTTCGGCAAGCTGCCCGATGCCGCCAAGGCCTTGATCGAAACGCACCGCCTGCGCATTGCCGCCAAGCCTTTGGGCATCATCAAGATCGATGCGCATTCGGAAGCGGCGCTGCTGCAGTTCGTGCCCAATCCGCCGGTTGACGCCATGCGCATCATCGAGCTGGTGCAGAAGAACCGCCAGATCAAGCTCAACGGTCCCGACAAGCTGCGCATCACGGCCAGCATGCCCGATCTGAATGCCCGCGTGCAGCAGGTCAAGGCGACCATGAAGGCACTCACCGGCTGAAGCGTTTCCGGCCGCGTATTACCGAATCCAACTGCATCCATGAATCAACAGAACAACATGAACCTGATCCTGCAAGCCCCCAAACACCACGCCGTTTCTTCTTCCGCCATCGAGTCCATCGCCGCCCTGGCCGGTGGCCGCGCTGAACGCATTGCAGGCGACCGCGTACCCGATGTCGATGCATGGCGTGTGGCTGGCGTGAGCCAGAGCGATGCACTCAAGGCCAGCATCGATGCGGCTTGCCTGCAGGCGCGCCTGGACTATGCCTTCATTCCAGAGGGCCGCAAGCTGTCCGATTTCCGCCTGGTGGCGATGGACATGGATTCCACCCTCATCACCATCGAATGCATCGACGAGATCGCCGACATGCAAGGCTTGAAGCCGCAGGTGGCCGAGATCACCGAAGCCGCCATGCGCGGCGAGATCGAGTTCAACGAAAGTCTGACCCGCCGCGTGGCATTGCTCAAGGGGCTGGATGCGGGCGCGCTGCAGCGTGTTTACGATGAGCGCCTGCAATTGTCGCCGGGGGCGGAGAACATGTTGAAGGCCGTACAGGCTGCAGGACTGAAGACGCTGCTGGTCTCGGGTGGTTTCACCTTTTTCACCGACCGTATGAAGGCGCGTCTAGGTCTGGACTACACGCACGCCAATACGCTGGAAGTGGCCGATGGCAAGCTCACCGGCAAGGTGGTCGGCGGCATCGTCAATGCCGACGAGAAACGCGCGACGGTGGAGCGCATCTGCCGCGAGATTGGCGCGGAGCCGAGCCAGGCCATCGTCATGGGCGATGGTGCCAATGACCTGCGCATGATGGGTATCTCCGGCTTGTCGGTGGCCTTCCGTGCCAAGCCGGTGGTGCGTGCGCAGGCCAGCGTGGGCTTGAATTTCGTCGGACTGGACGGCATCTTGAATCTGCTGGCCTGATGCTCAGGGCCGGTTTTCCCTCACTTCAGGAGACGCGATGAACCAGGAACTGGTATTGGATCCACAGACGCAAACCGGCCGTGATCTGGTGTGGTGGCTCTACCTTGCGCATGCCGCCTGTCTGGTGTTTTCCCTGGGCATGCTGTCGTGGCTGCCGCTGATCGTCAATTACCTCAAGCGCGGCGACGTGCGCGATACCTTCCTCTATACCCATCATCGCTGGCAGATCCGTTCCTTCTGGTGGTATCTGTTCTGGCTCTTTGCCGGTGGCGTGCTGTGGGCCACGGTGATCGGCATTCCGCTGGCCATTCTGGTGTTCTCGCTGGCCTGGATCTGGAAGGCCTATCGTCTCATCAAGGGCTTCCTCGATCTGCAGGACAACAAGCCCATGCCGGTGTGATCCAACCGTCGAAGCTCATCCGGAACGGCGCCTGCGGGCGCCGTTTTTCATGCCCCGGCGAAAAGAGATCGCGCAAGGGATAATGGTTATATTGAAAGATTTCAATGATAATCTCGGAGTATTACTAAATGCGAACTTTCGTTCATGCGCTACCGGAACGGGGCAGAGCGGGAGCGCGTATTCCAAAAGGGGGGAAACCTGCGTATGAAGAACTGGACGATCAAGCACCGCATCCTTGGCAGCTTCGGGCTCATTCTGCTGCTCATGGCGCTGATGGCCGGCATTTCTGCGGTTAACCTGAGCCGCATCGAGAAGAGCGCCACGGCCCTGCGCGAGGATTCCACGCCCGGCCTCTACTACAGCACCCAGATCAACGCCGCCTGGTACGAAAACCTGCTGATGACACAGCAGATCATCCAGATCGACAGCAATGAAGTCGAGCGCCAGGCCGACGTGATCCTGCTGCGCCGCAATGCCGAGCGGCTCGACCGGCTGCAGGAGGAGTACGACAAGACCATCTTCAGCGACGCCGACCGCAAGCTCTTCGAGCAATTCAAGCAGACGCGCCAGAAGTATCGCGCCATCGTCAGCGAAGTGCTCAAGATGGATTTCAGCCAGCGCGCCGCCATCGACAAGATCGTCAATGAGCAGATCCGTCCGCAGTGGCGCGCCGGCTACCAGTTCACGCAGCGCATGGTCGATACCAACAAGGGCATTGCCGACGACGCCGCCAGCCGCATCAGCGATGCCGTCACCTCCGCCCAGTTCGCCATGACGACTTCGCTCATGGCGGCCTTGCTGGTGGCGCTGGTGTGTGGTTTCTTGCTCATGCGGGCCATCAACGAGCCGTTGCAGAAGCTGGTGGGTCTGCTCGACATCATGCGCTCGGGCGATTTTTCGCGTCGCGTTGCGTGGGACCGCAATGATGAGTTCGGTGTGCTCGGCAATGGCTTTGATCGCATGACCGATGAGCTGACCAGCCTGGTCTCGCAGGCGCAGAAGTCCTCGGCGCGGGTGGCCACCTCGGTCACCGAGATCGCCGCCACCGCGCGCCAGCAGCAGGCCACTGCCGCCGAAACCGCGGCCACCACCACCGAGATCGGCGCCACCTCGCGCGAGATTCACGCCACCTCGCGCGATCTGGTGCGCACCATGAATGAAGTCTCGGTCGTCTCCGAACAGACCTCGGCCCTGGCCGGCAGCGGCCAGGCCGGCCTGAACCGCATGGGCGACACCATGCAGAACGTGATGGAGGCGGCCGGTTCGGTCAGTGCCAAGCTGGCCATCCTCAACGAGAAGGCCGGCAACATCAACCAGGTCGTCACCACCATCACCAAGGTGGCGGATCAGACCAACCTGCTCTCGCTCAATGCGGCCATCGAGGCCGAAAAGGCGGGTGAACACGGACGCGGTTTCTCGGTGGTGGCCACTGAGATCCGCCGCCTGGCCGACCAGACCGCCGTGGCCACCTATGACATCGAAGTGATGGTCAAGGAAATCCAGTCGGCGGTCGCCGCCGGCGTGATGGGCATGGACAAGTTCTCCGACCAGGTGCGGCGCGGCATGCAGGATGTGCAGACGGCCGGCAGCCAGCTCTCGCAGATCATCGCCCAGGTGCAGGCGCTGGCGCCGCGCTTCCAGATCGTCAACGAAGGCATGCAGGCCCAGGCCAGCAGCGCCGAGCAGATCAACCAGGCGCTGGTGCAGCTCTCCGAAGCGGCCCAGCAGACCGTGGAATCCCTGCAGCAATCGAGTCAGGCCATCGACGAACTGAACGTGGTCTCCAATGAATTGCGCAATGGCGTGTCGCGCTTTCGCGTGACGGACTGAGTGCGGTCCTGGCGGCGCCGACCATGATGCAACCCCTGTACCTGCTTTTTTCCCTGGGTGAAGAACGCTATGCCCTGCCCACCGCCGAGGTGGCGATGGTGCTGCCGCTTTCGCCCTGCAAGGCCCTGCCTGGCGCGCCCGCCTGGGTGGCCGGCCTGCTGCCGCACGGCGGCGGCCATGTACCGGTGATCGACCTGTCCATGCTGGCACTGGGCCGGCCCGCGCCGGCGCGCGTGAGTACGCGGTTGGTGCTGGTGCATTACCACAACGGCGCGGCCGCGCCAGTGCTGCTGGGCCTGATCCTGGAGTGCGCCACCGAGACCTTGCGCGTCGACCCGGCCCGGTTCGTGCCGGCCGCCATCCGCAACGAGGGGGCGCCTTACCTGGGACCGGTCATGCCCTACCAGGGTGGATTGTTGCAGCGTGTGCAGGTCGGCGACCTGCTCGATGCGGCCACCCGCGCCTTGCTCTATCCCGAGGTGGCCGCATGAAGACCTTGCCGCTGATCGCCGACAAGCTCAAGTGCGCCATGGGCATGGACATGGCCACCGTCGGCAGCAGTCTGATCGAGCGCGTCGTGCGCGAGCGCATGGCGGCACTGGAGATCGATGACGATGGCCGCTATCTGGCGCGTCTGCATGGCTCGGCCGCCGAACTGCAAGCCCTGATCGAACTGGCGGTGGTGCCCGAGACCTGGTTCTTCCGCGACCGCGAAGCCATCCTGGCTGCGGCCCGTCTGGCATATGAGCGCCTGGCGTTGCAGCCGGAAGTGCCAGTGCGCATCCTCAGCCTGCCATGCTCGAGCGGTGAAGAACCGTATTCGCTGGCCATGGCGCTGCTGGACGCGGGCGTCCTGCCGGGACAGTTCGTCATCGATGCCTACGACATCCGCACCCGCTCGCTGGAGATCGCCGCGGCCGGCCTCTACGGACGCAATTCTTTCCGTGGTCATGACCTCGATTTTCGTGATCGCCATTTCACCCCGCTGGCGCAGGGGTGGCAACTGCATCAGGCGATTCGCCAGCAGGTCCGCTTTGCGCCCGGCAATCTGCTGGCGCCGGATTTCTTGCGCTACGCCGCACCTTACGATTTCATCTTCTGCCGCAACGTGCTGATCTATTTCGAGCGCGAAGTGCAGCGCCAGGTGGTTGCGCTGCTGGAGAGCCTCATGAAGCCCGATGCCCTGATCTTCGTCGGGCCGGCCGAAGGGGGTATCCTGCTCAGCCCGCGACTGCAATCGGCGGGTATTGCACTGGCCTTCGGTTTTCGCAAACGGGTGGCGCTTGAGCGGCCGGCCCGGCGCGAGCTTGTCGGGGTCGCAGCGCTGCCGCCTGTTACGCTGCCCGGCGCCGCGCGCCAGGCAGGTTCGGTGCAGCCGGCGGCGTCAGCGGCGTCAAGCCGGCTCCCCTTTACACCGGGCGAAGCGGCCGTGTCCGGCGCGGCTTCTCCCTCCTTGCTGGAGCAGGCCCGCCTGCTGGCCGATCAGGGACAGCTCGCCCAGGCCGCAGCCTTGTGCGAACAAGCCATCGGCGAGCAGGGGGCGAGTGCCGAGGCCTTCTATCTGCAAGGTCTGATCCACGATGCCGACGGTGACGCTGAACTGGCCCAGCGCTGCTATCGCAAGGTGTTGTATCTGGAACCTCAACACCAGGCGGCCTTGCTGCATCTGGCGGCCCTGCTGCAAGCCACAGGCGATGCCGCCGGCGCCGAGCGCATGCGCCAGCGCGCCGGGCGCGTGAGCCCGGCTGAGGAGAACCATCGTGACTGAGCCGACCATGACACCCTCCCGTGCCGACCTGCATGACTGCTGGAACCGCATCGGTATCAAGGGCGATGCCAGTTGCCCCGAGCTGGCGCATCACATCCGCTGCCTGAATTGCCCCACGTTTGCCCGCGCCGCCTTGCAACAGCTTGATCGGGCGCAGGCCTCGGCCGAGGTTGCGCAGCAGTGGCAGCACGCCGGCGTGGCCGCACATGAGCAGGAACAGGACCGCAGCGCCTTGGCCTCGGCCCTGGTGGTGCGCGTGGCCGGTGAATGGCTGGCCATCGCCACGTCGGTGGTGCAGGAGGTGACCGAGAGGCGCCTGCTGCACAGCCTGCCGCACCAGCGCAATAGCGCCATTGCCGGGGTGGTCAATGTCCGTGGCGCATTGCGTATTTGTGTCTCATTGGCACAGCTGTTCCAGTTACCCACCGGGGCGCCGGCGCCGCATCTGCTGGTGGCCTCGCTGGAAGGGCAGGTCCTGGTGTTCCCGGTGGAAGAGGTGGCGGGCGTGCATCGCTACGCCCACGACAGCCTCATGCCGGTGCCGACCACGCTGGCCCAGTCGGCCATCCAGTACACGCGCGGCATGGTGGAATGGCGGGGCCAGCCGATCGGCCTGCTGGACCATGAATTGCTGTTCTACGTACTCAACCGGAGCATGACATGAGTACGCCCGATCTCAGCCAGATGTCCATGCTGGACCTGTTCCGCTTCGAGGCGGAAAGCCAGATCGCCCAGCTCAACACCAGCCTGCTGGCGCTGGAGCAGCAGCCCACGGCCGCCGAGCATCTGGAAGCCTGCATGCGCGCCGGCCATTCGCTCAAGGGCGCGGCCCGCATCGTCGGCCTGGAAACGGCAGTCAAGGTGGCCCACGTGCTGGAGGACTGCTTCGTGCTGGCCCAGCAGGGCAAGCTGCAGCTGGAGAAAAGACACATCGATGTGCTGCTGCGCGGCGCCGACCTGCTGGGACGCATCGCCGCGCCGCCCGATGGCGACGAGGCCTGGGCCGATCAGGCCGGCAGCGCCGAAGTGCAGGCCTTCCTGCAGGCCTTGCCGGCCGTGATGAGCGGGGACGAAGTGGCGCCCTGGTCGGCACCGTCCGTGGCGATGCAGGCGGCGTTGGCGGCCGAGGCAGCAACGCAGACACCGGCACCGGTTCCCGCGGCGCCCCTGCAGCCGGGGCTGTCAGGCGCGGAGGGGACGCCCGTGCAGCCAGCTTCCCAGGCCGCTGCCGCACGCGCCGTGCGGGTCAGCCCGGAGAGCCTGGACCGGCTGCTGAGCCTGACTGGCGAATCGCTGGTGGAGTCGCGCCGCCTGAAGCATTTCTCGGCCAGCATGTTGCGCATGAAGCGGGTGCAGCGCGAGGCGGTGCAGGCGCTGGACCTGCTGCAACAGAAATTGTCGGGCAGCCAGCTCGATGAATTCGCCCAGACCACCCTGGCGGAATTGCGGACCCTGATGCAGACCAATCAGCAACTGCTGGGCGAGCAACTGATTGCGGTGGATGCCTTTGACCGGCGCTCGGTCAATCTTTCGCAACAACTGTACGACGAGGCATTGGCCTGCCGCATGCGGCCCTTCGCCGACGGCACAGCCGGGTTTGCCCGCATGGTGCGCGATGTCGGCCATGCGCTGGGCAAGTCGGTACGGCTGGAGATCAGCGGCAATGCCACCCAGATCGACCGCGACATCCTGGAGAAACTGGAAGCGCCGCTAGGTCACCTGCTGCGCAATGCGGTGGACCACGGTATCGAGGACTGTCCCACCCGCCGCGCCGCCGGCAAGCGCGAGCAGGGCGTGGTGCGGCTGGAGGCGCGCCACAGCGCCGGCATGTTGTTGATCGAGGTGTCCGACGATGGTGCCGGTATCGATCTGGAGGCACTGCGCCGCACGGTGGTCGCGCGCGGACTGGCCAACGAGGAGATCGCCGCGCGCCTGTCCGAGGCCGAACTGCTGGACTTCCTGCTGTTGCCCAGCTTCAGCCTGCGCGAGACCGTCACCGAGATTTCCGGACGCGGCGTCGGCCTGGACGTGGTGGCGGACATGCTCAAGCAGGTGCGCGGCACCATCCGTATCACCACGCGCGCCGGTCAGGGCAGCCGCTTTCTGCTGCAGCTGCCGTTGACGCTCTCGGTGATCCGCAGCCTGCTGGTGGAGATTGCCGGTGAACCTTATGCGTTTCCGCTGGCCTATGTGAATCGGACCCTGCGCTTGCCGGCCGAGACCTTGCAGACCCTGGAGGGTTACCCGCACTTCAGCCACGAAGGTCGCCAGGTCGGTCTGGTCAGTGCGCACCAGGCGCTGCAGCGTGGTCAGTGGCGCGCGCGGGATGGCAACGTCTGCGTGGTGGTCATCGGCCAGGACGAGCACAGCTATGGCGTGGCCGTCGATGCTTTCCTGGGCGAGCGCATGCTGGTGGTGCAGCCGCTGGATGCGCGCCTGGGCAAGATCCCCGACATCCTGGCCGGGGCGCTGATGGAAGATGGCGCGCCGTTGCTGATCCTGGATGTGGCCGACCTGCTGCGCACGGTGGAAAAGCTGACCGCTTCCGGGCGCCTGCAGACGGTCGATCAGGACGGCACCGACACGGCAGCGGTGGCCGTACGCAAGAAGGTGCTGGTGGTGGACGACTCCCTCACCGTGCGCGAACTGGAACGCAAACTGCTGACCAACCGGGGCTACCAGGTCACGGTGGCGGTGGATGGCATGGATGGCTGGAACGCCGTGCGTGCCGAGCATTTTGATCTGGTCATCACCGATATCGACATGCCGCGCATGGACGGCATCGAACTGGTCACCCTGATTCGCAGTGCCGTGCAACTGCAGTCGCTGCCGGTGATGATCGTGTCCTACAAGGACCGTGAAGAAGACCGGCAGCGCGGCCTGGCGGCCGGCGCCGATCATTATTTCACCAAGAGCAGTTTCCATGACGAAAGCCTGCTGCAGGCCGTCACGGATTTGATTGGAGAGGCCACAACGTGAAGATCGGCATCGTCAACGACACCCCGATGATGGTGGAAGTACTGCGCCGGGTGATTGCCGAAAGCGCCCGCCACGAACTGATCTGGATCGCCCGGGATGGCGAGCAGGCGGTGCAGATGTGTGCCTGGCAGTTGCCCGATGTGGTTCTGATGGATCTGCTCATGCCCCGGATGGATGGCGTGGAAGCCACCCGCCGCATCATGCAGGCCACGCCTTGCCCGATCCTGGTGGTGACCTCGGACATGGATACCAGCGCCGGCATGATCTACGAAGCCATGGGCCACGGTGCGCTCGACGCCACCCAGACCCCGGCCCTGATCGGTGCGGCCGGCAGGCGCGACGCGGCGGCCCTGATCGAGAAGATCGACAACCTCGGACGTCTGAGCCCGGAGGAAGTGGCGGCTCCCATCAGGGCGCCTTTGCGCGCACTGCCGCCGGTAACACATGGCGACCTGACGCCGCTGGTGGCCATCGGTGCGTCAGCGGGCGGGCCTTCGGCGCTGTCGACCTTGCTCAGACAGCTGCCGCGCGAGTTTCCCGGCAGCATCGTGATCGTGCAGCACATCGATGCGGCCTTCGCCCCCGGCATGGCGCAATGGCTGCAGCAACAGTCGGTACTGCGCGTGCGGCTGGCCGTGGAAGGCGACCTGCCCGGACGCGGCGAAGTCTTGCTGGCGGGCAGCAATCATCACCTGGTTTTCAAGGAGGGCTGCCGCCTGGGCTATGTCGAAGGCGCGCCTACGGATGTCTACCGGCCCTCGGTAGACGCTTTTTTCCACAGCATCGTGAGGCACTGGGACGGCCGTGCTACCGGCGTACTGCTCACCGGCATGGGCCGCGATGGCGCAGCCGGCCTGAAGGCGCTGCGCGAGAATGGCTACCACACGCTGGCGCAGGACCAGAAGAGCTGCGCCGTCTACGGCATGCCCAAGGCGGCCGTGGCGCTCAATGCCGCCGTCGACGTGCTGCCGGTCGGTGCCATGGCAGCGCGGCTGCAAGCCCTGTTGGCGCAGGCATGATGCCATTGAACAGAAGGAACGCATGATGAGTTTGGTGCCAGCGACTGACACGACGGGCGGCGGCCCCGGATTGCCAGCCGACGACTACAAGATCATGGTGCTGCTGGTGGACGACCAGGCTATGGTGGGCGAGGCGATCCGCCGTGCGCTGCTCAAGGAAGAGCATATCGACTTCCATTTCTGCACCCGTGCCGACGAAGCCCTGGCCGTGGCCGAAAAGACCCGTCCCACCGTGATCCTGCAGGACCTGGTGATGCCTGGGGTGGACGGCATGAGCCTGGTGCGCCAGTATCGCGCCAGTCCGGTGCTGGCCAATGTGCCCATCATCGTGCTGTCCTCGCGCGATGATCCCGAGGTCAAGCGCGACGCCTTTGCCGGTGGCGCCAATGATTACATGGTCAAGTTGCCGGATGTGATCGAACTGGTGGCGCGGCTGCGCTACCACTCGCGCTCCTACATCAATCTGCTGCAGCGGGACGAGGCATATCGCGCCCTGCGCGAGAGCCAGCAGCAGTTGCAGAAGACCAATTTCGAACTGCAGCGCCTGACCAATACCGATGGCTTGACCGGCATCGCCAACCGTCGCTACTTCGACGACTACCTCGGCGCAGAATGGCGCCGTGCGCGGCGTGACGGCTTGCACCTGTCGCTGCTGCTGATCGATGTGGATTTCTTCAAGCTCTACAACGACAGCTACGGCCATGTCGCCGGCGATGCCGTGTTGCGCCGGGTGGCGCAGACGCTGGACCACAGCATCCAGCGTCCGGCCGATCTGGCGGCGCGCTTCGGTGGCGAGGAATTTGCGATGATCCTGCCGCGCACATCCATCGAGGGCGCTCACGCCCTGGGCGAGAAACTGTGCCGGCTGATCGAGGCGAACCAGGTGCCGCATGCGGGTTCGCGGATCGGCCCCTGGCTCACCGTGAGCGTCGGCGCCGCCAGCATGGTGCCGTCAATGGAGCAGGACATCAGCGAATTGGTCGAGATGGCCGACTGGCGTCTCTACCTGGCCAAGCAGCGGGGCCGCAACCGGGTGGTCGGGCAGGATGGCTGACACAAGATCGAATGGAACTGAACGCAAGATTGAACCCAATGCTGCCTGCATCTGCATCTGCATCTGCAGCGCGCAGCGCTCACGATAACCCCAAGGGAAAGAAGCCAACATGCGCACCATCGCCAGTCTGGAAGAACTGAAATCACTGGCGGGCCAGGAAGTGGCCTGCAGCGAATGGATCACCATCACGCAAGAACAGGTGGATCGCTTTGCCGATGCTACCGGCGACCATCAGTGGATCCACGTCGATGCCCAGCGTGCGGCGCGCGAGCTGCCCTATGGCGGCACGGTGGCGCATGGCTTCCTGACGCTGGCGTTGCTGCCGCGCATGCTCTCCGAATCCATCAGTCTGGGCCCGGATGTGCGCATGCTGCTCAACTACGGTTTGAATCGCGTGCGTTTCCCGGCACCCCTGCCGGTGGGACGTCGGGTGCGCGGCGTGATTCGTCTGGAGTCCACCGAGGACATCCCCGGCGGTGTCCAGCTGGCCTGGCTCATCACGGTGGAGTGCGAAGGATCGGACAAGCCCGTGTGCGTGGCCGAATTTCTGGTGCGTCGCTATTGAGTGCATCCGTCTATCGCGCCTGCGCCGAAGTGATGTCTTTCTCACCGAAGCTCATGACGCTGTAGCTTGAGAACATCGTCCGGCATTGTCTGCACCGATTTTGCAGGAGGCCATGGCGCGAAGTTGTCATAAGGTGCTAATGTGCCATCATCCGGCAGCGGCAGTATGGTGTTGCCGCCGCGCACTTGCTGATCCTGTCGCTCATGATGTCAGAACGTCCGCCCCTATCCGTCGACGCCGATACCGAATCTTGCCGCAAGGCGCTCGCCTTTAACAACCAGACGCTTTCCTATATCGCGCGTGGCGCGCCGCTTGCGCAATTGCTGGACCGCATCGCCCGCGGCTTTTCGGCCAGCTATCCAGAGCGCGCGCTGGCCATCTTCCTGTTCGACCGCCACAAGCGGCGCATGAGCGTGGGCGCGGCACCGAGCCTGTTGCCGGCATTCCTGGCTGATCTGGTCGAGCTCGATGGGCTGGAGCCGGACACCCTGCCATTCTGGAATGGCTTGTCCGCGCTGGCTGCGCGTCATGGCTGTCGCCTGCTGGAAGTGCTGCCGCTGCGTTCCTTTGCCGGAGAACTCGCCGGCGTGCTGACCGTCTGCACGCCGGTCGATGCGCCGGCGGATGCATCGCATCTGGAGCAGGCCTACCGCGATACGGTCGGCGCAGCCGTGTCGATGGCCATGTTGTCCATCGAGCGCGCCCTCGTGCCATCCCATGCGCAGGTCAGCACTGAGCCCCCCGACGAGGCCAATGAACGCATGGCGCTGGCCATCGAAGGTAGCGGTACCGGCATCTGGGACCGCAATGCGGTCACTGGCGAGATCTACTATTCGCGCGGCTGGAAGGCCATTCTCGGCTATGAGGACTGGGAACTCTCCAGCCATCTGGAGGACGCCTACCTGCGCATCCATCCGGATGACCTGCCTTATGTGCAGGAGACGATCCGCCAGCATTTTGCTTCGCGCTCCGACACGTATCAGGTGGAGCACCGCATTCGCTGCCGCGATGGCAGCTACAAGTGGATCAGCAGCCGCGGCAAGGTGGTAGCCCGCGATGACCAGGGCAATGCCTTGCGCATGATCGGTACCACCACTGACATCACCGAGGTCAGGCAGCTCAACGAAAAACTGGCCAAGAGCAGCCGCATGCTCGATTACCTGACCAGTGAAATTCCCGGCATGGTGTTCCAGTTCCGGGTGCCGCCGGGCGGCCGTGGCTACTTCACCTACGTCAGCGAAGGCGCGCGCGAAACCTTGGGACTCTCGCCCCAGCAGTTGCTGGAGAACCCGACCATCGTGGATACCATGATCCATCCGGAAGATCTGCCGCGCTATGAAGCGGCGCGCCAGATGGCAACGGCCACAGGCTCGCACTGGATGCTGGAGTTTCGTGTCATCGTGTCCGGTCAGGGGGTGCGCTGGTTGCGCGGACAGGCGCGTCCGCGTCGCCTGGAGGATGGCACCACGCTGTGGCATGGCTTCATCAGCGACATCAGCCAGAGCAAAGCCTTTGAACTGGAACTGCGGGAATACGCCCTCACCGATTACCTCACCCAACTGCCCAACCGCCGTTGTTTCATGCAGCGCCTGCAGGAAGAGCACAGCCGCATTCAGCGCGGGGTGTGCGATACCGCAGCGGTGCTGATGTGCGATCTGGATCACTTCAAGCGCATCAACGACAGCCTGGGCCATGCGGTCGGGGACCAGGTGCTTAAGCATTTTGCACAGGTACTCCAGCGCCAGTTGCGCAAGTCGGATGCCGCCGGGCGCCTGGGGGGAGAAGAGTTCGCGGTGATCCTGTCCGGCGCCAACCTGCAGGCCGCCGCCGAATTTGCGATGCGCCTGCAGGCCAGCTGCGCCAGCCAGCCGCTGCTGCACGAAGGGAAGAAAGTCGAGGTCACGCTCTCCATCGGCATCTCACTGATGCAGGTGGACTCCGGCAGTCAGGAGCAGGTCCTGCGCGCCAGCGACGACGCCTTGTACCGCGCCAAGGAAAAAGGGCGCAACCGTGTGGAGTTTGCGCCCTTCGCCGATCCTTGACGGGGGATGCCGAGGCGGGCTGCGGCCCGCCTTCAGCGATCATCCGTCAGCGTTTTTCATACTGGCTTTTGCCGAACAGCAATTCCTTGGCCTTGTCGTCGTGCAGCGGCTTGCGCTTGTCGGCCAGCACGGTCACGCCGCGTTGCACGGCCGGACGGGCGTTGATGGCATCGAACCAGCGTTTGACGTTGGGGAAGTCCGCAAGATCGATGCCCTGGTTCTTGTGCGAACGGGTCCAGGGGAAGCAGGCGATGTCGGCGATGGTGTAATTGTCGCCGGCCAGGTAGGCATGCAGGCCCAGCTGCTTGTCCATCACCTGGTACAGGCGGCGCGCTTCATTGCTGTAGCGGTTGACGGCGTACTCGATCTGTTCCGGCGCATACAGGCGGAAGTGGTGCGCCTGGCCCAGCATCGGCCCCAGGCCGCCCATCTGGAACATCAGCCACTGCAGCACTTCATACTTTTCGCGCACGGTTTCGCCCAGGAAGCGGCCGGTCTTGCCGGCCAGGTAGACCAGGATGGCGCCGGACTCGAACAGAGAGATCGGCGCACCGTCCGGACCCTCGGGATCGACGATGGCGGGGATCTTGTTGTTGGGCGAGATCTTCAGGAATTCGGGCGTGAACTGGTCGCCGGCGCCGATATCGATGGCATGCGCGGTGTAGGGCAGTCCGCATTCTTCCAGCATGATGTGAACCTTGTGGCCATTCGGGGTGGCCCAGCTGTAGACGTCGATCATGGATTTCCTTTTTTGCGTGTCGTGTTGAGGGGGGAGGTCACGGAACGTAAAACGATATAAATGCTATGAATCATTTGTGCGCCGACGGCATTACAGCCTGGCCAGCCGGTCCAGCGCCAGTTGCAGCGTCTCTTCCTTCTTGGCGAAGCAGAAGCGCACGATGCCCGATTCCCTGGGCGTGTTGTAGAAGGCCGATACCGGGATGGCGGCCACACCAATCTCGCTGGTGAGCCACTTGCAGAACTCGGCCTCGGGCAGGTCCGAGATGGCGCCGTACTTCACGCACTGGAAATACGTGCCCTGCGAGGGCAGCAGCTCGAAACGGGTGTTGGCCAATCCTGAGCGGAAAAGATCACGTTTCTTCTGATAAAACGCCGGCAAGTCCAGGTACGGTGCCGGATCCTTCATATATTCGGCCAATGCGTACTGAACCGGGGTATTGACGGTAAAGACGTTGAACTGGTGGACCTTGCGGAATTCAGCGGTCAGCGCAGCAGGCGCTGCCACATAGCCGACTTTCCAGCCGGTGACGTGATAGGTCTTGCCGAAGCTGGAATTGATGAAGCTGCGCTCGGCCAGTTCCGGGTGGCGCGCCAGCGATTCGTGCGGCTGGCCGTCGAAGACCATGTGTTCGTACACCTCGTCGGAAAGGATCAGGATGTCGGTGCCGCGCACGATATCGGCCAGCGCCGCCACGTCGGCCGCGCGCATGACGCTGCCGGTCGGGTTGTGCGGGGTGTTGACCATGATCATGCGGGTCTTGGGCGTAACGGCAGCCTGGACCTTGGCCCAGGGAATGCTGTAGCCGGCCGCGCCCACTTCCATCTGCACGAACACCGGCACACCGCCGGCCAGCTCGATAGCCGGGACGTAGCAGTCGTAGACCGGTTCGATCACGATGACTTCATCGCCCGGATGCACGGCGCACAGCACCGAGGTCAGGATGCCTTGGGTGGCGCCGGCGGTGACCGTGATTTCGGCGACCGGATCATAGCGATGACCGTACAGCCGCTCGACCTTGGCGGCGATGGCTTCGCGCAGCGGCAGCACGCCGGCCATGGGGGGATACTGGTTCAGGCCGTCCTGCATGGCCCGGGTGACGGCATCCACCAGCGCCGGATCGCAATGGAAATCGGGGAAACCCTGCCCCAGGTTGACCGCGCCTTTTTCGCTGGCCAGGGCCGACATGACGGTGAATATGGTGGTGCCGACCTTGGGCAGCTTGGTGACGATGTTGGGGGTGCTCATTGCAGCGGGCTCGTTCTTGTGATGATCGCAAGCCCGTTATTCTAGCCGGATTCGCCGCACCGTTCAGGTCGCCGGATCAAGGAAGGCATCGGCGCGCCAGAGCTGCGGCGGCACGATGGCAAAGAGGCCGCGCTTGACGGTACGCTTGCCCAGCTTCAGGACCGCCTTGTCCTTGCTCACCAACACATGCGCCTGGCATTGCAGGGCCAGTTCGAGGAATTTCTGGTCGTCGCGGTCGGTGCAGACAGGCAGGCCGAAGGTGTTGACCTGAGCCAGCGGCAGGCATTGCAGCAGACGGTCGAATTCGGCGCAGATGGCCGGCTTGGTCTCGGGCGTGACCGGCAGGTGCGGATAGTCCAGCACGGCCAGCCACTCGCTGCGGCAATCCTCGCGGGTATAGGCCTGGACCGTGCCTTGCTCCAGCGCCGCCTGCAAGGCGGCCCAGCGCGGGTCGCGGAAGACGAACAGGTCCAGGCAGACGTTGGTGTCCAGCACCACGCGCTGGCGCCCGGCAGGGGCGCCGGCGGATGTGGCGGCGGGAAGGGGAAGCGGGGAGGTGAGGGAAGGTGTTGCCGGGATGCTCATTGAAGAAGTGAAAACTAATTGTCGATGCCACGTTGGCCGGGCGGTGGCGCTTCTTTCTGGCTGAAGAGGTCGCCGCCTGCCTCGAGCGCATCATACCCCTGATCGGTGACGCGCCAGAAATTGTGCATGTCCACCGCCGCCAGTCCGCGGTCATAGAGCAGGCGCAGATGATGCAGGATCACCTCCGGCGCCACCTGCCCGGGCAGCGCGCTCTGGATCTTTTCCACGTCGCCGTAGAGGGTGCCGAAGGATGCCAGTTGCTTCAGGATTTCGCCCATGAGGGCTTTGTCGCGTTTCATGATCTCCTCCTTGCCGGTGCATTGTAGACAGCAAAATCTGGGCAAAGTGCCGACATTGTGTCAACGCAAGTTTGCTGTTGGCCGGCTGCAGCTCACTTTGGGCATGTCTCGTCCGTGTTGGCTTGTTGATTAACGGCAAGTTGGCTGGCGAACTTGAATCCGCCGCCTTGGCGGCCTTGGGAGCGGGCGCGGCCGGCAGTGCTGGCGCCACGGCCGCGCGGGAGACGGGCTTGCTCATTGGCTTGCTCATCGGTTTGAGTTGCGGCCTGGCCTGGGGGGCGGGCGGCGGCGCCAGTGGTCGCGCCGCCGTCGAGGACGGGGCTGAGGCTGCGTGCGGGGCGTGCTGAGAGCGGTCCAGCTTGAAGATGCTCACCAGATCCGACAACCTGGCCGCCTGCTCCTGCAGCGATCCGGCTGCGGCAGCGGCTTGTTCCACCAGCGCCGCATTCTGCTGGGTCACCTGATCCATTTGCGTGATGGCCAGGTTGACCTGTTCGATGCCACCGCTTTGCTCGGTACTGGCCGAGCTGATTTCGCCGACGATATCGGTGACCCGGCGCACGCTGGCCACCACTTCGGTCATGGTGCTGCCGGCCTGTTCCACCAGGCGACTGCCGGCATCGACCTTGGTCACGGAATCATCGATGAGCGCCTTGATCTCCTTGGCCGCGGCAGCCGAGCGCTGGGCCAGCGAACGCACTTCCGAGGCCACCACGGCGAAGCCGCGTCCCTGCTCGCCGGCCCGCGCCGCTTCCACGGCGGCGTTGAGCGCCAGGATATTGGTCTGGAAGGCGATCCCATCGATCACGCTGATGATGTCCACGATCTTGCGCGAGGACGCATTGATGGCGCCCATCGTATCGACCACCTGCGCGACCACGCTGCCGCCCTGGGTCGCCACGTCCGAGGCCGAATGCGCCAGCTGGTTGGCCTGGCGGGCGTTGTCGGCATTCTGCTTGACGGTGGAGGTGATCTCTTCCATGGCCGAGGCGGTCTCTTCGAGCGAACTGGCCTGTTGCTCGGTGCGGGTGGACAGATCGAGGTTGCCGCTGGCGATTTCGCGCGAAGCGGTATTGATGGTATCGGTGCCTTCGCGCACCTGCGTCACGATGCGCAGCAGGCTGTCGTTCATGGCCTTGAGCGAGCGCATCAGGTGGCCGGTTTCATCGCGCCCGCCGGGCCGGATCTGCACCGTCAGGTCGCCCTCGGCCACGCGTTCGGCCACGTGCATGGCATCCTGCAGCGGCCGCGAGACGATGCGCGCCACCCACGTCGCCAGCAGCAGGCCCAGGCCGATGCAGGCCACCAGCAGCAGGCTGATCAGCAGGCGCGAATTCTCGTAGCGGAGCTGGGCATCCTGGTCGGTTTTCTCACTGGCCGCGATGTTGATGGCAACGGCCTTGTCCATGTTGTCGAACAGGCGCAGGTAGACCGGTGTCATTTGTTTCATCAGAAGATCGCGCGCCTCCTCTGTCTTCTGGGCGCGCACCAGCCCGGCCAGCTCCTGATGCTGCCGGGTGAAGGCCGCCAGGTCGGTCTTGATGGCAGTGAAGTAGCCGCGCTCGGCCTCCATGTTGACCAGCGGCTCGTACTTCTCCAGCGTCTTGTTGAGGCCATCCAGAAGCTCGCTGACCATCTTTTCGTTGGCGTCCACGCTGCCTTCGTTGCCCGGCAGCATGTGCTGCAACTGCAGGGTGCGAATGCGCGCCAGGGCGACCTTGGCTTCCAGGGGATAGCGCACGCTGGGCAGGGAGTTGGTCGCGATCTCCGTGGAGGCGTCATTCACGCGCGACAGTTGCACGATGGAAAAAATGCCCTGGATGGCGGTCAGCAGCAGGATGGCGGTGAAGGTCAGCAGCAGTTTGCGGGCGATGCGCAGATCATGGAACCAGTTCATGGCGTGTCCTCGTTGTGAGAGCGGATCGGATACGGCGCGCGGCAAGGCAGGCGGGAAGCCGGACGCGGCAGGGCCGGTAGCGGTTACCTGTCATCACGTCCAACGCTTCAGTGTAGGAGCCGCATGGCAGAGATCAAAGGCCCAACAGCCGGCTTTTTGCCGTCCAACTGTTCATATCGCCTCCAAACCGGGCGTGTGCGCGCGCAAGCGCCGCGCTTTGGGTATCATGACGGCCACCTTGTCTGAACCTGATCATTGGATGACCCCCTCATGCTGATTGTTTTGTCTCCCGCCAAGTCGCTGGACTATGACACGCCTCCCACTACCGACATCCACACCACACCGGCTTTCGTGCCGCGCTCGGCTGAGCTGATCGAGGTCCTGAAGACCAAATCGCCGGCCGAGATCGGCAGTCTCATGGGTATTTCCGACCAGTTGGCGGTGCTGAACGTGAACCGCTATGCCAGCTGGTCGCGCAAGTTCACCACCAAGAACGCCAAGCAGGCGGTACTGGCCTTCAATGGCGACGTCTACGAGGGCCTGGATGCGGCCTCGCTCAACGCCACGCAGCTGGATTATCTGCAAGGCCACGTGCGCATCCTCTCCGGCCTCTACGGCATGCTGCGCCCGCTGGACCTGATGCAGCCGTATCGCCTGGAGATGGGCACCAAGCTGGCCAATCCGGGGGGCAAGGATTTGTACGCCTTCTGGGGCAACGAGATCACCGAGGCGCTCAACGCCGAACTGGCCGCGCAGAAGGCGCCGGTGCTGGTGAACCTGGCCTCGGAAGAATATTTCAAGGTCGTCAAGCCCAAGCTGCTCAAGGCCCAGGTGATTTCCCCAGTGTTCGAGGACTGGAAGGGGGGCAAGTACAAGATCATCTCCTTCTACGCCAAGCGCGCGCGCGGACTGATGGCGCGCTATGCCGCCCAGAAGAACATCAGCCAGCCCGAAAAGCTCAAGGCCTTCGACGTGGAGGGCTATGCCTTCGCGCCCGAGGCGTCCACCGAGAGCCAGTGGGTGTTCCGCCGCAGGCTGGAAGGCTGAACGCGCCGCCCGCCGGGATCAGGCGGGCTGCTTCGACTGGCCAATAAAAAACCCTCGCCATCTGCATGGCGAGGGTTTTTTGTTGAGGCTTGCGTATGCGTGTATGCGCGTGTGCCGGGCTTACCAGACCTTCCACCACGGCTTGGCCTTGGGCTTGGGACCGCCGTTGTACCAGGGGCTGTTGGGGTAGGTGGCCTGGATGATGCGTTCGGTGTCTTCCTTCAGCTTGGTCTGGCCCAGGGCTTCGTAGGAGCGCATCAGGATGAACAGGGCCTCTTCGTTGGCCGGCGAATCCGGATACTGCTTGATGGCGGCCTGGGCGCGGTTGGCCGCTGACACGTAGGCGCCACGACGGAAGTAGTAGTTGGCCACATGGACGTCGTACTGGGACATGGCATTGACCAGGTATTTCATGCGGGCAATGGCGTCCGGGGTGTACTTGCTGTCCGGGAAACGTTCGGCCAGCAGCTTGAACGAATCGAAGGCGTCACGCATGGCCTTGGGATCGCGTTCGGTGTTGTCCTGGTCGGTGAAGGTGTCGAAGATGGTGGTGCGATCATTGAAGTTGATCAGGCCACGCAGGTAGTACATGTAGTCGACATTGGGGTGGTTCGGGTGCAGCTTGATGAAGCGATCCACCGCCGCCAGGCCCTGTGCCTGCTCGTTCTGGCGGTAGTAGGCGTAGGCGATGTCCATCTGCGCCTGCTGGGCGTAGGTACCGAACGGGTAGCGCGATTCCAGCTTCTCGAAGTACTTGATGGCCTTGTCGTAGCCGCCGGCATTCAGTTCATCCTTGGCTTCCGAGTATAATTTCGCGGCAGACCAGCCGACCGTCTCGTCTTTTTGTTCCGGCAAGAGGCCGCAGGCGGTCAGCGAGAGGGCAAAACCGATGATGAAGAACTTCAATAAGATTTTGTGCATGACTCTTGTGTGCTTGTCTGGGACTATCAGTTGTGCATGGCGCCAAGCGCCTACCCGAGCCGGCTGCATCGATACCCGAAATACAATCAACCCGATCCGGCGATTATAGCTGATGTCACGTAAGAAACCCCTTCCGATTACAAATGGCGATGAGCCTGTAAAGAACGCCCTCCCGCCAGAGGACGATTTCGATGACGGCGAGCAGGCCGACGAAAGCGCCACTGGCCTGGAGCGCCTGAGTTTCCGCCTCGACGATGAGGTCATCGGCCAGCGGCTGGACAAGGTATTATCCGGCCTCATGCCCGAATTTTCGCGCAGCCGCATCCAGCAATGGATCGAGGACGGCCATGTGACCGTCGACGGTGCCCCCGCCAAGGGCAAGATGACCATGCTGGGCGACGAGCTGGTGGAGGTCGCCCCCCAATCGGTGCCGGCCGAGCAGCCCTATGCGCCCGAGGCCATGGAGCTGGACATCCTGCATGAGGACAAGTCCATCATCATCCTGAACAAGCCGGCGGGTCTGGTGGTGCATCCCGCCGCCGGCAACTGGAGCGGCACGCTGTTGAACGGCTTGTTGCATCATTGCCCGGCCCTGGTCAATGTGCCGCGCGCGGGCATCGTGCACCGGCTGGACAAGGAAACCAGCGGCCTGATGGTCGTGGCCAAGACCCTGGCCGCCCAGACCGACCTGGTGCGTCAGTTGCAGGCGCGCAGCATGAAGCGCCAGTACCTGGCTCTGGTGTGGGGCCTGCCCCAGCTTTCCGGCACCATCAACGCGCCGATGGCGCGCCACCCGCGCGACCGCATCAAGATGGCGGTATCCCAAAGCATGCGGGCCAAGCCGGCCGTGACCCATTACCGTCGCCTGGCCACGGGCGAGATCGACCGCAAGCCGGTCAGCCTGGTGCATTGCCGCCTGGAAACCGGGCGTACGCACCAGATCCGCGTGCACCTGCAATCGCTGGGCTTCGCGCTGGTGGGCGATGCGCTCTACGGCAAGCAGCACCTGGCGTCCATCTTCCCGCGTCAGGCACTGCTGGCGGGGCGCCTGGGACTGGTGCACCCGACCTCGGGCAAGTTCCGTCAATGGGCCGCGCCCTTGCCGGAAGACATCGTGGCCTTGCTCCAGCGTGCCAGGATCGACCCGGCTCTGGCGGTGATCCCCGAGATGAGCGAAGAAGCCGATCCCGTCCTGGGCGACTATGACGAAGACGATGACGACTATTGACCGGGTCCGCCCATGGAGCTGCTGATCCCCGACTGGGCGGCACCGGCCAACATCGGTGCCCTGACCACCCTGCGTGCCGGCGGCTTCAGCCCCGCGCCTTACGGCGACGGGCAGGGCGGCCCGGGTCTGAACCTGGGCACCCACGTGGACGATGACCCGGCGCTGGTCGCCCGCAATCGCGCGCTGTTGCGCCGCCTGTTGCCGGCCGAGCCGGCCTGGCTGACGCAGGTGCATGGGGTGAACGTGCTGGACGCGGCCGCGCTGCCCGCTCAGCCCACCGCCGATGCCTGCATCAGCAGCACGCCCGGCGCGGTGTGCGTGATGATGACGGCCGATTGCCTGCCGGTCCTGTTCTGCGACCGCGCCGGCACCGTGGTGGGTGCGGCCCATGCCGGCTGGCGCGGGCTGGCGGCCGGTGTACTGGAGCAGACCGTGGCGGCCATGCGCGCGCGTGGCGCCCACGACATCCTCGCCTGGCTGGGACCAGCCATCGGGCCCGGGCATTTCGAGGTCGGCGGCGAGGTGCGCGAGGCATTCCTGGATCAGCAGGCCGGGGCGCAAAGCGCCTTCCGGGCTTATCCGGGGCGCCCCGGCAAGTATCTGGCCGACATCTATGCGCTGGCGCGCCAGCGGCTGGCGAAGGTGGATGTGCATGAGGTCAGCGGCGGCGGCCTGTGTACTGTGGCCGATCCGCGGTTCTATTCCTATCGCCGCGACAAGACCACCGGGCGCATGGGCTCGCTGATCTGGCTCAAGTGAATCAAGTGAAATCGGGCGAAAACTTCACCTCGAGATGATCCTGCTTGGCCTCGACGACGCAATGGCGGCTTAATGGCGGCTTTCCTGAGCCGCCATTTTTCATGATGCTTCATATGTGCCCTTGCAAAGCCAGGATCAGTTCGCGCGTATGCCCCGGCAAGCCTTCCAGCCCGCGCACGCAGATGAGCAGCTGGCGCCGGCTCCAGCCGTCGGTGAGCGGGATGGCGCGGATGTCCATGTGGGTGGCACAGGCCCGGGCGGCCGTTTCGGGTATCACCGCCACCCCGACCTGATGCTCCACCATGCGGCAGATGCCGTCGAAGCTGCGTAGCCGCACGCGGTATTGCAGGCGCGGCCCGGCACGCGTGGCGTGGCCCGAAAGGTGCTGCTGCAAGGCGCTGTCACCGGACAGCCCGACGAAATCCTCGCCCAGCAATTCACTGAAGGCCAGCGATTTGCGCCGTGCCAGCGGATGTTTCTTCGAGAGCACGGCCACCAGGTGATCCTGGCGGAAGGGATAGGTCTGCAAGGGACCGCTGTCGGCCGAGTCGGCGATGATGCCCACATCGGCGATGCCGTCGACCACCGCCTGTACCACTTCATAGCTGAGCTTTTCTTCCAGTTCGATATCGGTGTGGGGATGCCGCGCCAGAAAGCGCGCCAGCACCTCCGGCAGGAATTCGGTCATGGCCGAGGTATTGCAGAGCAGCCGGATATGACCCTTCAGGCCCTGCGTATACTGGCCCAGCTCATCGCGCAGTTGCGCCATCTGCTGCGCCATCATGCGCGCGTGATGGGCCAGCGCGCGCCCGGCGTCGGTGGTCTGCACGCCCCGCCGGCCTCGCTCCAGCAGGGGCGTGCCCAGTGCATCCTCCATGTTGCGGATGCGAGCACTGGCCGATGCCAGCGCCATGTGGGCGCGTTCGGCGCCCGCAGTAATGCTGCCGCTTTCGACGATGTGCAGGAAAAGACGCAGGTCGGACAGTTCGAAGCGTTGGCTCATCGGCGTGCAGGGGCAGGGGGGAAGGAAAGGGGCTCGGTGTCACACTGAGCCTTCGGCCAGGCCGAAGGCTGGCTAAGTGTATTCCACATTTCCAGCGCGGGCGAGGACTGGCAGACTGGGAAACCTTGCTATCCCGCTGTCCCGTCATCCGGTCTTAGTCCTGCCATGCCCAGCCTGCTTTCCCTTGTCGACATGAATGCCACCGTGCTTGCCGTGAGCCTGGCGGTATTCCTGCTGGCCGGCTTCGTCAAGGGCGTGATCGGCCTGGGCCTGCCGACGGTGGCGGTCGGATTGCTGAGCCTGGTGATGCCGCCGGTGCAGGCGGCGGCGCTGCTGATCCTGCCTTCCATGGTGACCAATGGCTGGCAACTGGCCACCGGCGGTGCCTTGCTGACGCTGGTGCGTCGCCTGTGGAGCCTGCTGGCGGGCATCATCGCCGGGACGCTGGCCGGTGCCGGATTCATGGGCGCCGATGGCGGCCGCCGCGCCATCATCGGGCTGGGCCTGGCGCTGATGCTGTATGCACTCGCGGGCCTGGCGGCGTGGACGCCCACGGTACGGCCTCGTCATGAGCCGTGGTGGTCACCCGTGGTAGGTCTGCTCACGGGGCTGGTCACTGCCGCCACCGGGGTGTTCGTGATCCCGGTGGTGCCTTACCTGCAGGCGCTGGGGTTGCCGCGCGACCAGCTGATCCAGGCGCTGGGGCTGTCCTTCACGGTCTCCACGATCGCCCTGGCGGTCAACCTGGGGCAGGGAGGAGCCTTCAGTACAGGCGTAGGCTGGGCCTCGCTGGTCGTGTTGCTGCCGGCCTTGCTCGGCATGGCGCTGGGCACCCGCGTGCGCGCGCTGGTGCGGGCTGCTACCTTCCGTCGCTGCTTCTTCATCGGCTTGCTGCTGCTGGGGCTGCATCTGGCCTGGCATCTGCCTGATCTGTTCGGGGCGGGCCGATGAGATTCCCGTGCGAGCGCCCTTGCGGCTGGCAGATCGAAGGGCCCAGGCAAGGCCGGGCCAATGAGGTGCATGTCTACGCCTGGCTTGACGGCGGCATGATCGCCATGCTTGATTGTGAGTTACGTGAGTGTGGCGATCTGAAGTTACGTATGGCCTATGTGTCGCCACCCTGGCGCGGATCGGCCGTGCTGCGCGACATGCTTGCCGTACTGAAACCCCGGTATCGACAGATCGCCTTGCGGCGGTCAGTGCGGCGCGCCGGGGCGCGCAGCTGATTTGCTGAGTTTTACAGCGCACCCACAGCGCATGATGCAGTGCGCAAACCTGCGCTGCTGAAGGTTTCCGGGCTCACGACAATAGGGCGCGGTGATAGGGTTTTCTAAGTTTTCGGGAGCGCTGCTGACGCGCTCCCGGCGTCATGGCGCGGGCCTGCGCGGCTTGTCGTCGGTGATGTCGGGCTCGTGTTTAGCGGAACGGTCATCTTTGTTTTCTTCCTTGCGGGCCGCTGTCAATTTCTTCATCTTTTGACGATTCCGCTTGCGTTGCGGCGTACCCATCAGGTATAAAACGATGGTCAGCGGAATTATCCCGTACAGCAGGAAAGTGGCGATGCCAGCGATCGCTGACTGTTCGGTGATCGACATCATGAAGACGACGTAGAGCCATGCGATAGCGACGATGATCATGGTGAAATGACGCTTCGAGACAAACCATAACGATACGCGAAAATTGCAGATCCGAGCATGAACAAGCAGAATCCGCAGCAACCCTCTCCCGATGTATCCGCGTGGCTGGCACAGATGTCCGATCCCAAGTTCTGGACCTCGCTGCAGTCCCAGTTCCAATCCCAGTTCGACCAGTTCAAGTCGCATTTGCCACCC
The DNA here is from genome assembly GCF_037076565.1 of Herbaspirillum sp. DW155. Taxonomy (NCBI): domain Bacteria; kingdom Pseudomonadati; phylum Pseudomonadota; class Betaproteobacteria; order Burkholderiales; family Oxalobacteraceae; genus Herbaspirillum; species Herbaspirillum sp. DW155. Next base: position 3,472,398 of record NZ_AP029028.1, on the reverse strand, counting down.
ATGCCCGCGATGGCCGGGATGCCGCAGATGGCAGGCTTCCCGGGTGGCGCCGTGCCGCCGGGCGGCGGACAGATCGATCCTTCCGCGTTGCTCAGGCAGCTCGGCGAGATGGGCGCCACGCTCGATCCCGCCGACCTGCTGCGATTGCAGCAGGACTACACCCGCGAGTTCGGCGAGCTGTGGCAATCGATGCTGGCCGCCAAGACGCCGACCATCACCGATCGCCGCTTGTCGGCGCCGGCCTGGCACGAACATCCTTACTTCGCATTCCAGGCCGCCGCCTACCAGTTGAATTCGCGCTTCCTGCTGGCCCTGGCCGATGCGGTCAAGGGCACCGAGAAGGTGCGCCACAAATTGCGTTTTGCGGTGCAGCAGATGATTGATGCGATGTCGCCCGCCAACTTCCTGGCCACCAATCCGGTAGCACAGCAGAAGATCCTGGAGACGCGCGGCGAGAGCCTCACCCAGGGCATCGCGCAATTGCTGGCGGACCTGCAGAAGGGCCACATCTCGCAGACTGATGAAACCGCCTTCGAGGTGGGCCGCGACGTCGGTGCCAGCGCCGGGTCCGTGATCTTCGAGAACGAACTGTTCCAGCTGATCCAGTACACGCCGCTGACCAAGACCGTGCATGCGGTGCCGCTCCTGATCGTGCCGCCGTGCATCAACAAGTTCTACATCCTCGACCTGCAGCCGCAGAATTCGCTGGTGCGCTATACGGTGGAGCAGGGCCATACGGTGTTCCTGATTTCCTGGCGCAATGCCGATGCGACGGTCGAGACCGCCACCTGGGACAATTATGTGGACGACGCCGTGGTGCGCTCCATCCACATCGTCCAGGAAATCAGCAAGCAGCCACAGATCAATGCCCTGGGCTTCTGCGTGGGCGGCACCATCCTCTCCTGCGCGCTGGCCCTGCTGGCCGCGCGTGGCGAAGATCCGGTGTCGAGCCTGACCTTGCTGACCACGTTCCTGGATTTTTCCGATACCGGCGCCATCGATGTCTATATCGACGAGATGCAGCTGGCCTTGCGCGAACAGATGATCGGCCAGCGCGGCCTGATGGCCGGGCGCGATTTTGCCAGCGCCTTCTCCAGCCTGCGTCCCAACGACCTGTTGTGGAACTACGTCGAATCCAATTACCTCAAGGGCGAGAAGCCCAGCGCCTTCGACCTGCTGTACTGGAACGCCGACAGCACCAACCTGCCCGGGCCGATGTTCTGCTACTACCTGCGGCACATGTACCTGGAGAACGCGCTCAAGGAACCCGGCCGCCTCACCGTGGGCGGCGAGAAGATCGACCTGCGCAAGATCAGCGCACCGGCCTTCATCTACGCCTCGCGCGATGACCACATCGTGCCCTGGAAATCAGCCTATGCCTCGCTGGAGCTGATCAATACCGGCAAGCGCAGCAACAACCGTTTCGTGCTGGGCGCTTCGGGCCATATCGCCGGCGTGATCAATCCGGCGTCCAAGAACAAGCGCAATTACTGGGTCAATGACAAGGCCAAGGCGGGCAGCGATGCCGATACCTGGATGGCCGGCGCGACCGAGCATCCAGGCAGCTGGTGGGGTGAGTGGGCGGCGTTCCTGGCCAAGCATGGCGGGCGCAAGGTGGCTGCACCCAAGAGCCCGGGTTCGACGCGCTACAAGCACATCGAACCGGCACCGGGGCGTTACGTGAAGGTCAAGGCCGACCAACTGGTGGGCTGAAGAAATCTGCCAGCCGGCCAGGGGGCATGACAGAAGCCGGCGGCATCGATAAAAAGAGGGCGGTGACCCACGCGGGACTGCCGACAGAGAGAGACGGCCAGCAGCGCATCCGCGGCGCGGCCCGGCCTGACAAGATAAAGGAGCGCCCTTCGCGCGAAGGGCCTCCACCAATGCGGCGCAAAGCAGACGCGAAAGAGGGGAGCAGGGCGTACCCCAACAAATCACCATCCCTATAGGAGGCAACATAATGAGCAAGCGTATCGCATATGTGACCGGCGGCATGGGCGGCATCGGAACCGCCATCTGCACTCGTCTGTGCAAGGACGGATATACCGTGGTGGCCGGCTGCGGTCCCAATTCCACCCGCAAGGACACCTGGCTGGCGACCATGCGCGGCCACGGCTTTGACATCCACGCTTCCGAAGGCAACGTCTCGGACTGGGAATCCACCAAGGCCGCCTTCGAGAAGGTGCGCGCCGAGATCGGCGAAGTGGACGTGCTGGTCAACAATGCCGGCATCACCCGTGACGGCCAGTTCCGCAAGATGAGCAAGGCGGACTGGGATGCGGTCATCGACACCAACCTGAATTCGCTCTTCAACGTTACCAAGCAGGTCATCGAAGGCATGTGCGAGCGCGGCTTTGGGCGCATCATCAACATCTCCTCGGTCAACGGCCAGAAAGGCCAGTTCGGCCAGACCAACTACTCGACCGCCAAGGCCGGCATCCACGGCTTCACCATGGCGCTGGCGCAGGAAGTGGCGACCAAGGGCGTGACCGTCAACACCGTCTCGCCGGGCTATATCGGCACTGACATGGTGCGTGCGATCCGTCCGGAAGTGCTGGAGAAGATCGTCTCGGGCATTCCCGTCAAGCGCCTGGGCGAGCCGGAGGAAATCGCCTCCATCGTCGCCTGGATCGCTTCGGCCGAAGGCGGTTACGCCACCGGTTCGGACTTCTCGCTCAACGGCGGCCTGTACATGGGCTGATGCCGTAGCGCAGGGCCACGCTTGCGGTGCAGCGCCGCATCCGTGGCCATTTTTTTGTGCTGTCTTTGCGCTGTCTTGTATTGCGGGCTGGGATTTTGTCACTCTTGCACGATAGCGCTCCCCTTTTGGTGGTCTTCGCCCCTATAATGGCCTGCGTTGCTGCCCTGCAAAATGCAGGACGAACACAGTAGAAGAAGCAAGGAGAGGACAGCGCAATGTCCCGGACGCCTGCGGGTGAGGACTGCATCGAAGCCACCCGCCACCGCTGCAAACCAAGGCCGGCAAGACGGCTGCAATGAGAGAGAGACTGGACTTCAGATGACTACTGCAAAAAATTCGGCAGATCGCTTGATCAAGAAATACCCCAACCGCCGTCTGTACGATACCCAGACCAGTTCCTACATCACGCTGACTGACGTCAAGCAACTGGTGCTGGACAATGAAGAATTCACCGTGGTCGATGCCAAGAGCGGCGACGACCTGACCCGCAGCATTTTGCTGCAGATCATCCTGGAAGAAGAGTCGCATGGCGTGCCGATGTTCTCCAGCAGCGCGCTGTCGCAGATCATTCGTTATTACGGCCATGCCATGCAGGGCATGATGGGCAACTACCTGGAAAAGAACATCCAGACCTTCATCGACATCCAGAACAAGCTGGCCGAGAATTCCAAGGGCTTCTATGAGGGCAAGCCCTTCAGCCCCGAGATGTGGACCCAGTTCATGAACGTACAGGGTCCGATGATGCAGGGCATGATGAGCAACTACATCGAGCAGAGCAAGAACCTGTTCATCCAGATGCAGGAGCAGATGCAGAGCCAGACCAAGAACATGTTCGGTACCTTCCCCTTTGGCAATCCGGGCACGCCGCCGGATCAGAAGAAGTAAGCGGCGCTTCTGTCGGGAGGCTCATGCCTCCCCACTTTCAGTATCCCATTGGGACAATTCATGATGCAGGATTAACTAGAACCCATTTCATAAATAGGCGTGAGTGCGAGCGAGTCCCGTTTGGGATGAAGTGCAAGGCGCGAATTTGGGTCAAGACTGGGCGTCTTGACCCAAATTCGTAACGCAGCAATTCGCCCAAACGGGCCGCTCCCTGCGGGTTCTGTCCAGAAAGGGCGCTGGCCGCGTTGCGCTCCTTGCGTGTGGCACCGCCACACGACGCGTCGCGCGCCTTGCCAGCGCCCTTTCTGGACAGAACGCATCTCACGCCTATTTATGAAATGGGTTCTAGCTAGGATCACGACCATCTTTTGGCATCTGCCAATTCCTAAGGTGGTCATGACTAAAGTTAGAAAAGTTCCTTACTACGCGATGAAACGCTCTTTGTTTCGCGACGAAGTTTGGAGGGAATATATTGGTTCAGCGGGCGCTGTTCCTATCATTACATCCCAGACAGTATCTTATGAGCGGCTTGCTCCTGGTGAGCCGCTTCCTTCCAGTACACCAAAATCTGCCAACCCACCGAAGCAAACAAAACAGCAATTGAGGGAAGCGAAAGTGGATGCAGCACGTCAGCAAGCTCTTGCTGGCGTCCAAAAAAATCAACAGTCTCCAAAACAAAAATACGTTAAAGAATTGATGCCTAAGCTTCTCGAAGCTGAGGAGAGTGAGAATCTTCCTGAATTTGATCTTCAGGATGTCCCGGGCGCAATGGATAAAAAAGGGTGGGTTGTTGCTGCAAAGCTCGCACGACGTTGGTTCGGCAATCCAAAGCTGATCTGGAACAATGATAAGAAAGCTGAATTGTTCGTCGATGATGCTTCCGTCACGCTAGATTGGGTTCGCACCTTTGGACTTGTTGAATGGGAATACCAAAGCCTGCTCTCCGATAAGATTTACAACGACTCTGCCCTTAACGAACTGAAAATAAAATTAAAACCAATCCTGGAGAAAAATTTTCAGGCCGTTACCAGCTTGGGATTTGAAACGGCACTTTGCCTGAACAATTTGCATCGCTTTCATTTGGACTGGAATTTCCAGCATGTTGATATCGCGAATTACAAAACGCTGACTAAATCCCTCGCAATGACTGATTTAACAGCGGCTTTTGGCAAACTTCGGCATTTATGTCGCCATTGGACGGGTAGAAGTCACAGGAGAAAAATACTTTAGATATGACAATAAAAACAAAATAAAAACTTACTGTATTGATCCACGAGTGTTTGTTACTCATCTCTATGTCTACGTCAAAGACAATTACTCATTTAATGATGATCCACACTCGCAGAAAACCCAATATCTTGGTCATTGGAACAAGAACGGGATGATTGTCACCATCGGCGGAAAAGTCAGTGATTTCATTGATGGTAAACAGTCGCTGGTTCATACCGATATGGGCAATTCAAAACATGTCGAGACCATCATTCATTGGGACTACCTCGTTGAAAAAGCGCTGGACAAGGTTGTCGATGCAAGGCGAGGAATAATCCGCAAATTCAAAGAGGAAGATATCTACTTCCCGGTCTTTAATCAAAACTTCAATGAGTGGAGGGAGAAACACAATCGCGGTGGTGATTTCTGGATATTTTCCAAGCCTAAATACATAAAGCTGGCAAATCCCATTGAATTCTCACTGGAGACCTTATGCAGGCAACCAGAAAAAATGTGAAGAGATATTGGAATAGCCCCTTGAATCTCAGGACACGAAGACTCTCTTAAAATAGAGGATAGTCTTATGACCAGTTTTACGACTAGGCAAACCGTGGAGCACATCGAGATTCTGACCGAGCCGGAGCGTCGCAGAAGACGCACGCCCCAAGAAAAAATAGCCATCGTCCAGGAGACCTTGGCTCCTGGAGCTTCCGTATCAGCCGTTGCCAGGCGACACGGGGTGAACGCGAACCAGGTGTTTGGTTGGCGCAAGCAGTACCAGGAAGGCAGTCTGACCGCCGTCAAGGCTGGCGAGACGGTAGTCCCGGCCTCGGAGCTGGCCGCGGCCATCAAGGAAATCAAAGAACTGCAGCGGCTGTTGGGCAAGAAGACCATGGAGAACGAGATTCTGCGCGAGGCCGTCGAATGGGGCCGGTCAAAAAACCTGATTGCGCGCTCGCCCTTGCTGCCGGAGGACGACCAATGAAAGTGGTCTGTGACGTTCTCGGTGTGGCGCGCTCTGCAGTGGCAGTAAAACGAGCCCGGAGCCCGGAATGGCGAGATGGCCGTAGTGCTCGCAAAGTCGGCGACAGCGGCTTGCTCGAAGAGATTGAGCTGTATGTCGCGAGCTTGCCGAGCTATGGCTATCGCCGCATCTGGGCTTTGCTGCGACGTAGCCGGGAATCTCTGGGGCAAGCGTGCGTGAACCATAAGCGGGTCTATCGCGTCATGCGAGAGCACGCGTTGCTGCTGCGCCGACCTGGTGTGAGACGCGACAATCGACGCCACGATGGTCGCGTAGCGGTCAAGCAAAGTAATGCGCGCTGGTGTTCGGACGGCTTCGAATTCCGTTGTGATGACGGGGCTGCATTGAGAGTGACGTTTGCACTGGATTGTTGTGACCGTGAAGCCATCAGCTGGGCGGCCACTACCGGTGGGCATAGCGGGGATGTCGTGCGCGACGTGATGCTGGCCGCCGTGGAGCAGAGGTTTGGAAGCACGCAGACTCCACAGGTGATTGAATGGCTCAGCGACAACGGCTCGGCCTACATCGACCATCGCACACGCAGCTTCGCTCGCGAGCTGGGATTGGAGCCCTTGACCACGCCCGTGCGCTCGCCACAGAGTAACGGCATGGCGGAGCGGTTCGTAAAAACGATGAAGCATGATTACATCGCCTTCATGGACAAGCCCGATGTGCCTACGGCGCTCACGCATCTGGCCTCTGCCTTCGAGCAATACAATGAGCGCCATCCGCACAAGGCCCTGAAATACCGCTCGCCTCGCGAGTTCAGACGGGCTGCAGCATCAGTAACTTAACGATGTCTGAGTGTCCTGAATTGCGGGGGCAACTACAGATATGTTGTAAAGGCTTTTTATGGCCTTTCGATAATGTTGTTGTTCCCGATTACGATATTTATTCTCCCCAATGAAATCGGAGTGAGAATTTTATTTCTGTTCTCACTTGTTCAAAAATGGGTCGGCTACGTACTATTAGTCGTCTTGGTCGCTTGGTTGCTGTACTGGATATTCAAGGAAAAACGGAAATTCAGACAACGATCTTGTGTCATCCTCTGCGGCGCGGCTACGTCATATGGATTGGTTTGCCTGATTTCGCTCTGGCATGACACCTCATATGGCGCTTGCGACTATTACACAAAATTGCTGAATGGCGGTGTCAAAGAGTTCAACGGGCGCCAATACAGAATCAGCATGTGCAGTACGAATTTCTTTTGGGGGGATGGTCGTCAGGTCAGATTGCAAATCTTCGATCAGGCAGGAACCCTTCAGGCGCTGCGCTATTTCACTTTTTATTGGAATGATGGCTCCGAAAAAGAGCTTGAATATGGTGACAATGTCATCCTCTACTACGACAAGTCCGCTAGTCAGGCACTTCACTCAATCCCAATTCCGCCGACTAGACTAGATTGGATTAAAGCACGGCTTCCTCTTGCCAATTGAAGTGGGCTAAAACTGCCTCCATAGCTGTCGAGCCGGACCTGAAGCAGGCAAAAAACAGCGGCAGCCAGCGGACGATGTACAATAGCGCCCTGATTTTTAAAGCATTTCCCGCTTTTTCCCGTACGTCCGGCCGTTTTCGGCCCGTCTCACTGAGCCTTCTGCCATGTCCAACCCGTCTTCTCCCGCCACCCCGGTCCTGCCCAAGGTCGGCTTCGTCTCCCTCGGCTGCCCCAAGGCGCTGGTCGATTCCGAACAGATCCTGACGCAGTTGCGCGCCGAAGGCTACGATACCGCCAAGTCCTATGACGGCGCCGATCTGGTGATCGTCAATACCTGCGGCTTCATCGATGCCGCCGTGCAGGAGTCGCTGGACGCCATCGGCGAAGCCCTGAACGAAAACGGCAAGGTCATCGTCACCGGCTGTCTGGGCGCCAAGAAGGATGCCGAGGGCGAAGACATCATCCAGAAGATTCACCCCAAGGTCTTGGAAGTGACCGGTCCGCACGCCGTGGGCGAAGTCATGCAGGCCGTGCACAAGCACCTGCCCAAGCCGCATGCCCCCTTCATCGACCTGGTGCCGCCGCAGGGCGTCAAGCTTACCCCCAAGCATTTTGCCTATCTGAAGATTTCGGAAGGCTGCAACCATCGCTGCAGCTTCTGCATCATCCCGTCCATGCGCGGCGACCTGGTGTCGCGTCCTATCGCCGATGTCATGCTGGAGGCCGAGAACCTCTTCAAGGCCGGTGTGAAGGAATTGCTGGTGATCTCGCAGGACACCAGCGCCTATGGCGTGGATGTGAAGTTCCGTACCGGTTTCTGGAACGGCAAGCCGATCAAGACCCACATGACCCAGCTGGTCGGGGCCTTGGGCGAACTGGCCCAGCAGTACGGCGCCTGGGTGCGCCTGCACTATGTGTATCCGTATCCGCATGTGGACCAGATCATCCCGCTGATGGCCGAAGGCAAGATCCTGCCGTATCTGGACGTGCCGCTGCAGCACGCCCATCCGGACGTGCTCAAGCGCATGAAGCGTCCCGCCAATGGCGAGAAGAACATCGAGCGCATCCAGGCCTGGCGCGCCCTGTGCCCGGACATCACGATCCGCTCCACCTTCATCGCCGGCTTCCCCGGCGAGACCGAGGCCGAGTTCGAGTACCTGCTGGACTTCCTGAAGGAAGCCGAGATCGACCGCCTGGGCTGCTTCGCCTATTCCCCGGTGGAAGGTGCGACCGCCAACGAGATCGCCAACCCGGTGCCCGAAGAAGTGCGCGAAGAACGCCGTGGCCGCGTCATGCAGCTGCAGGAAGAAATCTCCAAAAAGCGCCTGCAGGCCAAGGTCGGCAAGACCCTGCGCGTGCTCATCGATGAAGTGGACCGCAATGGCGGCACCGGCCGCACCTATTCGGATGCGCCCGAGATCGATGGCGTGGTCTACGTCAAGCCGCCTTTCGAGCCGCACCGCAAGCTGGAAGTCGGCCAGTTCGTCGACGTGCGCATCACCGCCGCCGACGCCCACGATCTGTGGGGCGCGGCTGAGTGATGCGCGCCAGGATGATGCGCGGCCTGCTGGCGGCTGCGCTGGTGCTGTACAGCGCTACCGTGCTCGTGCCGGCACAGGCTGCGTCTTCCGGTCCCGCCGCCAACGCCCCGCAAGGCTCGCTGCAGCAGACCCTGATGACGCACGCCCTGGTGCTGCGCGGCCAGATCGACGGGCGCGAGATCCAGCTCTCGCTGCAGCCCAAGAAGAATGAAGATGGCCTGGAAGGGCGCTACTTCTTCTTCGGCGGTGCGTCCGAAATCCTGGTGGCCGGCGAGGTCGACAAGGACGATTTCCTCATGGAAGAGTCGCTCAACGGCAAGGACGTGTCTGGCCAATGGGAAGGGCATCGCGAGGGGCAGTCCATTATCGGCACCTGGTCCAATGCCGACGGCAGCGTCAGCAAGCCCTTTACCTTGCAACTGCCCTGATTGCCTGCCGTGTCGTGGTGCTGGACAGAGGCGCTAAACAGAGCCGCTAAACAAGCGATATGAAGCTCAGTTCACTCTGTTCTGACATGGCCTCCAGTACTGGAGGCTGTCCGGCTACTCCTGTCGCTTTCGATGTGAACAAGCTGCGCGTATAGTGAGGCTTTTGCGCCCCGCCTCCTGGGGCGCCATCGTTTCCAGAGGCAGATCCGTGTCCGATTCCAAAGCAACGCCCCCCGCATCCTCCCTTCCGCTCGATCCCCAGACCGCACTGGTCCACAGCAGCTACCGCGCCCCGGACGGCTTTGAAGCCTTCCCGGTGGGCATCCATCACGCTTCCACCGTGCTGTTTCCGAATGTGGCGGCCATGCGTTCGCGCGACTGGCGGGAAAAACTCGGCTATACCTATGGCCTGCACGGCACCCCGACCAGCTTCGTGCTGGAAGCCCGGCTGGCCGAGATTGAGGGCGGCACCTATTGTCGCGTGACCCCCAGCGGCCTGGCGGCCATCGCCATGGTCAATTTCGCTTTTCTCAAGAGCGGCGACGACGTGCTGTTGCCCGATAACGTCTACGGTCCCAGCAAGGACCTGGGACGCTGGCTGGAGCGCGATTTCCAGATCAGTGCACGCTTCTACGATCCGATGATCGGTGAAGCAGGCCTGGCCGAACTGATCCAGCCCAATACACGCCTGGTCTGGACCGAAGCGCCGGGTTCGGTATCGATGGAAGTGCCCGACATCCCGGCCCTGTGCCGTGCCGCGCACGCCCGGGGCGTGCTGGTGGCCATCGACAATACCTGGTCGGCCGGCCTGGCCTTCAAGGCCTTCGAGCATGGCGTGGATATCGTCATGCAGGCCGTCACCAAGTACCAGTCGGGCGGCTCGGACGTGCTGATGGGCGCGGTCATCGTGCGCGACCAGGCACTCAACGAGAAACTGGAACTGGCGCACATGCGCCTGGGCTTTGGCGTGGGCATGGATGACGTCTATCTGGTCCTGCGCAGCCTGTCCTCGATGCGCCTGCGTTTCGAGGCGCACGATGCGGCGGCCCGCAAGGTCGCGGCCTGGCTCAAGCAACGCCCGGAAATTGCCGCAGTGCTGCATCCGGCCTTCGAGGATTGCCCCGGCCATGCCCACTGGAAGCGCGATTTCACCGGGGCAGGGGGCTTGTTCTCGGTGATCTTCGATGCCCGTTACAGCGAAGAGCAGACCGACCGTTTCGTCGACAGCCTGCAGATCTTCAAGATCGGCTACAGCTGGGGTGGGGCGCACAGCCTGTGTGTGCCTTACCGCATGCAGGGCATGCGCCACCAGTGGCAGCGCGAAGGCATCCTGGTGCGCTTCAACATCGGCCTGGAAGCCCCGGAAGACCTGATTGCCGATATCGCGCAGGCATTGCGTCGCCTGTAAGCCGGGAGCCGTCCATTTCCAAGGCTCAGTTTGCCGACAAGAAATTGAATAAAGGTAAATGCCTCGTCTGTTCAGCGTTTTGAGACAGCGCGACGGGTCATAGAATGCTAGCGATTCTTGATACGCCTGAAAGCTGGCTGAACGGAAATGTGAAGATGTTGCGCAAAATTCATCAAGCGGCGTAAATATCTGCAAGTTTTCTGTGGCCGCCGGCAAAAGGAAACTACAGTTAAACGCGGCGATATCGTGATAAATCTTGATGAGCTAGTCGTCCTTGAGCAACAACGAGGGTGAAAAGCCCCAAGATTTACAAAATTTTTTGTTTCTCTTGTGACAACTTTGTTCCTTCATTTCAGGCAAGAAACCTTTTGATCAGGAAATTCCTGATTGGCGCGGAAAGTCGCAAGAATACTGGCTCTTCTGTGCATAGCAGCAAAAACTTCCCCGCTGTCTTGCCGTGGTGTAAGACAAACTCCTACAGCTGATACAGGCTGTTTTCGGTCGAAAAATACCGATCAAGTCTAATTTCCCGCCTGTCCTGCCCCCCTCAGAATTGGCTTGCAGTCAAGTAAATGTAAGCGATTGTAAGCAGCTCGATGTGGCCTCCGGCCGCGTGAGCCTGTAGGAAGTTCTTACCGAGGTGGGGTGCCAATGAATACCAACGACATGATGGCGGAGATCCGCGATGCCAACCTGAGCTATCTCATGCTGGCGCAGCAAATGATCCGTTCGGACAAACCGACCGCAATCTTCCGTCTGGGCATCAGCGCCGAGATCGCCGATCTGATCGAAGGCCTGTCCAACGTGCAGATCATGAAACTGGCGGCAACCAACATGATGTTGACCCGCTTCCGTTTCGACGACGGCGCCATCCTCGGCATGCTGACCAACTACAACAAGGACAAAAGCCTGGCGCAGTCGCACGCCGCCATCCTGATGGCCTGTCAGCCCAGCGAACAAATTTCGTAAAACAACAAGACAAAGCAGGGCCGGCGTGTTCAGGGGAAGTCAACGCGCCGGAGGGGAGTTCGTTCTAAGCAGTCATCAGTTTGTGTCTTGAATCATGTCTGAGAGTCCGCCCGCCTGGGGCCTGCGGACTGGGGTCAGGCAGTTTTACTACGAAATCACCGGGGGGTAGCACCATGGCTAAGAAGAGCGTTGTCACAGAAGCGCAGGAAATTCAGTTGGCCATTGAATTGATCAACCTGGGGGCGCGCCTCCAGTTGCTGGAATCGGAAACTTCGCTGTCGCGCGAGCGGCTGTTGAAGCTGTACAAGGAATTGAAGGGGGTTTCGCCGCCCAAGGGCATGCTGCCGTTCTCGACGGACTGGTTCATCACCTGGCAGCCCAACATTCATTCTTCGCTGTTCATCAACATCCACCGCTATCTGGTGGAGCATGCGCGCATCAGCGGCATCGAAGCAGTCATGAAGGCCTACAAGCTCTATCTGGAGCAGGTCGGCTACAACGACGCCGGTGAGCCGGTCCTTTCCCTGACCCGGGCCTGGACGCTGGTGCGCTTCTTCGAAAGCAAGATGCTCATGACCACGCCGTGCTGCAAGTGTGGCGGCCACTTCGTGGTGCATCGTCTGGACCTGCATCAGGATTACCTGTGCGGCCTGTGCCACATGCCTTCGCGTGCCGGCAAGACCAAGAAGGCCAAGGATGCCGTGGTCATGGGTCTGGTCGAAGCGGCCATGCCGCTGCCGGCAGCGGCGTCCGTGGCAGCCGTGCCCGTGCTGGCTGCGGTGGCCTGAGCAGGCTGCCTGGGCGGTCGTATTGATGCGTTAATGGGCCGGGTCGGTCAACCACAAGAACAAGGCCGATAGCCTCGATGTCCGAAGATCAGAACCACGCCGGTGTACCGCGCAGGCCTCTGCGGCAGGCGCCGGCGATCCAGGCCCTGCTGCTGTTCGTGCTGGGCCTGGTCGGCGCCAATGTGCTGGATGTGTTGGGCCAGCGCGCCGGTCTTGCTCCTCTTTCCCCCCTCCAGACTTCGCTGCTGCATGGCGTGCTCGCCGCGCTGCTGGCGCGCCTGCGCCGCATGGCAGTGTGGTGGTGGCTGATCCTGCTGGTGTTTCCGGTGGCCGCACTGGCGGTGGGGCAGCTGCACCTGCCGTCGTGGGTGTTCCTGGCGGTGTTCTTGTTCCTGCTGGTGTTGTTCTGGTCGACCTTCCGCAGCCAGGTGCCGTTCTATCCTTCGGGCCAGAGCGCCTGGGATGCGGTGGCCGGCTTGCTGCCGCAAGGACGGCCGATCCGCTTCATGGACATCGGCAGTGGCCTCGGGGGCGCCGTGCTGGACCTCTCGCGGCGCCGGCCGGAGAGCGCCTTCACCGGTATCGAGATCGCTCCCTTGCCGTGGCTGATCAGCCGCGTGCGGGCCGCGCTGGCGGGCAACCGCTGCCGCTTCGTGCGGGGCGATTATCTGCTGCTCGATTTCGGCGACTACGATGTCGTGTTCGCCTATCTGTCACCGGCGGCGATGGTGGCGCTGTGGCAGAAGGCACGGGCCGAAATGAAGCCGGGCACGCTGCTTCTGAGTTACGAGTTTCATATCCCGGGGGCCACGCCTGATGTCGTGGTCCGGCCACCCCAGGGAGGCAGGGTGCTGCACGGGTGGTACATGTGAAGAAGTTGTAAAGGGCGAGAGGTGAAATTGCCTTGTAGAGGGGCGGCGAGACGTGACGTATCAAGTTTGCGTGAATTCAGCCGTAAATCGAAAAGGAAGGGCGTTTTTCGGATATGTATTCCCCCATTTGCTCGACTGGAATACCTGTAATCTGATGAACGTGAAAATACACTCAACGCCACAGGGACGGGAGTAGGCACTTGTTAGTCATCATTGGATATATCGTGGTCATGGCGTCCGTCTTTGGCGGCTTTGCCATGGCGGGGGGGCACCTCGGGGCGCTGTTCCAGCCTATCGAACTGCTCATGATCGGTGGTGCCGCCGGGGGCGCATTCCTGGTCGGTAACAACAACAAGGCCATCAAGGCCACCCTGAAAGCCTTGCCCACCGTCTTCAAGGGCAGCACCTATACCAAGGCGCTGTACATGGAGCTGATGGCGCTGCTGTTCGAAATCCTTACGAAGTCTCGTAAAGAGGGTTTGATGTCGATTGAAGGCGACATCGAAGAGCCGGAGAGCAGCCCCATCTTCAGCAAGTACCCTGGTGTGCTGGCGGACCATCACCTGATCGAGTTCATGACCGACTACCTGCGTCTGATGGTGTCGGGCAACATGGATGCCTTCCAGATCGAAAACCTGATGGACAACGAAATCGAGACCCATCACCACGAGGGCGAGATTCCGGTGCACTGCATCGCCAAGCTGGGCGACGGCATGCCGGCCTTCGGTATCGTGGCGGCGGTGATGGGGGTGGTGCACACGATGGAATCGGTGGGGATTCCGCCTTCCGAGCTGGGCATGCTGATCGCGCACGCGCTGGTCGGTACCTTCCTCGGTATTCTGCTGGCCTACGGTTTTGTGGGGCCGCTCTCCAGCTTGCTGGAACAGAAGCTGCACGAATCGACCAAGATCTACCAGTGCGTGAAGGTGACGCTGCTGGCGAGCCTCAATGGCTACGCACCGGCGCTGTCGATCGAATTCGGCCGCAAGGTCCTGTTCTCGACCGAACGTCCGACCTTCCTCGAGCTGGAAGAGCACGTCAAGCAGGCCAAGAGCAAGTAAGCGGTACAGGATGCAGCGCGATTCACACAGACAGCAGTATTGAAGCAGGAGCACAGGCATGGCCGACGAAGGGCTACGTCCCATTATCGTAAAGCGGATCAAGAAGGGCGGCGGGGGTCACCACGGTGGCGCCTGGAAGATCGCGTACGCCGACTTCGTGACTGCGATGATGGCGTTCTTCCTGCTGATGTGGCTGCTGGGTTCTACGGCCAAGGGTGATCTGAACGGTATCGCCGAATACTTCAAGACGCCGCTGAAGGTGGCCATGGCCGGCGGTTCCGGCAGTGGCGACGCCAACACGGTGCTGCCCGGGGGCGGCAAGGACCTGACCCGCCAGGATGGCCAGTTGCGCAAGGGCGAAACCGATATCACGGCGCGCAAGCAGAGTTTGAAGCAGGCGCAGCAGGAGCTGGAGCGGGCCGAACGCAGCCGGCTGGAAGAGTTGAAGGCGCGCATCGAAAAGGCCATCGATTCCAATCCGACGCTCAAGCAGTTCAAGAACCAGCTGTTGATCGACATCACCTCGGAAGGCCTGCGCATCCAGATCGTGGACGAGAAGAACCGTCCCATGTTTGCCCTGGCCAGTGCCCAGTTGCAGCCCTATACCAAGGAAATCCTGCATGAGATCGGACGCACCCTCAACGATGTGCCCAACAAGATCAGCCTGTCGGGCCACACCGATGCGACGCCGTATTCGCGGGGTGAGAAGGGTTACAGCAACTGGGAACTGTCGGCCGACCGCGCCAATGCGTCGCGGCGCGAACTGATTACCGGCGGCATGGATGAATCAAAGGTGCTGCGCGTGGTGGGCTTGTCCTCGGCGGTGTTGCTGGACAAGGAAGATCCGTTCAACCCGATCAACCGCCGCATCAGCATCATCGTCATGAACAAGAAGGCCGAAGAACTGGTGGAAAAGGATAGTGGCTCGCTCAATGTGCCCACCGACGCCACCGATGAAGATGTGCAGCAGGGGCTGAGTACGCCGGCCAAGAATTGATAGAGGGGTGGGCGACCTGCGCAGTTGCGCGGGGCGTGTCAATGAAGCAGAAGTGTTCCAATTGAACAGGGGAAGAGAGCCGGATATGCCGACCAAGACCATGCTGCAGGAGCTCAAGCGCTTGTTGCTCGATACTGCCAGCGGCGGCAGCCGCCAATTGACGGAAGTGGAGTCGGACCTGGTCCAGACCAACATCCTGTTGGGGGAAGCCATTGGCAAGCTGGGTAACAGCTTCATGGAGCTGCATCGTTCGGTACAGATGCAGCAGACCATTCTGGAAAGCCTGATGAATGGCACAGGCCAGTTCGACAGCGACAGCATCGAGCAGCTCAAGTCCACGCAGGGGGAAGTCAGTCACCACGTCAATGCGGCCGTGACCGGCCTGCAGTTCCAGGACATGACTAGCCAGTTGCTGGAGCGTATCGTGCGCCGCGTGATCGGCCTGCGCGAAGCGCTGGGGGTGCTGAGTGCCAACAGCTTCGAGATCGTGCCCGAGCAGGGGCAGACCGATGAAGAGTTGAAGGAACTGCTGGCCAGTACCGTGCAGGCCATGGAAGAACGCCTGACGGTGCTCGATTCGGGTCTGTGGAAGGCGGTGCGCCAGACCCGCATGGAAAGCGGCGATATCGAGTTGTTCTAGGCGGTGGCGGGCAGAGTGGTACAAGATTGAACTAGGTCATTCCGGTCAGACTGGGCGTTAGGTCGGATACCAATGGTGCGGCATAATGCATACGCGCATGAGCCTTATTGAAGAAACAGGGAGTAACGATGTCCAAAACGATTCTCGCAGTAGATGATTCCGGGTCACTGCGTCAGATGGTGGTATTCAGTCTGAAAGCTGCAGGTTACAACGTGACCGAGGCGGTCGATGGGGTGGACGCGCTGGAAAAGGCCAAGACGCATACCTTCGACCTGGTGCTGACCGATCAGAACATGCCGCGCATGGACGGCCTGACCCTGATCCGCTCCCTGCGCGAACTGAGCAGCTACGCCCGCGTGCCCATCCTGATGCTGACCACCGAGTTCAGCGACGAGATGAAGGCCAAGGGCAAGGCCGCCGGTGCCAATGGCTGGCTGGTCAAGCCGTTTGATCCGCAGCGCCTGACCGAGGTGGTGCGCAAGGTAATCGGCTGACCTTGCCGTAATAATAAAAAGACACGTACAGCATCCAGCATGGAGCCCAGGCATGAGCATTGATATGAGCCAGTTTTTCCAGGTCTTTTTCGACGAGGCCGAGGAAGGGCTCGCGGAAATGGAAAAGCTGTTGTTGGCCGTCAATGTGGCGTCTCCCGATCCGGAAGACCTCAATGCGGTGTTTCGCGCCGCGCATTCGATCAAGGGTGGTTCGTCCACCTTCGGCCTGACCGATATTGCTGAGGTCACCCACGTCCTGGAGTCGCTGCTGGATCGTATCCGCCAGGGCCAGATGAAGCTGACCTCGGAACACGTGGATGCCTTCCTGGCCGCCAAGGATGTGCTCAAGTCCATGCTGGACGGGCACAAGCACGGCGCCGAGGTGGACCAGGACGCCGTGGGTGATGTGCGCATGCTGCTGGAGGCCCTGTCGCAGGGCAAGAGTTCGGCGGCTGCGCCCAAGGCCGAGGCGGCTGCCCCGGCCGCTGCGGTGGTCGGACCGGATGGTCAGCGCCGCTACCGGCTGGACATGCCGGAGATCAGCGACAAGGATGCCGAAGCCCTGGCCGAGGAACTGGCCATGCTGGGCAAGCTGGAGAAGTCCAGGTCGCCCGAAGGGAAGTGGATTTTCATCCTCGATACGGCCGAGCCGATTGATGATGTCGTCGCCATCTGTGCCTTCATCGTCGATGTCGCCGACCTGAAGGTTTCGCAAGCGGTCGATCCGGCTCCGGGCAGCGAGGAAGAACGCGGCTACGGCTTCTTCGACAATTTCGTCACCCAGGAAGAGCGCGAGCGCACCCAGGGTTACGGTTTCTTCGACAACCATACCGCCATCGAAGACAAGGAGCGCGAGCAGGGCTACGGCTTCTTCGCCCCCTTCGTGCCGCTGGACATCAGTGCCAGGAAGAGCGAGGGTGAGGCGCAGGCTGCCGCTCATGGCGGTGGTAATGGCAGTGGCAATGGCAATGGCAACGGCCATCATGACGACGGCCATCTGCATGGCGATCACGGCGGCGAAAAGAAGGCTGCCAAGGGCGGCAGCGGTCCGGAATCGTCCTCGATCCGGGTCAGCATCGAGAAGGTCGACCAGCTCATCAACCTGGTCGGTGAACTGGTCATCACCCAGGCCATGATCGAGCAGCGCGTCGGCAAGCTCGACCCCATGCACCATGAACACCTGCTCAACAGCGTGAGCCAGTTGAGCCGCAATACCCGGGATCTGCAGGAGTCGGTGATGTCGATCCGGATGATGCCGATGGATTACGTCTTCTCGCGCTTCCCGCGCATGGTGCGCGATCTGGCGCACAAGCTGGGCAAGCAGGTCGAGTTCGTCACCCACGGCGCGGCCACCGAGTTGGACAAGGGCCTGATCGAGCGCATCGTCGATCCGCTTACCCACCTGGTGCGCAACAGCATCGACCACGGTATCGAACTGCCCGAAGCCCGGCGTGCCGCCGGCAAGGGCGAAGCCGGCGTGCTGTCGCTGTCGGCCGAGCACCAGGGCGGCAACATCATCATCGAGGTCACCGACGACGGTGGCGGCCTGAACCGCGAAAAGATCCTGGCCAAGGCCAAGCAGCAAGGCATGCCGGTGACCGACAGCCTCTCCGACGCCGAAGTCTGGCAACTGATTTTCGAGCCCGGCTTCTCCACCGCCGAGCAGGTCACCGATGTCTCGGGCCGTGGCGTGGGCATGGATGTGGTCAAACGCAACATCCTGGCCATGGGCGGCGCGGTGGATATCCGCTCCAGCAAGGGCTTTGGCACCACGATTTCGATCTCGCTGCCGCTGACCCTGGCGATCCTGGATGGCATGTCGATCCGGATAGGTGAAGAAGTTTACATATTGCCGCTAGGATATGTGGTTGAATCTTTGCAGCCTTTGTCGCAAGATATCAAGGAAATCTCCGGTCAGGGCCAGGTGCTGCGCGTTCGCGGCGAATATCTGCCGCTGATTCCGCTTTACCATATTTTCAACATCGAACCTTCATTTACCGATCCCTCGCAAGGATTGGTGGTGATTCTGGAGTCAGATGGGAAAAAAGCGGCACTTTTCGTGGATGACCTGATTGGACAACAACAGATCGTTGTCAAGAATCTGGAATCCAATTACCGGAAGGTCGCCGGCATTTCCGGTGCTACCATTCTGGGCGACGGCGGCGTCGCCCTGATTGTCGATGTGGCAGCCTTGCTGCGATCCAGCCGCCAATTGAATGACGAATCTGTATTTTCCTGATTTTTAAAGGGCCTCAACATGTCTGACAATGCAACCAAGAATCTTTCCGGCTTCGGCGAAAAGACCGACAGCAACGGAAACGAATTTCTTGCCTTCACCCTGGGTAAGGAAGAATACGGCATCGATATTCTGAAGGTGCAAGAAATCCGCGGCTACGAAGCCGTCACCCGTATCGCCAATTCGCCTGACTTCATCAAGGGTGTGGTGAACCTGCGCGGCATCATCGTCCCCATCGTGGACATGCGCATCAAGTTCCAGCTGGGCGAGCCGACCTATGACCAGTTCACCGTGGTCATCATCCTCAACATCGGCGGTCGCGTCGTGGGCATGGTGGTCGACAGCGTTTCCGACGTGATCACCCTGACCCAGGAACAGATCAAGCCGGCTCCGGAGATGGGGACCACCTTCGATTCCGACTACCTGATCGGTCTGGGTACCCTGGAACAGCGCATGCTGATCCTGGTGGATATCGACAAGCTGATGTCCAGCGCCGAAATGGGCCTGATCGAAAAGCTGGCCGCCTGAGCCACTGAGGCTCTTCAGGCAGGACTGCGAGCAATCCGGAGGAGACGCATCCGGATCTGGCGTTCATGGGCCATCCGGTCGCGCTGGAAAAGCGGGCAGGATAGCCCGATACAGAAGAGAAAAAGGCATCCGCCGTGTGGTGGATGCCTTTTTTATTGGCGCCGGGTTTGTCTCTGCGGGCGGGCGGCGCGCGCCTTTTTGCGCATATGAAGCTTTGTGCGGCCCGGCCGGCGGCTCCTCCCTTCAGGCCGCGCATTGCTTCACTTCTCAGTGGAAGTGCTCGACCGGAGGAGGCGTATCTTCGGGCATTTCCGCGTGGACCAGTTCACCCTCGCGGTCCGGGAAGAGGGGCGCGCCGCAGTCATCGCAGAACTCCATGGTGAAGCGTTCTGCATGATGCTTGATATGCACGATGCCGCACTCGCGCAGCACGGTCAGGATCTGCTGCAGCGGACTGGCCGGCAGGCCTTCCAGCAAGCCGGCACCGGCCGGAATCATCATGGGCAGCTCTTCGCCGCTTTCCTGTTCGTACAAGGGCCAGACGGTGCCGTAGACCACGGTCGGATCGCCGCCGATGGAAAAACCGATGCGGTATTCATCGATCTGGCCATTGATGTCTTCGGAGAAGCCGCCGATGCTGGCGTGCAGCTCGGAGGAGGAGATGTCCAGCGTCTGGGTCAGGAAGTAGTCGGCGGCGCGGATGGAGGCCGGGCGGATGCGCTTGTCGGCTTCCCGGCAACCGAAGAAATACGCTTGCGGCAGCAGCAGTTCCACGCTGCAGCCGGGCAAGAGGCGGGTGAAGAGCGGGGTAGCCTGTTGGGTCCAGGCTTCGAAGGCGGCGGCTTTTCTGGCCGAGAAGTGGCTCTGCTGGTCGCTTTCCTGCCAGTGGAAGAGGGCGCCGCCAGCCGGGACCACCACGGCCGCGATCACGTAGCGGGTATCGGCCAGGAAGGCGGCGGTGGGCGGCTGTTCGCCGCGCAGCTGCACCGGACCGGTCTTCAGGGCGGTCTGGCCCATCTGGCGGGTCAGGGCGAAGACATCGGCGTGCATGCGCGGCAGTTGTTCGATGGAGAACAGGGCCGGCGCCAGCGCCAGGCGTGCATCCTTGGCCAGGACATGGGCGTGCAGATGGGCGCCGATGGCGGTGAGCAATTCGCTGCCGATGGGGCCGGAGGCGATGGCAAAGCGGGTCCACGCCAGTACCGGCAGGACCAGCAGCTGCACGTCGTAGTCCTGGCCTTGGTGTTCCAGCGAGGTGGCTTCGCTGCCAGCCTCGACGGCTTCGATCAGGATGTCATAGGCATCCAGGTCGGCTTTGAAAAGGTGATCCAGCGCGGCATCGATCAGGCCCTGCTGGCCGGCCCGCAGCAGCTTGTTGAGCAGGGCGTCCAGAGGCTTGAGCCAGGCGCGCTCTTCGAGCCGGCTGGAGGCCTGCGCGATGGCTTGCGCAAAAGTCACCAGATGCTGGCTGTCGGCAGAAAGCTTGGAGGAGGAACGTTTTGCAGGACGACGCATGTGGGCTATCTGTAATCTGTGGGAACGAAACCGCCTATTGTAGTTGATTTGACAGGGCTGTCAGCCGCGGCAGCGGCTGCACCGCTCCAAGGGGCAATAAAAAACGCCGGACATGTCCGGCGTTCAGGTTGATGACGAACCCCGTGTTTTCGAACACGGGGTTTTGTTTTTCAGGCGCAGGTAATTTGCAGATGGTCGATGGCGCAGAAGCCAAGCAATGCGCTCATTTTTCTCTGTAGCCACTTTTGTACGCTGGCATAGGCGTTCAAGCCCGGTAAAAGCGCGCGCAAGCGCGCCACCAGCAGGGCAATCTTCTTCATGTTCTGGGCCGCCGCCGCCAACAAGCACTGCTCGGCGACCTTGCGCAAGCCGCGCATGCGGGCATAGCGATGTCCGTGCAATTGCTTGGCGTCGGCGAAGCTGCGTTCTACCGTTTCCTTGCGTCGGGCATAGATGCGCTTGCCCCATTCGGTACGACGCCGATCATCCACCTTCTCCTTGGAACGCTCCCACACATGGCGCGTCACCACCTTGACCGCATTGGCGCTATTGGTGCATTGCTCGCGTACCTTGCAGCCCCGGCATTGTTCAGGCTTGGATTTGTATTCCCGATACCCCTGCCGATTGGTGGTGCTGTAGTGCAAGGACTGGCCCTGCGGGCAGATGTATTCGTCACGGTAGGCATCGTACTCATACGCCCGTTTAAAGAATGTCCCCGGCTTGTGGTTGGGTGTGCGGTAGCCCATCACGCCGCTGATCTCGCGATTCTCCAGTCCCTGGCAGACGGCCGGTGTGAAATAGCCAGCATCCAGGCCAACGGCCTGTACATCAAATCCGAACGTCTGGCGCTGACGATCCAGGCGTGCCAGATAAGGTTGACTGTCATGGACTGAGGCGGGCGTGACATGGGTATCGGTAATGATGCAATGCTTGGCATCGACGGTGCGGTGATCCAGGTAGAAGAAGCCCTTGGGCTTGTCGTCGCGCACCATGTAGCCGCTCTCGGGATCGGTGCGACTAACCTTGATCTCTTTGGTGGGCGGCTCATCATCATCGTCACGTTTGAGCGGCTTCTTGCCATGCTCGGCACGGTCGATATCCACAGCCGCATCCAGTTCGGCCAGATAGGCCGAGGGTGTCTGGGCAACTTGAACGTAGTCGAACTTGTTCTTGTTGGCGTTGGCCTTGAGGTGGGTGCTGTCGCTGTAGAGCACACGGCCATCGACCATGCCGCGTCCAATGGCCTGGCGCACGATCTCGTCGAAGATGTCTTGATAGACGGTGGTATCAATGAAGCGGCGGCGCCGGTTCTGGGAGAAGGTGGAGGAGTCCGGCACCTTGTCGGTCAGACGGAATCCGGCAAACCAGCGATAGGCCACGTTGACCTGGACCTCGCGGATGAGCTGGCGCTCGCTGCGGATACCGAAGAGGTAGCCGATGAACAAGAGCTTGAAGAGTACCACCGGGTCCAGTGCCGGGCGGCCATTGTCGGCGCAATACAGATGCGCCACCTTCTCGCGGATGAACTCGAAATCCACCGCCGCGTCGATCTTGCGCAGCAGGTGGTCCTTGGGCACGAGCATCTCGATGGTCACCATCTCTAACTCGTGCTGGGCGGCTGTCGGTTTTTTGAGCATGACCGATTAAACAACAAAGCCTTGGCTCTCGCCAGGGCTTTGTCATCAATCTGAACGCCGGACATGTCCGGCGTTTTTTATTGCTACAGGCGACGCTGCCTTGGAAGGCGGCGCCGCCGGCCCACTGCTCAGGCTGCCAGCAGCTGACGCAGCACGAACGGCAGGATGCCGCCATGCTTGTAGTAGTCCACTTCGATCGGGGTATCGATACGCAGCAGCAGCTTGACTTCCTGGGTCTGGCCGTTCTTGCGGTGGATCACCAGGGTGGCTTCCTGTTGCGGCTTGATTTCGCCTTCCAGGCCCTTCAGGTCGAAGCTTTCTTCACCGGTGATGCCCAGCGACTGCACGCTGTCGTTGCCCAGGAACTGCAGCGGCAGCACGCCCATGCCGACCAGGTTGGAACGGTGGATACGCTCGAAGGAACGTGCGATCACGGCCTTCACGCCCAGCAGCTGGGTGCCCTTGGCTGCCCAGTCACGGGAAGAGCCGGTACCGTACTCTTCGCCACCGAAGACCATGGTCGGGGTGCCTTCGGCCACGTACTTCATGGCGGCGTCGTAGATCGACATTTCTTCACCGGAAGGCTGGTGAATGGTGATGCCGCCTTCCACGCGCGAGCCGTCTTCCTTGGCCGGGATCATCAGGTTCTTGATCCGCACGTTGGCGAAGGTGCCGCGCATCATGATCTCGTGGTTGCCGCGGCGCGAGCCGTAGGAGTTGAAGTCCGCCTTCAGCACGCCATTGGCTTGCAGCCACTTGCCGGCCGGGCTGGATTCCTTGATGGAACCGGCCGGGGAGATGTGGTCGGTGGTGATCGAGTCGCCGAACACGCCCAGGGCGCGGGCGCCGCTGATGCCGGTGGCAGCAGCCTTGGGTTCTTCGCTGAAGTTCTCGAAGAACGGCGGCTCGGCGATGTAGGTCGAGCTGGGCCAGTTGTAGACTTCGCCCTTGGCCACGCCCTTGATGGCTTCCCACAGCTTGCCGGGAGCGCCCTTCACATCGGCGTAGTTTTCCTTGAAGGTCTTGGCGTTCATGGCGAACTTCAGCAGCTTCTCGATCTCTTGCGAGGTCGGCCAGATGTCGCCCAGGTAGATGTTCTTGCCACCCTTGCCCTTGCCGACCGGTTCGGTCATCAGGTCACGGGTGACGTTGCCGGCGATGGCGTAGGCCACCACCAGCGGGGGCGAAGCCAGGAAGTTGGCGCGGATGTTCGGGTGGATACGGGCTTCGAAGTTGCGGTTGCCCGACAGCACGGCGGCGGCCACCACGTCGTTCTTGACGATGGCTTCGTTCATGGCCGGGGTCAGGTCGCCGGCGTTGCCGATGCAAGTGGTGCAACCGTAGGCGGTCACGCCAAAGCCCAGCTTTTCCAGGTACGGCAAGAGGCCTGCCGCTTCCAGGTACTTGGTCACCACGCGCGAGCCGGGAGCCAGCGAGGTCTTGATGTGCGGAGCGACCTTCAGGCCGGCTTCCACGGCCTTCTTGGCCAGCAGGCCGGCAGCCAGCAGCACGCTCGGGTTGGAGGTGTTGGTGCAGGAGGTGATGGCAGCGATCAGCACGTCACCGTTGTGCAGCTCCACGCCGTCGGCGTTCTTGTAGGAGGCGGTCAGGTCTTCGGCCTTCTTGTTGAAGCCGTTTTCTGCGGTCGGCTTGGTGAAGAGTTCCGAGAAGGTGGACTTGACGTTGCCGATCTCGATGCGGTCTTGCGGACGCTTCGGACCCGCCAGCGACGGCGCCACGGTGCCCAGGTCCAGCGAGACTTCCTGGGTGTAGTCGATCTGGCCGGCCTTGGGCACGCCGTACAGGCCTTGGGCCTTGAAGTAGGCTTCGAAGGCATCGATCTCGGCCTTGGTGCGGCCGGTACCCTTGAAGTAGTCGATGGTGGCGTCGTCGACAGGGAAGAAGCCCATGGTGGCGCCGTATTCCGGCGCCATGTTGGCGATGGTGGCGCGGTCGGTCAGCGACAGCGATTCGGTACCTTCACCGAAGAATTCGACGAACTTGCCCACGACCTTGGTCTGGCGCAGCAGTTCGGTGATGGTCAGCACCAGGTCGGTCGCGGTGACGCCTTCGCGCAGCGCGCCGGTCAGGTTCACACCCACCACGTCCGGGGTCAGGAAGTAGACCGGCTGGCCCAGCATGCCGGCTTCGGCTTCGATGCCGCCCACGCCCCAGCCGACCACGCCGATGCCGTTGATCATGGTGGTGTGGGAGTCGGTGCCGACCAGGGTGTCAGGGTAGTAGACGCCGCTCTTGTTGTGCACGCCGCGTGCCAGGTATTCCAGGTTGACCTGGTGGACGATGCCGAAGCCCGGGGGCACCACGCCGAAGGTGTCGAAGGCTTGCATGCCCCACTTCATGAACTGGTAGCGCTCGTTGTTGCGCGAGAATTCCAGCTTCATGTTCAGGTCCAGGGCCTTCTTCTCGCGGAAGTGGTCGATCTGCACCGAGTGGTCCACCACCAGGTCCACCGGGACCAGCGGTTCGATGTTCTTGGGGTTCTTGCCCAGCTTGCTGGCGACGTTGCGCATGGCGGCCAGGTCGGCCAGCAGCGGCACGCCGGTGAAGTCCTGCAGCACCACGCGGGCCACCACGAAGGGGATCTCATCCACGCGGGCGGCCTTGGCGCCCCAGTTGGCCAGTTGCTTGACGTGTTCTTCGGTGACCTTCTGGCCGTCGCAGTTGCGCAGCACCGATTCCAGCACGATGCGGATGGACACCGGCAGGCGCGAGATATTCACGCCCAGCGACTTTTGCAGGGCGGGCAGGGAGTAGAACTTGCCCTTCTTGGAACCCGAAATCTTGAATTCCTTCAGGGTGTTCAATGTGTTGCGAGACATGGCCTCTTCTCCTTATTTGGCAATTTAGTGATGCTAGCTAGTCGAATCCGGTTTGCGCTGCAATGGTGAACTGCGGGGTGCTGCCTGATTCTGTGATTCTTTGTTACTCAAACTTGCTGGACCGGCAGATGCTGCCTGACCGGTTCAGTTCTGGTGCGCTGCGGCGGCCAGGGGCGAGGCTGGCGCTGCGGGGGTGGCAGCAGCGGCCTTGATCTGGTCGGCGTTCTTGCATTCGTTGGCCAGTTGCTGCCCCTTCTTCGAATCCAGCAGCAGTCCCTTGGCCGGGATGCCGATCCAGACCAGGCCCATCTTTTGGTTTTCGAAGCGGTTGGCGCCGGTGGTGGTGGCCACGCGGGTCAGGCGGTGGATGCGCTTGTTCCAGCGGATGGCGATGTGCTTGTCATCGGCATCGTTCTTCCAGATG
Source organism: Herbaspirillum sp. DW155 (assembly GCF_037076565.1). Classification (NCBI taxonomy): domain Bacteria; kingdom Pseudomonadati; phylum Pseudomonadota; class Betaproteobacteria; order Burkholderiales; family Oxalobacteraceae; genus Herbaspirillum; species Herbaspirillum sp. DW155. The sequence continues at coordinate 3,446,766 of NZ_AP029028.1, read as the reverse complement.
GTCAGCTTGTTGCCCATTTCGCACTGGAAGTCGGCGGACTGGGTACCGCTCAGTTCGGGTTCGCTGTCGTCATCCTCGGCATCCGAGGAGAACGGCATCTTGGCGGCGGGCGCTGCTGCAGCCGCTGCAGCGGCTTTCTTGGTGTGCGCCTTCTTGGCCACCTGCTTTTTCTTGGTGGCGTGCGTGCTGTCGGTGTCGGCGTGTGCCGGGGCGATGCCGGCGACGGCGAACAGGGCGCCCAACAGGGCGAGGAGGCTCAGGTGCTTTTTCATATACGTCTGTCGAAACGATCTTTACGGCTGGGTTGAAGGGGAGTCGCCGGAGGCGAACCATGCTGCAGTCTGCGGCGGCAGCGCAATGCCGGTGGCGTGCGCGCGTTGCAGGATACTCCAGTAATAACGATAGCTGGCGCGGTCGTGCAGGTTGCCCAGATGCTGGATCGGGCCCCATTGCACCGCCTGCGCCTTGAGCAAGATCTGTGCCGCCAGTTCGGCTTCTTCGGTGGCCGGCGACATGGCCTGCACGATGGGGCCGATCTGGTCCGGATGGATGCTCCACATCCGGGTATAGCCAAACTCCTGTGCCGCGCGGCGTGCATCGTCGGCCACGGCGGCGGGATTCTTGATGTCGGTGCTCACGTTGTGCGAGGGCACCTTGCCGTGCGCATGGCAGGCAGCGGCAATCTCCAGCTTGGCGCGACGCACAAGCGGATGGTCGAATTGTCCGGGTGAGCGCATGGCGCTGCCGGGAATGGCGCCATAGTGGGCCGAGACAAAATCCATCACCCCGAAGGACAGCGACTGCACCTGGGGCAGGGCGGCGATCCTGGCGGCGTCGGCCAGGGCGCCATGGGTCTCGATGAGTACCTGTACCGGCAGGTCGCTGCGACCGGCGGCGCGCGCGGCACGGTTGATGCTCTCCAGGGCTCGCAGGACGTCATCGATGCCTTCGGGCTTGGGCAACATCACATAGGCCAGCTCGCGCGCAGCGGCGCCGCAGATGATGGCCACGTCCTGCTCGAAATGCGCATGGCCCACGTCATGCACGCGCGCGCCGATGCGGCGGTGGACGTTGGCAGGGCTGGCGATGAGCGAGGCGACCAGTTCGGCGTGCGCGGTTTCATTGCCGGCGGCAGCGCCATCTTCGCAGTCGAAGGTGATGTCGAACAAGGGACCGAGTTCCTGCTGCAGGGCCATCGACTTGCGCATCAGCTTTTCGGAGCCGGCGTAGTGATCGCATACCGGAAGCGAAACCGGCTGCTGGGCACCTGGGAACAAGACCTGGGAAGGATGCATTGCTGCGAATGAGAGCGGGGTAGAGGTTGTCGAAACGTTCGGTATCACGGGTGCAAGGCGGCAGGCGCGGCAAGCCTGGTGGGTTGCCGCGCCCTGGTCAATCAGCCGACCAGATGCTTGACGCCTTCGCGCTCTTCCATCAGCTCCTTGAGCGTGATGTTGATGCGCTCTTGCGAGAACTCATCGATCTCCAGACCCTGGACGATCTTGTACTCGCCGTTTTCGGTGGTCACCGGGAAGCCGAACATGGTGCCTTCGGGGATGCCGTAGGAACCGTCGGAGGGGATGCCCATGGTGGTCCACTTGCCGTTGGTGCCCAGCACCCAGTCACGCACGTGGTCGATGGCCGCGTTGGCTGCCGAAGCGGCCGAGGACAGGCCACGGGCTTCGATGATGGCCGCGCCGCGCTTGCCGACGGTGGGCAGGAACACGTTCTTGTTCCATTCCTGATCGTTGATGGTGTCCTTGACCGACACGCCATCGGCGGTAGCGAAGCGGTAGTCGGCGTACATGGTCGGCGAGTGGTTGCCCCACACGCACAGTTTTTCGATGGCCGAGACCGGCTTGCCGATCTTGGCAGCCACTTGCGACAGCGCGCGGTTGTGGTCCAGGCGCAGCATCGCGGTGAAGTTCTTGGCCGGCAGGTTCGGGGCCGACTTCATGGCGATGTAGGCGTTGGTGTTGGCCGGGTTGCCGACCACCAGCACCTTGACGTTGCGCGAGGCCACGGCGTCCAGTGCACGGCCTTGCACGGTGAAGATCTGGGCGTTGGCTTCCAGCAGGTCCTTGCGCTCCATGCCGGGGCCACGGGGACGGGCACCGACCAGCAGGGCGATGTCGGCATCCTTGAAGGCGGTCATCGGATCGCTGTGAGCGGTCACGCCAGCCAGCAGGGGGAAGGCACAGTCATCGATTTCCATGATGACGCCCTTCAACGCCTTCTGTGCCTTCTCATCGGGGATTTCCAGCAGTTGCAGGATGACCGGCTGGTCTTTGCCCAGCAGGTCGCCGTTGGCGATGCGGAACAGCAGGGAGTAACCGATCTGACCGGCGGCGCCGGTGACGGCAACACGCATGGGGGCTTTAGCCATGTTGAATCTCCAAAAGAGGTGATGAAAAAAAGCATTCAGACTGCATCGAAGCGCACGTTGCGGTCACGTCGCGCAAGGCGCGGCAGGGCCGTGTAGCGGTTGCTTCAGGGGTGCGCATGATAAATGCGCGGTTTTCCTCGAATTCTTGTTAGGCCGCCATGATACCGTCGAAAATGCAACCAGTCAGTTGCTTTCGGTCCGGCCCCTGCCGACAAATCAAAAACCTGTCAAACTTGCGTTCTGCCTGCAGAAAATCGCCGCGCCGGAGGGGTCTGGATGAGAGTGATTCTCGTTAGCGTCTTCCGGGCTGTAAATCGCACCCAGCCTGCCTTGCGGGTCTTCAGGTTGCACGCGAGTGTAGGCTTGCGAAAGACTGCTGTCAATCAATATCTTATGTCTTATATAAGACATATTATTGCCTAGTTTTTGCTGGACGCCGTGAGGAGTTTTGTGGTGAAATTCGAGGTTATGAGCTCGATCCTGCCCAATTCAAACAACGTCGACGCGCAAGGCGCGGGGGCGGGCGTTGCCAGTCCGGCGCCCACCTTCAGTCCGTTGTACCAGCAGATCAAGGCGCTCATCATGCAGCGCCTGGAAGCCGGCGAGTGGAAGCCGGGCGAGCTGATCCCCAGTGAAGTGGAGCTGGGCAGTCGGTTCAAGGTCAGCCAGGGCACGGTGCGCAAGGCCATCGATGAACTGGCGGCTGAAAACCTGGTGGTGCGCCGCCAGGGCAAGGGCACCTTCGTCGCCACCCATCATGAGACCCAGGCGCAGTTCCGTTTCCTGCGGCTGATGGCTGACAGCGACGAGCCGCAGCGTCCCGAAAACAAGATCATCGAAGTCAAGCGCGTACGCGCCTCGGCCGAAGTGGCCCGTCAGCTCGACATGAAGTCGGGCGACTCCGTGATTTTCATTCGCCGGGTAAAATCCTTCAATGGCACTCCCATCATCCTCGAAGACATCTGGCTGCCCGGCGCCATCTTCAAGGGCCTGACGGCCGAGCGTCTGGTGGAGTACCGCGGGCCACTGTATGGCCTGTTCGAGTCCGAGTTCGGCACCCGCATGATCCGTGCCGAAGAACGCATCCGTGCCGTCGGGGCGGATCCGGATGCCGCAGAGTTTCTGGGCGTAGCGCCCCAAACGCCGTTGCTGAGTGTGGAGCGGGCTTCATTTACCTATGGCGACAAGCCGGTGGAAATGCGGCGCGGTCTGTACCTGACGACGAATCATCATTACCAAAGCGAGTTGAGCTGAGCAAACCGGAACCGGTCATTGTCGCGTGCTGGCGGCGGCTGCCTGCCCAGCGGAGAAGGGCTGGTGTCAAGCCTTTTCGGCTTGCTGCGAAGCGCAATAAAAGTTGATGGCGATTTCGAAAATCGGCGAAAATTGCATGATTGTTTTAAACTGAGGAGAACCTTGTATGTCTGAAGCCGCTAAACCACAACGGCCGCAATTTCGTAACATACACCTAACCCAAATTGCCGGCTACCGCATGCCTTTGGCTGCCATCGTCTCGATCATGCACCGCATCAGCGGTCTGTTCCTGTTCCTGATGCTGCCTTTCATCCTGTTCATGCTGGACAGCAGCCTGCTCTCGGAAGGTACTTTCGCCTATCTCAAGGGTCTGGCATCGGGCTGGTTTGTCAAGCTCGTCATCCTGGCGCTGTCCTGGGCCTATCTCCACCACTTCTGCGCCGGCATCCGCCACCTGATCATGGATAACCACATTGGTCTGGACAAGGACAGCGCACGCAAGTCCTCGGCAACTGTCCTGGTGATCAGCATCACGCTGATGGTCCTGGTCGCACTGAAACTGTTCGGAGCATTCTGAAAATGGCTGATAACAACATCGGACCCAAGCGCCTGGTCGTGGGCGCCCACTATGGCCTGCGTGACTGGATGGCGCAACGCGCCACCGCCGTCGTGATGGCTGTCTACACCGTGATCCTGCTGGTGTGCTTCTTCACCTCGACCCACTTCAGCTACGAAGGCTGGGCAGCGCTGTTCTCGCATCAATGGTTCAAGGTGGCCACCTTTGCCGTGTTCATGTCGCTGTTCTTCCACGCCTGGATCGGCGTGCGTGATGCGCTGATGGACTACGTCAAGCTCGTTGGCCTGCGCCTGGTCCTGCAAGTTGCCACTATCGTGTGGCTGATCGGTTGCGCTGGCTATGCCGCGCAGATTCTGTGGAGAAACTAATCGTGGCTGCAATCAAATCCGCCATCACTACCCGCCGCTTTGATGCGGTCATCGTCGGCGCCGGTGGCTCCGGCATGCGTGCCTCGCTGCAGCTGGCCGAAGCTGGCCTGAATGTCGCTGTCCTGTCCAAGGTCTTCCCGACCCGCTCGCACACCGTGGCTGCCCAAGGCGGCATCGGCGCTTCGCTGGGCAACATGTCCGAAGACAACTGGTACTGGCACATGTTCGATACCGTCAAGGGTTCGGACTACCTGGGCGACCAGGATGCCATCGAATTCATGTGCCGCGAGGCACCGAAGGCCGTCTACGAGCTGGAACACTTTGGCATGCCCTTCGATCGCAACCCGGATGGCACCATCTACCAGCGTCCGTTTGGCGGCCACACCGCCAACCTGGGTGAAAAGCCGGTGCAGCGCGCCTGTGCTGCGGCTGACCGTACCGGTCACGCCCTGCTGCACACCCTGTACCAGCGCAACGTGCGCGCCAAGACCCACTTCTTCGTGGAGTGGATGGCGCTGGACCTGATCCGCAACGAAGAGGGCGATGTCCTCGGCGTGGTGGCGCTGGAAATGGAAACCGGCGAAATCATGATGCTGCACGCCAAGACCACCCTGTTCGCCACCGGCGGTGCAGGACGTATCTGGGCGGCATCGACCAATGCCTTCATCAACACCGGCGACGGCATGGGCATGGCCGCACGTGCCGGCCTGCCGCTGCAGGACATGGAGTTCTGGCAGTTCCACCCGACCGGCGTGGCCGGCGCGGGCGTGCTGATCACCGAAGGCGTGCGCGGCGAAGGCGGCATCCTGATCAACAGCAATGGCGAACGCTTCATGGAGCGCTATGCGCCGACCCTGAAGGATCTGGCCCCGCGTGACTTCGTGTCGCGTTCGATGGACCAGGAAATCAAGGAAGGCCGCGGCGTCGGTCCCCACAAGGATCACGTGCTGCTGGATCTGCGTCACATCGGTGCCGATACCATCAAGAAGCGCCTGCCCTCGATTCTGGAAATCGCCCACAAGTTCGCCAACGTCGATGCGACCAAGGAACCGATCCCGGTCGTGCCGACCATCCACTACCAGATGGGTGGTATCCCCACCAACATCCACGGCCAGGTGGTCGCGCCCAAGGGCGGTTCGATGAAGGAAGTGGTGCAGGGCATGTACGCCATCGGCGAATGTGCCTGCGTCTCGGTGCACGGCGCCAACCGCCTGGGTACCAACTCGCTGCTGGACCTGGTGGTGTTCGGCCGCGCTGCCGGTAACCACATCGTCGGCACCCGCCTGCAGGACCAGAGCCACAAGCCGATCCCGGCCGGCGCCCTGGACCGCTCGCTGGAACGCATCGCGCACCTGGAAAGCAGCACCGGTTCCGAGCGCGTGCAGGACGTGGCCAACGACATTCGTGCCACCATGCAGAAGTACTGCGGCGTGTTCCGTACCGACGCCCTGCTGCAGGAAGGCCAGAAGAAGATCATGGAGCTGGACGAGCGCCGCAAGCACGTCTCCTTCAAGGACAAGTCCAAGGTCTTCAACACCGCCCGCGTGGAAGCGCTGGAGCTGGACAACCTGATCGAAACGGCCAAGGCCACCATCACCTCGGCAGCAGCTCGCAAGGAATCGCGCGGCGCCCACGCGCACAGCGACTACGAGCAACGCGACGACGTGAACTGGCTCAAGCACACGCTGTGGTTCTCCGAGGGGAATCGTCTCGACTACAAGCCGGTCAACATGCAGCCGCTGACCGTCGAGACTTTCAAACCTAAAGCACGTACTTTCTAAGAGGTCGCAACATGACTCGCACCCTGAAATTCAAGATTTATCGTTACGATCCGGACAAGGACGACAAGCCGTACATGCAAGACCTGACGGTGGAACTCAAGCCCACCGACAAGATGCTGCTGGACGCCCTGCAGCGCATCAAGTCCGACGTCGACGATTCGCTGGCGCTGCGCCGCTCCTGCCGCGAAGGCGTGTGCGGTTCCGACGCCATGAACATCAACGGCAAGAACGGCCTGGCCTGCATCACCAACCTGAACGAGCTGACCGAGCCCATCGTTCTGAAGCCGCTGCCCGGCCTGCCGGTGATCCGCGACCTGATCGTGGACATGACCAACTTCTTCAAGCAGTACGACTCGATCAAGCCCTACCTGATCAACGACAGCATCCCGCCCGAGAAGGAGCGCCTGCAGTCGCCTGAACAGCGTGAAGAACTGGATGGCGTCTACGAGTGCATCCTGTGCGCCTGCTGCTCGACTTCCTGCCCGTCGTTCTGGTGGAACCCTGACAAGTTCGTCGGCCCGGCTGGCCTCCTGCAAGCCTACCGCTTCATCGCCGACAGCCGCGACGAAGCCACCGGCGCGCGTCTGGACAACCTGGAAGACCCGTACCGCCTGTTCCGTTGCCGTTCCATCATGAACTGCGTCGATGTCTGCCCCAAGGGTCTGAACCCCAACAAGGCCATCGGCAAGATCAAGGAACTGATGGTGCGCCGTTCGGTGTAAGCCGCTTCGGTTGACAGCCCTGCCAGACCCGCCGTCCCTGGCGGGCTGCAGCGAGGGGAGGTGGCTTGCAAGCCGCTTCCCCGACCGGTCCGGTCAGTTTTGGTCCGGTTGAAGTGAATGGAAAGACAAGAAATGAGCGAGTTCATGACTGAGCGTCACCAGGATGATCCGGCCAAACGGGCGCGCCTGCGCTGGCGTGCACGCCGCGGGTTACTGGAGAACGACCTGATCCTGACGCGCTATCTCGATGCCCATGAGGCCGAGATGAGCGACGATGAGGTGGATGCCTTCTCGCGCCTGATGGACCTGACCGACAATGACCTGATGGACTTGTTGCTGGCTCGCAAGGAGCCCGAAGCGGCGGTCGATCTGCCCCAGGTGAATGCGTTGCTGAAGAAACTGCGTACTGCCTGACTGTTGCACGAATATTGCGCCTGGCCGCAAGCCAGACGGATTTTGCCCGATCGCTGCCGGCTCCAACTCGCCCCCGGCGCATCTGCACCACGATGCAACCCGGTTAGCGGTCGCGGCGTTTGATTAACGGTTTCACCATCCCAGCCAAAGGAAAAGCTATGTCCAATACCGATATCAAAGCTACCCTGTCGTTCTCCGACGGGTCTCCGTCCGTAGATTTTCCTATCTACAAGGGCAGCATCGGCCCTGATGTGATCGATATCCGCAAGCTGTACGGCGCCACCGGCAAGTTCACCTACGACCCGGGCTTCATGTCGACCGCTTCCTGCAATTCCTCCATCACCTACATCGATGGCGACAAGGGCGAGCTGCTGTACCGTGGCTACCCGATCGAACAGCTGGCGGTGAACTGCGACTTCCTGGAATCCTGCTACCTGCTGCTGCACGGTGAGCTGCCCAACGCCAAGCAGAAGGAAGAGTTCGTCCAGACCGTGACCCAGCACACCATGGTGCACGAGCAGATGAACTTCTTCTTCCGTGGCTTCCGCCGCGATGCGCACCCGATGGCCGTGCTGACCGGCTCGGTGGGCGCGCTGTCGGCCTTCTACCACGACTCGCTGGACATCTCCAACGCCAACCACCGCGAAGTCTCGGCCATCCGCATGATCGCCAAGCTGCCGACCCTGGTGGCGATGGCTTACAAGTACAGCATCGGCCAGCCGTTCGTGTATCCGCGCAACGACCTGTCCTACACCGCCAACTTCATGCGCATGATGTTCGCCAACCCGTGCGAGGAGTACAAGGTCAATGAAGTGCTGGTGCGCGCGCTGGACCGCATCCTGATCCTGCACGCCGACCACGAGCAGAACGCCTCGACCTCGACCGTGCGTCTGGCCGGCTCCTCCGGTGCCAACCCGTTCGCATGTATCGCCGCCGGTATCGCCTGCCTGTGGGGTCCTGCCCACGGCGGTGCCAACGAGGCTGCACTGAACATGCTGGAACAGATCGGTTCGGTCGACAAGATCCCCGAGTTCATCAAGCAGGTCAAGGACAAGAACTCGGGCGTGAAGCTGATGGGCTTCGGTCACCGCGTCTACAAGAACTATGACCCGCGTGCCAAGCTGATGCGCGAAACCTGCTACGAAGTCCTGAACGAACTGGGCCTGCACGACGACCCGCTGTTCAAGCTGGCCATGGAGCTGGAAAAGATCGCGCTGGAAGACGAATACTTCGTGTCCCGCAAGCTGTACCCGAACGTCGACTTCTACTCCGGCATCGTGCAGCGCGCCCTGGGCATCCCGACCTCGATGTTCACCTGCATCTTCGCCATGGCCCGTACCATCGGCTGGATCGCGCAGTGGAACGAAATGATCTCGGATCCGGAACAGAAGATCGGTCGTCCCCGTCAGCTGTTCGTTGGTTCGCCGCGCCGCGACGTGCCGCCGATCGACAAGCGCTGATCGCAGTCTGTTGTCCGTCTGCCTAGCCGGACGGACAACAAAGCCAGCCGGCGGTCCCCGGTTTCCCGTCTGCCGGGATGCTTGGGGGCGAAAAAGCCCGTCCGGCAAGGCTTTGCGGGCAAGCGTTGGTGGCGGGAAACGCCTGTTGCTTCATGTTTCAAATAAAAAAGCGAATCCCTTAGGATTCGCTTTTTTATTTGACATTAGGAGATATAATTCCGATGCGCTGACTGGATGACGTACAGAAGTTCAGGTAGACAAGGTCCTTCCCCCACAACTTGATGCAATCCGCTAACCGGTCAGGCCGTGTCGCGGAAGGTGTAGAAACCCGCTAATCTCGCGAAGCGCGAAGAAAGGTGAGCAAATGACAAAGCTCTACGAGCAATACAACATCAACTCCTACCTGTTCGGTGGGAATGCTCCGTACATCGAAGAACTGTACGAAGCCTACCTGAACAATCCCGGCTCCGTCCCCGACAACTGGCGTGCTTACTTCGACGCCGTGCAACACGTTCCCGCTACCGACGGCTCCACCCGTCCCGATGTGGCCCACGCTCCGGTGATCGCTTCCTTCGCCGAACGTGCCAAGCAAGGCCCGATCCGCACCGTCATCGCTTCCGCCGACTCCGACATGGGCCGCAAGCGCGTCGCTGTTACCCAGCTGATCGCCGGCTACCGTGACCTCGGTTCCCGTTTCGCCAACCTGGACCCGCTGCAGCGCCAGGAACGCCCCAACATCCCCGAACTCGATCCCGCCTTCTACGGCTTCACCGATGCCGACATGGACATCGTGTTCAACATCAACAACACCTACTTCGGCCCGGAAACCGCCTCCCTGCGCGACCTGCTGCAGATGCTGCGCGACACCTACACGCGCTCCATCGGTGCCGAGTTCACCTACATCTCGGACATGTCCGAAGTGCGCTGGCTGGAAGAGCGTCTCGAGCCGACCCGTGCCGTGCCCAGCTTCTCGGCCGAGAAGAAGAAGCACATCCTGGAACGCCTGACCGCTGCTGAAGGCCTGGAACGCTACCTCCACACCAAGTACGTCGGCCAGAAGCGCTTCTCGCTGGAAGGCGGCGAATCCTTCATCGCCTCCCTGGATGAGACCATCCAGCGCGCCGGTGAAAAGGGCGTGCAGGAAATCGTCATCGGCATGGCCCACCGTGGCCGCCTGAACGTGCTGGTCAACATCCTGGGCAAGACCCCGCAGGAACTGTTCTCCGAATTCGAAGGCCGTCACGCTGACGACCTGCCGGCAGGTGACGTCAAGTACCACCAGGGCTTCTCCTCGGACGTGTCGACCCCTGGCGGCCCGGTCCACCTGTCGCTGGCCTTCAACCCGTCCCACCTGGAAATCGTCAACCCGGTGGTCGAGGGTTCGGTCAAGGCACGTATGGATCGCCGCGGCGACAAGGATGGCTCGCAAGTGCTGCCGATCCTGGTGCACGGCGATGCCGCCTTCGCCGGCCAAGGCGTGGTGATGGAAACCCTGAACCTGGCACAGACCCGTGGCTACGGCACCGGTGGTACCGTTCACATCGTCATCAACAACCAGATCGGCTTCACCACTTCCGATCCGCGCGACTCCCGTTCGACCCTGTACTGCTCGGACGTGGTCAAGATGATCGAAGCCCCGGTGCTGCACGTCAACGGCGATGATCCGGAAGCTGTCGTGTTCGCCACCCAGATCGCTGTCGACTACCGCATGAAGTTCAAGAAGGACATCGTGGTCGACATCATCTGCTTCCGCAAGCTGGGCCACAACGAGCAGGACACTCCCGCTCTGACCCAGCCGCTGATGTACAAGAAGATCGCCCAGCACCCCGGCACCCGCAAGCTCTACGCTGACAAGCTGGTGACCCAGCAGACCATCCCCGCTGATGGCGGCGAAGAGCTGGTCAAGGCCTACCGCGCCGCCATGGATGCCGGCAAGCACGCCATCGATCCGGTGCTGACCAACTTCAAGAGCAAGTACGCCGTCGACTGGCTGCCGTTCCTGAACCGCAAGTGGACCGACGCCGCCGAAACCGCCGTGCCGATGGCCGAACTGAAGCGCCTGGCCGCCAAGATCACCACGGTGCCGGAAGGCTTCAAGGTGCACTCGCTGGTCGAGAAGGTCTTGAACGACCGCGCCGCCATGGGCCGTGGGGAAATGAACCTGGACTGGGGCATGGGTGAACACCTGGCCTATGCCAGCCTGGTCTCCTCCGGCTATGCCGTGCGCCTGACCGGTCAGGATGCCGGCCGTGGCACCTTCACCCACCGTCACGCCGTGCTGCACGATCAGAACCGCGAGCGTTGGGATGCCGGTACCTTCATTCCGCTGCAGAACGTGGCGGAAAACCAGTCCACCTTCACCGTGATCGACTCGGTGCTGTCCGAAGAAGCCGTGCTGGCCTTCGAATACGGCTATTCGACCGCTGAACCCAACACCCTGACCATCTGGGAAGCCCAGTTCGGCGACTTCGCCAACGGTGCCCAGGTCGTCATGGACCAGTTCATCAGCTCCGGCGAAGTGAAGTGGGGCCGTGCCTCGGGTCTGGTGCAGATGCTGCCCCACGGCTACGAAGGCCAGGGTCCGGAACACTCCTCGGCACGTATCGAGCGTTACCTCCAGCTGTGCGCCGACAACAACATGCAGGTCGTGCAGCCCACCACCGCTGCGCAGATCTTCCACCTGCTGCGTCGCCAGATGATCCGCCTGTTCCGCAAGCCGCTGATCATCATGACGCCGAAGTCGCTGCTGCGTAACAAGGATGCCGGTTCGCCGCTGTCCGACCTGGCCAAGGGTTCGTTCCAGACCGTGATTCCGGAAGTCGACGAAACCATCGACGCCAAGAAGGTCAAGCGCATCATCGCCTGCTCGGGCAAGGTGTACTACGACCTGGTCAACGCCCGCAAGGAACGTGGCCAGACCGATACCGCCATCATCCGCGTCGAGCAGCTGTATCCGTTCCCGCACAAGGCCTTCGCGGCCGCGTTGAAGCAGTTCCCCAACTTCAACGAACTGGTGTGGGCACAGGACGAGCCGCAGAACCAGGGCGCATGGCTGCAGATCCAGCACAACATCTTCGAGAATCTCTCCGAAGGTCAGAAGCTGGCCTATGCAGGCCGCCCGGCCAGCGCCTCGCCGGCCGTCGGTTACTACGACAAGCACTACGCACAGCAAAAGGCACTGATCGAAACCGCCTTCGCCAAGCTCAAGGGCTTTGTGCTGACCAAGTAATCATCGATGCAAACGGGACGCGCTGCGAGGGCAGTGCGTCCCTGTTTCCATAAGAACGAAATCACCCGAAAATCGGAGAATCCTGAAAATGGCTCAAATCGAAGTAAAAGTCCCGCAGTTGTCGGAATCCGTCGCCGAAGCGACCCTGCTGCAATGGCACAAGAAGGTTGGCGAACCCGTTTCCCGTGACGAAAACCTGATCGACATCGAGACCGACAAGGTCGTGCTGGAACTGCCCTCGCCGGACGCCGGCGTGATCACCCAGATCATCAAGGCCGACGGCGCCACCGTCGTGGCCGGTGAAGTGATCGCCATCCTGGACACCGACGCTTCCGCCCAAGTGGCCCCGACCGAAGTCAAGGCTGCCCCGGCACCACAAGCAACCAACGAACCGACCCCGGTTGCCGCTCCCGAGCTGGCCTCCAAGGGCGATGTCGCCATGCCCGCCGCTGCCAAGCTGCTGGCCGACAACAACCTGTCGACCTCGCAAGTCACCGGCACCGGCAAGGATGGTCGCGTGACCAAGGGTGACGTGCTGGGTGCCCTGTCGGCTCCCGCCGCTGCACCTGCTGCTGCCGCCAAGCCGGCCCTGGCGCAAGTGGCCGCACCGGTCAAGGCCGGTCTGGAAAGCCGTCCGGAACAGCGCGTGCCGATGAGCCGCCTGCGTGCCCGCGTGGCCGAGCGTCTGGTGCAATCGCAATCGACCAACGCCATCCTGACCACCTTCAACGAAATCAACATGCAGCCGGTCATCGACCTGCGCAACAAGTACAAGGACAAGTTCGAGAAGGAACACGGCGTCAAGCTGGGCTTCATGTCCTTCTTCGTCAAGGCGGTCGTGCATGCCCTGAAGAAGTACCCGATCATCAACGCCTCGGTCGATGGCAATGACATCGTGTACCACGGCTACTTCGACATCGGTGTGGCCGTCGGTTCGCCGCGCGGCCTGGTGGTGCCCATCCTGCGTGATGCGGACCAGATGTCGATTGCCGACATCGAGAAGAAGATCGGTGAATTCGGCCAGAAGGCCAAGGACGGCAAGCTGTCCATCGAAGAACTGTCGGGCGGTACCTTCACCGTCTCCAACGGCGGCACCTTCGGTTCCATGCTGTCGACCCCGATCATCAACCCGCCGCAATCGGCGATCCTGGGCATCCACGCCACCAAGGAACGCGCTGTGGTTGAAAACGGCCAGGTCGTGGTGCGTCCGATCAACTACTTCGCGCTGTCCTATGACCACCGCATCATCGACGGCCGCGAAGCCGTCCTGTCGCTGGTCGCGATCAAGGAAGCGCTGGAAGATCCCGCACGCCTGCTGCTGGATCTGTAAGCAACCGGCCATCACGGCGTGAGCGAGGCGCTGAACGGCCCCCAGGCATTCAGCGCCTTTTTGCATCCGCTTTGGACCAAGAGATCAGAGCGGATGCGCACAACGAATCAGGAACACACACATGAGCAAGAATTTTGACGTGGTCGTCATCGGTGGCGGCCCCGGCGGTTACATCGCCGCCATCCGCGCAGCGCAACTGGGCTTCAACACCGCCTGCATCGACGAATGGAAGAACGAAAAGGGCGGCCCCGCACCGGGCGGTACTTGCACCAACGTCGGTTGCATCCCCTCCAAGGCGCTGCTGCAATCCTCCGAACACTATGAACACGCCAGCCACGGCTTCGCCGAGCACGGCATCGAAGTCAAGGGCCTGGGCCTGAACCTGGAAAAGATGCTGGGCCGCAAGAACACCGTGGTCAAGCAGAACAACGACGGCATCCTGTACCTGTTCAAGAAGAACAAGGTCGCCTTCTTCCACGGCCGTGGCTCCTTCGTCAAGGGCGATGCCAATGGCTACGAGATCAAGGTCGCCGGTGCCGCCGAAGAAACCATCACTGCCAAGCACGTGATCGTGGCGACCGGTTCCAACGCCCGTGCACTGCCGGGCGCCGAGTTCGATGAAAAGCTGATCCTCTCCAACACCGGCGCACTGTCGATCACCGAAGTGCCGAAGAAGCTGGGCGTGATTGGCGCCGGCGTGATCGGCCTGGAAATGGGTTCGGTCTGGCGTCGCCTGGGCGCGGAAGTGACCGTGCTGGAAGCGCTGCCGACCTTCCTTGGTGCCGTGGATGAACAGATCGCCAAGGAAGCCCAGAAGCTGCTGACCAAGCAGGGCCTGGCCGTGAACCTGGGAGTGAAGATCGGTACCATCAAGACCGGCAAGAACAGCGTCTCCGTGGAATACACCGATGCCAAGGGCGAAGCCCACACCGGCGAATTCGACAAGCTGATCATCTCGATCGGCCGTACCCCCAACACCATTGGCCTGAACGCCGAAGGCGTGGGCCTGAAGCTGGACGAGCGCGGCTTCATCGCCGTGGACGGCGACTGCAAGACCAACCTGCCCAACGTGTGGGCGGTGGGTGACGTGGTGCGCGGCCCGATGCTGGCCCACAAGGCCGAGGAAGAAGGCGTTGCCGTGGCCGAGCGTATCGCCGGCCAGCACGGTCATGTCAACTTCAACACCATTCCCTGGGTCATCTACACCTCGCCGGAAATCGCCTGGGTCGGCAAGACCGAGCAGCAATTGAAGGCCGAAGGCGTGCAGTACAAGGCCGGTACCTTCCCGTTCCTGGCCAACGGCCGCGCCCGTGCGCTGGGCGATACTTCGGGCATGGTGAAGTTCCTGGCCGATGCCAAGACCGATGAGATCCTGGGCGTGCACATCGTCGGTCCGATGGCTTCCGAGCTGATTTCCGAAGCCGTGGTGGCGATGGAGTTCCGCGCTTCGTCCGAAGACATCGCGCGTATCTGCCACGCTCACCCCTCGCTGTCCGAAGCAACCAAGGAAGCGGCCCTGGCCGTGGACAAGCGCGCATTGAACTTCTGATGCGCGATCGGTGCGACAATACGGGTCGCCGACGCCTGGCCAGCCCTCGGGGCTGGTCGCGTCCGAGTTGCCCGCATAGTGCGCATTGAGATGCCAACCCAATGGGCGAGCCTGGCTCGCCCATTGTCGTTTTACAAGACCACACCATGGATGTCCGTCAATTCTACGAACACTCGCTGTCCCAGCGCGGTTATCAACCTGATGAAGCGCAGTTGCGCGCCATCGAGCGCCTGCAGCGCGCCTATGAGGAATGGGTAGCCTACAAGGCACAGCGCGCCTCCACCTTCAAGCGCCTGATCAGCCGCCCGGCCGTGCCGCGTGGCGTCTACATGTGGGGCGGGGTAGGGCGCGGCAAGTCCTTCCTGATGGACAGCTTCTATTCCGTGGTGCCGGTGGTGCGCAAGACGCGCCTGCACTTCCACGAATTCATGCGCGATGTGCATCGCCAGCTCGATGAATTGAAGGGAATCTCGGACCCCCTCGATGAAGTCGCCAAGCGCATTGCCAAGAAATACCGGCTGATCTGTTTCGACGAGTTCCACGTCTCCGACATCGCCGATGCGATGATCCTCTACAACCTCTTGAAGGGCCTGTTCGATCACGGCGTGTCCTTCGTGATGACGTCCAACTACGAGCCGAGCACGCTCTATCCGGATGGCCTGCACCGCGACCGCATGCTGCCGACCATCGCACTGCTGAAGGAAAAGCTGGACGTCATGAACATCGACGCCGGCATCGACTACCGCAAGCGCGTGCTGGAGCAGGTGAAGGTGTACCACACCCCCCTGAACGCCAAGACCGATGAAGAATTGCGCAGCGCCTTTGCCGCCGTGGCCGAAGCCGCCGATGAAGACCCGCGCGTACACATCGAAGCCCGCGAGATCCGTGCCCTGCGCCGTGCAGGCAGTGCGATCTGGTTCGACTTCGCCACGCTGTGCGGCGGCCCGCGCTCGCAGAACGATTACCTGGAACTGGCCAGCCGCTTCCAGACGGTGATCCTGTCGGGCATCCCGCGCATGTCGGCGGCCATGTCCTCGGAGGCGCGCCGCTTCACCTGGCTGATCGACGTTTTCTATGACCACAAGGTCAAGCTGATCATGTCGGCCGCCGTGGAGCCGGATGAGCTTTACACCGTCGGCACGCTCTCCAACGAATTCCACCGTACCGTTTCACGTATCATTGAGATGCAGTCGAAAGAATATCTGGAGGCGGATCGCCGCTCGATTGCCGACAGCCTCTCCTGAACAACCACTTGATGAACAAGAAATCCATGCAAGGTCTTTTTGCCGATGCCAAGGGCGTCACTACTTCCCTGTGCGGCCTGATGCTGGCCCTGGTTACCGGTGCCTGCGCGGCGCAAGGGCAGGCGTCGGCCAGCGCCGCCTCGGATGCCCAGCCTGGGCAGGTCGAGGCCCAGGCGCAGGCTTCCGAGGACCAGGCCAGCCCGGCGCAGCAGGCTGCTCCGTCGGCCCCGCAGGCCGCCACCCCGGCCCCGGCTATGAGCCGCGAGCGTTTTGATGAAATCGAGGCCCGTGCGCCGATTACCCAGCGTTATCCTGCCGGTTCCATCAAATCCGACGAAACTGCGCAAAAGGCCCTGGACGAGGCCGCCGAAGAACGCCAGGCGGCCGAGTTGCGCTACATTCTGGATCAGCGTGCCTGCTATCCCAAGTTCCTGGTCTCGGACTGCCTGGAAGCCGCGAGAGACCGCAAGCGTCTGACCGAAAAGGGCATCAAGGCAGTGGAGTATGAAGCCAAGGTGTATCAGCGCCAGGCCACCGTGGATGACCGCGATCGTTCCCTGGCCGAGCAGCGCGCCAAGGATCAGGAAGATTCCGCTCGCCGCCTGGCCGACCAGAAGCAGAAGGAGGCCGATTCTGCGCGCAAGGTCGAGGAAAGCCGCTCCAAGAACAGCGAAGTCCAACAGCGTATCGACCAGAACAAGAACGTGCCGGCCGATTACCGCGTGCGCCAGCACGACGCCGAGGTACAGCGCCAGAAGGCCGAGGACGCTGCCGGCGCTCCCGCCCGTGCTGCCAATGCGGCCGAACGCCAGCGCCGCATCAAGGAGGCCGAAGAGCATCGCCAGGAAGTGGAGCGCAAGAAGGCCGAAAACGAACGCGAGCGCGCCGAACGCAAGCAGAAGCAGCAACAGCAGCAACAGCAGCAACAGCAACAGCAGGATCAGCAGCAGAAACCGGCCCAGGCTACACCTGCGGCCAATTGAACTGGCGCACGCTGGCCTTCTTCCCGCTTGTGCATGCCGATTTGGCGTGCGCGAGCGGGTGCATTACACTAGCAAGCACATCAGCAACCAGCCGCCATCATGACCAGTACGCCTCGCGAAGACATCCAGCGCCGCATCATCGAACTCGAAGTCGAGCATCGTGATCTCGATAGCGTGATCGACATGCTCATCCGCGATGACCGTTCTGAAGACCTGCAACTGCGCCGCCTCAAGAAGCGCAAGCTGCAATTGAAGGACCACATCGCGCTGCTGAAGATGCAGCTGGTCCCCGATATTCCCGCCTGAATCCCGCTGTGCGCCTGCCCGTGCAGGCGACCGTCCCGCAGTCTGACTGTCCGCTGCAGGGAGTCTTTCATGCGAGTCGGGGGTACATCGCCGACTCCGCGTAAAATAGCGCCTTGTTCCCAATGACGTGCAAAGAGCCCGGGTGTCGTCCACCCCTGCGCCGCACGTGTTTTCCTACAGGTTTGCCGCAGTGACAGCTCCCGAAGCCCCCGCCGACATCATCGACAGCAGCGCCCGCACCATTCCCGCCGGGGCGGACGGCGCCGCACCCGAAGAACCTGGTGTCCATGATGCGGAGATCGAGCGCCTGTTCGGTGCCGGCGGTCCCTTGGGCGGGGCGGTCGGCAGCTATCGTCCGCGTCACGCCCAGACCGAAATGGCCAAGGCCATTGCCGCTGCCATTGCCAGCCAGGGCACGCTGATCGCCGAGGCCGGTACCGGCACAGGCAAGACCTTTGCCTATCTGGTCCCGGCCCTGCTGTGGGGCGGCAAGACCATCGTCTCCACCGGCACCAAGACCCTGCAGGATCAACTGTTCAATCGCGACATCCCGACCGTGCGCAAGGCCTTGCATGCGCCTGTTTCGGTGGCACTGCTCAAGGGGCGCAGCAACTACGTCTGCCATTTCCATCTGGAGCGCACGCTGCAGAACGGCCGCCTGACCGCGCGCGAGGATGTGGGCTATCTGCGCGAGATCTCGCGCTTCGTCAAATCCACCTCCTCCGGCGACAAGGCCGAGCTGACCAGGGTGCCGGAAACGGCCTCGGTATGGAATCTGGTCACTTCAACGCGCGATACCTGCTTCGGCGCCGAATGCCAGTATTACCAGGATTGCTTCGTCATGAAGGCGCGCAAGGAGGCGCAACAGGCCGACGTGGTGGTGGTCAACCATCACCTGTTCTTTGCCGACGTGGCCTTGAAGGACACCGGCATCGCCGAACTGCTGCCCTCGGCCAATACCGTCATCTTCGACGAGGCCCATCAGTTGCCGGATACGGCCACGCTCTTCTTTGGCGAAACCATTACCACCTCGCAGGTCCTGGAACTGTGCCGCGACGTGCTCGCAGAAGGCCTGGCGCATGCCCGCGATGGCGCGGACTGGGCAGGCCTGGTCGCGCCCGTGGAACGCGCGGCGCGCGACCTGCGGCTGGCGTTTCCGGAGGAATCGGTGCGCCTGGCGCTGAACCAGATCGCGCCCTCCAGCACCTTCTTCCCGGCGCTGGATACCTTGAAGGACTGCATGGATGGCATGATCGCCGTGCTGGAAAAACAGGCGGAGCGCGCCGAGACCATCGAACAGTGCCGTGACCGCGCCAATGAATTGCTGCGCCAGCTGGAAAACTGGGGCACACCCGAGGAGCTGGCCAAAATGCAGGCTCAAGCCGCTGCCAAGGCAAGCAAGCCCGCCGAGACCCAGCGCGCAGGCGAGGGTGATGTGGAGGAAGAAGCGCCCGCCCAGAAGCCGTTCTACGTGCTGTGGATAGAAGCGTTCCAGTCTTCGCTGCAATTACACCGCACACCGCTGTCGATCGCGCCCATCTTCAACAAGCAGCGTGAAGGTACGCCGCGCTCTTGGATCTTCACTTCGGCAACGCTGGCAGTGAAGAAAGATTTCAATCACTATGCCGCGCAGATGGGCTTGTGGAATGCTCCGGCGCAGTCCTGGCCCAGCCCCTTCAATTACGGTGAGCAGGGTCTCCTGTATGTGCCGCAGAACCTGCCGCAGCCCAATTCCTTCGAGTACACCGATGCGGTGATCGACGCTGCGCTGCCGACCATCGAGGCCGCAGGCGGTCGCTGCTTCTTCCTCTGCACTACGCTGCGCGCGGTCAACCGTGCCGCCGAGCGTCTGCGTACCGAGTTCAAGGCCCGTGGCCATGACTTCCCGCTGTTCGTCCAGGGTGAAGCCGGACGGACCGAATTGCTGGACCGCTTCCGCGCCGCCGGCAACGGCGTGCTGATCGGTAGCCAGAGTTTCTGGGAGGGCGTGGATGTGCGCGGTGATGCGCTGTCGCTGGTCATCATCGACAAGCTGCCGTTTTCTCCCCCGGACGACCCGGTGCTGGCCGCCCGCATCAGCGAGATGGAAAAGCAGGGCCTGAACGGTTTCGTGCACCATCAGCTGCCGGCAGCCATCATCAACCTCAAGCAGGGCGCAGGGCGCCTGATCCGTGATGAGGGCGATCGCGGCGTGCTGATGATCTGCGATCCGCGCATCATCACCAAGAACTACGGCCGCCGCATCTGGCAGAGCCTGCCGCCTTTCAAGCGCACACGCGAGCTGGAGGTGGTGCAGGCCTTCTTCCGCGAGCAGGATGCCCGCCGTGCCGCTGCAGCTGCAGCCGCGGGCGAGGACGCTGCAGCGGAGGGTTGAGATGGCCGATCATACGTCTCTGGTGCCGGTGCGCGCCTCTGAACTGAGCCTGGGCCGGCCCGCGCCCTGGCCGATCTACAACGAGGGCGGAAAGCTGCTGCTGGCGCGTGGTACCCGCATCGATACGCCGGATCAGCTGGCCGGCCTGATCGAGAACGGTCTTTACCGCAATGCCCGCTGGATTGCCGAGCCCGATACCGAATCGGTCCCCTTGCCGCAGGCACGTGACGTGCTGCGCAAGAAACATGGCGGCAAGAAGCCCGCGAAGCGTGCCGCCGCCGTGCGCGGCCAGGAAAGCGTGATTGCGCTGGACGAGGTGCGCTGGCGGATCGGCGATACCGTCTGGCTGCAATTTGCCGATGATGCCAGCCAGCGCTATGCAGTCTCGCTGGTGGGCTGTCTGCCCAACCGCAGCATCCTGGTCACGGCGCCGCAAAAGGAGGGCAAGCAACTGTTCGTGCGCGAGGGCCAGACTTTCGTGGTGCGCGCCCTGACCGGCCGACGTGCCTATGCTTTCGCCGCGCAATTGCTGAAGTACCAGCAGACGCCCTTCGTCTACCTGCATCTTTCCCAACCCAAGGAAGTGCGTTCCACCGTGATTCGCCAGGCCACCCGCGTGCCCGTGGGTGCCGAAGGCTACCTGGCGGTCGATGGTGCCTCCCCACTGGCGGCCAGCGTGATCGACCTGAGCCTGGCCGGTGCCTCGCTGGTAGCGACCTCGCTGTCGGGCAAGGTCGCGGCCAGCAAGGGCGTGACCGGCAAGCTGCGCTTCGTGGCCTCGG
This sequence comes from Herbaspirillum sp. DW155, assembly GCF_037076565.1. Taxonomy (NCBI): domain Bacteria; kingdom Pseudomonadati; phylum Pseudomonadota; class Betaproteobacteria; order Burkholderiales; family Oxalobacteraceae; genus Herbaspirillum; species Herbaspirillum sp. DW155. The sequence goes on along the minus strand of NZ_AP029028.1, from coordinate 3,426,007 downwards.
TGGCAGACCAGCAATTGCCGCTGGAGCTGCCGGTGGTGCTGCGGGCGGTGAAGTCGCTGGGCGAGGCGGATTTTCATCAGTACGGCGTGGAATTCGGCCAACTGACCGTGCGCGACAAGCTGGTGCTGTCTGCCTATGTCTACCAGGAACTGACGCTGCAGGAATAGGCGGCACAGCAGGGCAGGATAATGTCTGGCGGAGGGGCTGTCCAAGGTCCGGCTTCGGTTAAAATTCAGCCCATGAAAATCCTCATCAGCAACGACGACGGCTACCTTGCGCCCGGCATCAATGCCCTGGCCGAGGCACTCGCACCCATCGCCGACATCACCGTGGTGGCGCCCGACAGCAACCGCTCGGGCAGCTCCAATTCCCTGACGCTGGATCGTCCGCTGTGGGTGGAGCAAGCCGCCAACGGCTTCTACTACCTCAATGGCACGCCCTCCGATTGTGTCCATGTGGCATTGACCGGCCTGCTCAAGGAACGGCCCGACCTGATCGTCTCCGGCATCAATCAGGGCCAGAACATGGGTGACGATACCCTCTATTCCGGGACCGTGGCGGCGGCCACCGAGGGCTTTCTGTTCGGCATCCCTTCCATTGCGTTTTCCCAATTGCACAAGGGCTGGGCGGAGCTGGACGCGGCCGCCCGCATCGCCCGCGAGATCGTGGAGCGCCGCTTCGACAGCCTGCCCAAGCCTTACCTGCTCAACGTCAACATTCCCAATCTGCCCTATGGGCAGATCAAGGGCAGCGTCGCTACCCGCCTGGGCAAGCGTCACGTCTCCGAGCCGGTGCACAAGCTGACCGACCCGCATGGCCGCGACCTTTACTGGATCGGTCCGGCCGGGGCCGCCAAGGACGGCGGGGAGGGTACCGATTTCCATGCGACGGCCAATGGCTACGTGTCCATCACGCCGCTGCAGATCGATCTGACCCATACCGCGCAACTGGACAATCTCAAGAAAGCGCTTGCATGAGCGACAAGCCCAGCCGCTTTCCGCTGAGCCTGTCCTCGGTGGTCGACAAGAAAAAGACCGCCGCTGCCGGCCGCGATGCGGCGGGCCGTCCCCAGGCCACCACCCAGACGGCGGCCAAGAACGCGGCGGCGCAGTCCTCGCAGCGCGCAGCTTTGAAACCGGTCCAGCAGGGCCTGGCCCAGGCACTGCGCCCGCCCCCGGCCGCACCGCGCGCCCCGCTGGCCTCGGCCCAGCCGCTGCTGAGCGCTGCTCCGGTGCCGCGTACTGCGGTCAAGAACGTCATGTCGGTGACCCAGACCAATGCCTCGCACCACGCCTCGCCGCTGGCTTCCGAAGCGGTACGCAAGGCCATGGTGGCGCGGGTGGCCAAACAGGGGGTGGCCGATGCCAAGGTGCTGGCCGCGCTGGAGGCGGTGCCGCGCCACATGTTCGTGGAACCCGGACTGGCCAGCCAGGCCTATATCGATGCCTCGCTGCCCATCGGTCATCACCAGACCATTTCGCAGCCCTACATCGTGGCGCGCATGATTGAACTGATGCGCCAGAACCGCCATGGCGGCCGCCTGGACCGGGTGCTGGAGATCGGCACCGGCTGCGGCTACCAGGCTGCCGTGCTGTCGCGGGTGGCGGGCGAGGTGTATTCCATTGAGCGCATCAAGCCCTTGCATGAACTGGCCAAGACCAATCTGCGTCCCTTGCGCGTGGCAAACATCCGCTTGCATTACGGAGATGGTATGCTTGGCCTGCCGCAGGTGGCGCCTTTCGATGGCATCATCCTGGCGGCGGCCGGGCTGGAAGTGCCGCAGGCGCTGCTGGAGCAACTGGCCATCGGCGGCCGGCTGGTGGCCCCCGTGGGCGAGCGCCAGCAAGTACTGGAGCTGATTGAACGGGTTGGTCAGCGCGACTGGCGGCGTAGCACGTTGGAACAATGCCATTTCGTGCCCCTGAAGCCAGGAACGGTGTGACCGCAAGACACGGCAGGTGCAGGACGAAACGAGCAGCACCGGTGGATATCAGGTCCGCCACGCATCATCGAAACAGGGACGGGCGGCAACAAGCACAAGCATCCAAGCCGCAGGTCGATGACAAGAGCGGATGGGCAGGCGAGGGGGCCGCATTTCCCTGATGAACTTCTGGCGCTGGCTGCGTGTCAACTAGCGTCGTACAAAATCTAACGTAAGAGCATGAAGAAAATTCGTTTGGCTGTATTGGGCAGTGTCGTCAGTTTGCTGGCCGCCTGCGGCTCGACACCGAATCAGCAGCCGGCGCCCGTCGTCGAGCGCACCACCAGCACCGCCAAGCCGGCTGAGGCTGTTGCCGCGCCGGCCGCGCCGGTTCCCTCGGGACGTGGCTATTACACCGTCAAGAAGGGCGATACCCTGTATCGCATCGCCCTGGACGTCGGGCAGAACTGGCGCGATATCGTCGCCTGGAACAACCTGACCAATCCGAACGACATCAAGGTCGATCAGGTGCTGCGTGTGGCGCCGCCGGATCGTGCCGGTCCGGCGCAGACGGCTGCGGTGGTGGCCGCGCCGGGTGCGGGTCTGGACGTCAAGCCGCTGGGTGCACCTGGCGCTGCTGCACCGGCAGCCGCGCCGATGGCCTCGGGCAGCAACAAGACCGGCCCGCGTGGCGACAAGCGTGCCTACTCCGAAGGCGCTCTGGCTGAACTGGAAAAACCCGATGCCGCGCCCGCCGTCGCCCCCGCTGCGGCGCCGGCTGCCACGGCCAAGCCGGAAGCGCCGCATGCGGCTGACAAGCCGGCGGCCGCCAGCCAGTCCGTGGCCAGCGACGACGAAGGCGTGTCCTGGATGTGGCCGGCCGAAGGCAAGGTGGTGGGCACCTTTGACGGTGGCAAGAAGGGCGTGGACATCGCCGGCAAGGATGGTCAGGCCGTGCTGGCGGCCGCCGGGGGCAAGGTCATGTATGCCGGCAGCGGCATTCGCGGCTATGGCAACCTGGTGATCATCAAGCACACCAACAACCTGTTGTCGGCCTATGCCCACAACAAGACCATTCTGGTCAAGGAAGGCCAGAGTGTGACCAAGGGACAGAAGATCGCTGAAATGGGCAAATCCGACAGCGACAGCGTTAAATTGCACTTCGAGATCCGTCAGCAGGGCAAACCTGTTGATCCTTCAAAATACTTACCGCCCCGCTAGCGTATGACAAGCAATCGCCGCGATCACTTGCCAGACCAGGACCCTCGCGAAGAGGACATGGACGATCCCATTGATGAGATCGACGAACCGGAAGTGATCGACGGCGATGCCGCCGACCAGCCCCAGGAGCCGGCGCCAGCCGAAGGCGTGGACGAGCTCAAGAAGGTGCTCGCCGCCGAACTCTCTACCGACACCACCCAGCACTATCTCAACAAGATCGGCGCCAAGCCGCTGCTGACGGCTGCCGAGGAATTGCACTTTGCGACCCAGGCCAAGGCCGGCGAATTCATCGCGCGCCAGAAGATGATCGAGCACAACCTGCGGCTGGTGGTGTCGATCGCCAAGCACTACATCAACCGGGGCGTGGCCCTGCTGGATCTGATCGAGGAAGGCAACCTGGGCCTGATGCGCGCCATCGACAAGTTCGAGCCCGAGCGCGGTTTCCGCTTCTCCACCTACGCCACCTGGTGGATCCGCCAGAGCATCGAGCGGGCCATCATGAATCAGGCCCGTACCGTGCGGCTTCCCGTGCACATGGTGCGCGAGTTGAACCAGATATTGCGCGCAAAGTATCACCTGGAGGCCCAGCAACGTGACGGAAGAGACGCCAGCGCGGAAGACATCGCGCACCTCGTCGGCCGCCCGGTCGAGGAGGTACAGGATGTGCTTGCCCTGTCCGAGCATGCCGCCTCGCTGGATACGCCGCTGGACAACGACCCCCAGGCCAGCCTGATGGACCTCTTGCCCAGTGCCGTGGAGGAGCATCCCGATACGCGGGCCGAGGGGCAGGAAATGGCCTTGCTGATCCGCGAATGGCTCAAGAGCTTGTCTGAAAAGCAACGCGTCGTCGTGGCCCGGCGCTTCGGCCTGGACAACGATGATCCCTCGACGCTGGAGCAACTGGCCGGCGAAATGGGCATCACGCGGGAGCGTGTGCGCCAGGTGCAGCAGGAAGCCCTGGTCAAGCTCAAGCGGCTGCTGGCCTCTCGTGGCGTGAGCCGGGATGCCTTGTTCTAGGGCTTAGCGCCTCCACTGCTGCGGTTTTCTGCGTGCCGGCCACGCCCGGACTCGCTTGCTGCTTCCCTCCCGGTCCCGGATCGCGGACAATACCGCTTTTGTTTTCGGCAGCGGGCTTCGGTCCTACCCTGTGGTTTCCCTCATGCAACAAGACATCATCATTGAAATCAAGTCGCTCGACATGGACGGGCGCGGCGTTGGTCATCTCGAGAACGAGGATGGCACGCAAGGCAAGGTCATCTTCGTCGAAGGCGCGCTGCCGGGCGAACGCGTCAGTTTTGCGTCCTATCGCAAGAAGCCCAAGTGGGAAGCCGGCGTGATGACCACGCTGCACCGCGATTCTTCGCTGCGCGTGAAGCCCAAATGTGACTATTTCGGCACCTGCGGCGGCTGCGCCATGCAGCATCTGGAGCCCTCGGCCCAGGTCGCCATGAAGCAGCGCGTGCTGGAAGACAACCTCTGGCACCTGGGCAAGACCAAGGCCGAGGTGATGCTGCGTCCCATCTACGGGCCGACCTGGGGTTATCGCTATCGCGCCCGTATTTCGGTGCGCCACGTGGCCAAGAAGGGCGGAGTGCTGGTGGGCTTCCACGAAAAGCGCTCATCCTTCATCGCCGATATGAAGACTTGTGAAATTCTGCCGCCCAATGTCTCGGCCATGCTGGTGCCGTTGCGTGAGCTGGTGGCGGCGCTGTCGATCCGTGACCGCATGCCGCAGATTGAGCTGGCCGTGGGCGAGGGCGATGACGGCAACAAGGTCACGGTGCTGGTGTTGCGCATCATGGAGGCGCTGAGCGCAGCCGATGAGTCCCTGCTCAAGACCTTTGCCGACGAGCACAAGATCGAATGGTGGTTGCAGACCAAGGGCCCGGATACGGCAGCACCTTACTATCCGGCCGAGTCGCGCTTGCAATACACCTTGCCTGAGTTCGGCATCCGCATGCCGTTCAAGCCGACCGACTTCACCCAGGTGAACCACCAGATCAACCGCGTGCTGGTGGCTCGTGCACTACGTTTGCTGGATGTGCAGCCGCACGATCGCGTGGCCGACCTGTTCTGCGGCCTGGGCAACTTCACGCTGCCCATCGCCACGCTGGCGCGCGAGGTGGTGGGGATTGAGGGCAGCACGGCCCTGACGGAACGCGCGCTGGACAACGCCAAGGTCAATGGCGTGGATGCCAAGACCAGTTTCTATTGCCGCAACCTGTTCGAAGCCAAGCCTGAGGATTTCGTGGCGCTGGGCAAGTTCGACCGCATGCTGATCGACCCGCCGCGCGAGGGCGCCATGGAGGTCTGCAAGGCGCTGGTGGAATTGCCGCCGGAACAGCAACACCTGAAGCCCAAGCGCATCGTCTATGTGTCCTGCAACCCGGCTACGCTGGCGCGCGACGCCGGCATGCTGGTGCATCTGGGCGGATATGCCCTCAAGTATGCCGGTGTGGTGAACATGTTCCCGCATACGGCCCACGTTGAATCCATCGCCGTGTTCGACTTGCCGGAATAAGAGCGGACGAGGATGAAAAAAAGCCGGCAATGCCGGCTCAGGTTGATGACGAACCCCGTGTTTTCGAACACGGGGTTTTGTTTTTCAGGCGCAGGTAATTTGCAGATGGTCAATGGCGCAGAAGCTAAGCAAGGCGCTCATTTTTCTCTGTAGCCACTTTTGTACGCTGGCATAGGCGTTCAAGCCCGGTAAAAGCGCGCGCAAGCGCGCCACCAGCAGGGCAATCTTCTTCATGTTCTGGGCCGCCGCCGCCAACAAGCACTGCTCGGCGACCTTGCGCAAGCCGCGCATGCGGGCATAGCGATGTCCGTGCAATTGCTTGGCGTCGGCGAAACTGCGTTCTACCGTTTCCTTGCGTCTGGCATAGATGCGCTTGCCCCATTCGGTACGACGCCGATCATCCACCTTCTCCTTGGAGCGCTCCCACACATGGCGCGTCACCACCTTGACCGCATTGGCGCTATTGGTGCATTGCTCGCGTACCTTGCAGCCCCGGCATTGTTCAGGCTTGGATTTGTATTCCCGATACCCCTGCCGATTGGTGGTGCTGTAGTGCAAGGGCTGACCCTGCGGGCAGATGTATTCGTCCCGATAAGCATCGTACTCATACGCCCGTTTAAAGAATGTCCCCGGCTTGTGGTTGGGTGTGCGGTAGCCCATCACGCCGCTGATCTCGCGATTCTCCAGTCCCTGGCAGACGGCCGGTGTGAAATAGCCAGCATCCAGGCCAACGGCCTGTACATCAAATCCGAACGTCTGGCGCTGACGATCCAGGCGTGCCAGATAAGGTTGACTGTCATGGACTGAGGCGGGCGTGACATGGGTATCGGTAATGATGCAATGCTTGGCATCGACGGTGCGGTGATCCAGGTAGAAGAAGCCCTTGGGCTTGTCGTCGCGCACCATGTAGCCGCTCTCGGGATCGGTGCGACTAACCTTGATCTCTTTGGTGGGCGGCTCATCATCATCGTCGCGCTTGAGCGGCTTCTTGCCATGCTCGGCACGGTCGATATCCACAGCCGCATCCAGTTCGGCCAGATAGGCCGAGGGTGTCTGGGTAACTTGAACGTAGTCGAACTTGTTCTTGTTGGCGTTGGCCTTGAGGTGGGTGCTGTCGCTGTAGAGCACGCGGCCATCGACCATGCCGCGTCCAATGGCCTGGCGCACGATCTCGTCGAAGATCTCTTGATAGACGGTGGTATCAATGAAGCGGCGGCGCCGGTTCTGGGAGAAGGTGGAGGAGTCCGGCACCTTGTCGGTCAGACGGAATCCGGCAAACCAGCGATAGGCCACGTTGACCTGGACCTCGCGGATGAGCTGGCGCTCGCTGCGGATACCGAAGAGGTAGCCGATGAACAAGAGCTTGAAGAGTACCACCGGGTCCAGTGCCGGGCGGCCATTGTCGGCGCAATACAGATGCGCCACCTTCTCGCGGATGAACTCGAAATGCACCGCCGCGTCGATCTTGCGCAGCAGATGGTCCTTGGGCACGAGCATCTCGATGGTCACCATCTCTAACTCGTGCTGGGCGGCTGTCGGTTTTTTGAGCATGACCGATTAAACAACAAAGCCTTGGCTCTCGCCAAGGCTTTGTCATCAATCTGAAAAGCCGGCAATGCCGGCTTTTTTATTGCTCTTGAAACAATGCTGTCTGTCTCAGTCGCGGTTGCCGCCCAGGATGCCCAGGATGGACAGCAGGTTGGCGAACACATTGTAGACATCCAGGTAAATCGCCAGCGTGGCAGAGATGTAATTGGTTTCGCCGCCGTTGACCACCTGTTGCACGTCAAACAAGATGTAGGCCGAGAAGATGGCGATGGCGACCACCGAAATGGTCAGCTGCAGCGCCGGCAGGTGAAGGAAAATGTTGGCCAGCGAGGCCACCAGGATCACCAGCACGCCTGCGAAGAGCCACTTGCCCAGGCCGGAGAAGTCGCGCTTGGACACGGTAGCGATGGTGGCCATGCCGCAAAAGATGATGGCCGTGCCGCCGAAGGCCGTCATGATCAGGCCGGCGCCGTTGGAGAAGCCCAGCGTGTACTCGATCAGGCGCGACAGCATCAGCCCCATGAAGAACGTGAATCCCAGCAGGAAAGCTACGCCCCAGCCGGAGTTCTTGGTCTTCTCGATGGCGAAGAAGAAGCCGAAGGCGATCGCCAGGAACAGCACGAAGCCGATCATCGGGCTGGCGGCGAAGAGGCTGAAATGCATCTGCACGCCCAGCCAGGCGCCCAGCACGGTCGGGATCATCGACAGCGCCAGCAGCCAGTAGGTGTTGCGCAGCACGCGGTTGCGGGTGGCCAGGCTCGTGGTTGAGTGGCCGAAGGTCGTGTCCAGTTGATTCATATGTCCTCCGAAGCGTTGAATGCGAGCCAGAGAATAGCATGATGGCTCATCCTTAAGACAAGTCTTCCCTCGCTCTGGTTCGAGATGCGCAGACATTATATGAACCCTGTGTCCGGTCCGCCATGGCCCTGAGTGCTGTGCCATTGCCCGCATGTGGCGTCAAAGGAGGTGAATTGACGTGATATGTGATGGTTTCATGATAAAATACAAGGTTCATTGAATTATCAATTCTTGGCTTTAAGCCATTATTTTTATTGGAGTTTTTCTCATGGCAATTGAACGCACCCTGTCGATTATCAAGCCCGATGCCGTCGCCAAGAACGTGATCGGTCAGATCTACAGCCGTTTCGAAAACGCTGGGCTGAAGATCGTCGCTGCCCGCATGGCGCAACTGTCGCGCGCTGAAGCAGAAGGCTTCTACGCCGTGCACCGCGAGCGTCCCTTCTTCAAGGATCTGGTGGACTTCATGGTCTCCGGTCCGGTGATGATCCAGGTGCTGGAAGGCGAAGGCGCCATCCTGAAGAACCGTGACCTGATGGGCGCTACCGATCCGAAGAAGGCTGAAAAGGGCACCATCCGCGCCGACTTCGCCGACTCCATCGACGCCAACGCCGTGCACGGTTCGGACGCCGAAGAAACCGCCAAGGGCGAAATCGCTTATTTCTTCCCGGCACTGAACGTTTATTCGCGTTAATCTGTTTCTGTTTTTCATCGGTCTCCCGGGCTCGGGTGGAAACCGGCGCCGCAATTCCTGCAGCGTCTTTCTGTCCTGGTCCCGACCGCAAGCATCATGACTACAGCTCTCACCAATCTGCTGGATATGGATCCCGCGCAACTCGTCGCCTACTGCGGCGAGTTGGGTGAGAAGCCGTTTCGTGCAAAGCAGTTGCAGCGTTGGATACACCAGTTCGGCGTATCTGATTTCGATCAGATGACCGATCTGGCCAAATCGCTGCGCGACAAGCTGAAGACCCGCGCCGAAGTCCGCGCGCCGGCCATCATCAGCGACCATACCTCCAGCGACGGCACACGCAAGTGGCTGGTCGACGTGGGTCAGGGCAATGCGGTGGAAACCGTGTTCATCCCTGAAGAAAACCGCGGCACGCTGTGCGTTTCGACGCAGGCGGGCTGTGCCGTGAATTGCCGCTTCTGCTCGACCGGCAAGCAGGGCTTCAACCGCAATCTGACCGTGGCCGAGATCATCGGCCAGCTGTGGATGGCGGAATTCGAATTGCGCAAGACCAAGGGTATCGAGGGTGGTCCCAAGGGCGAGCGCCAGATCACCAACGTGGTCATGATGGGTATGGGCGAGCCGCTGCTCAACTTCGAGCCGACCGTGACCGCCTTGCGCCTGATGCTGGACGACAATGCCTATGGCCTGTCGCGCCGCCGCGTAACACTGTCGACCAGCGGCGTGGTGCCGATGATCGACAAGCTGTCCCAGGAATGCCCGGTGGCCCTGGCCGTCTCGCTGCACGCCTCCAACGATGCGCTGCGCGATTCGCTCATTCCGCTGAACCGCAAGCACCCGCTGCGCGAGCTGATGCTGGCCTGCAAGCGCTATCTGGAATTCGCGCCGCGCGATTTCATCACCTTCGAGTACTGCATGCTCGATGGCGTCAACGACACCGACACCCATGCGCGCGAACTGGTCGCGCTGGTGAAGGAAGGCGAGACCGCCATTGCCTGCAAGTTCAATCTGATTCCCTTCAACCCCTTCCCCGAGTCGGGCTTGAAACGTTCGCACAATCCGCGCATCAAGGCGTTTGCGCAGATCCTGATGGATGCCGGTATCGTGACCACCATCCGCAAGACCCGTGGCGACGATATCGATGCCGCTTGCGGTCAGCTGGCCGGCGAAGTGAAGGATCGTACCCGCGTGCAGGAGCGCATGCAGAAGATGGCCGAATACCAGGCCAAGTTCGGCCGCGACTTCGGCCGCATCGTGGAGATCTCCGGGTGACGGCAGGGCAGTGCCACTTTCTTGCTGGTCCTGCGGTACCAGCCTTTGCCGCCAAGGCGAGGGAGGCTGCACCGTTTTTTACAGAATGCGTAGCGGGGGCGTCGATGTTGCGCTGGGGCGCAGGCATCGTACGTCCTTTTTGTGTTTTCACTGAAGTTATCGCCCGTCTTGCCGATGTCTGTCAGGGTAGGCTGAAGTTATCGAATTTCCCCGAAGGGACGCGGCAGATGCCGCGCAGGGACGCTCCCAAAGAATCCGGCCAGCGCCGGCTAAAAAAAGCTTTTCCATGTGGAGCATTTGATGAGTGATCAACAAATGAACGAAATGTCGTCGCAGCAACCGCAAGACCCCGGCCCATCGTCCCCGGCCCAGGTCTTGCCCGGTGCCTTGCTGGCTGGGGCGCGGCAGAAGAAGGGCTGGTCCGTCGAGCAGGTGGCCAGCCTGGTCAAGCTGGCTCCGCGCCAGATCCAGGCCATCGAGGCCGACAACTACGCCGCCCTGCCTGGCCTGGCGGTGGCACGCGGCTTCGTGCGCAGCTATGCCAAGGTACTGGGGCTGGATGCCCATGCGCTCGCGGCTGCCATGCCGCAGGAGTCGGCAGTGCAGCAGCGCGACCACATCGTGCCGCAGCATTCGCTGTCCACCCCCTTCTCCGAAGGCCCGCTGCCGGCCATGATGATGAGTACGCGCGGCAACAGCTCGGCGCTGCCCATCCTGGCAGGCGTGGTGGTGTTGGCGCTGCTGGCCGGTGCTGCTGCCGTGCGTTGGACCGAACTGGGCACCAACGTGCCGCAGCTGGCCTTCCTGAAGTCGCACCATGTGGAATCTGCCGCGGCGCCGGACGCTGCTGCGGAGCCTGCGCCGGCCACAGAAGCGGCTTCCAGCGACACACCCGTCAATGCGCGCGTAGAGACCATCACGCCCGCGCCTGCCGAGGAAGCCTCCAGGCCGGCTGCTCCGGCAGCAGAGGCCCCGGCGCCCGCGGCGTCCAGGCCGGAGCCGGTCCAGGCGGCCACCCCTGCGGCCAGCCAGCCGGCGTCGGCCTCGGTGTCGGCTGCGCCTGCCGCTTCTTCTGCTGCGCCGTCGCAGATGTCCTCGACCAGCGTGCCCAGCGGCTTGAACATCGTCAACAGCAAGGATTTGCTGCGCCTGACCTTCCGCGAGGATTCGTGGGTGGAAATCCGCCGTGCTGACAAGAGCACCATCATCTCGCGTCTGCTCAAGGCGGGCACCACCGAGAGCTTCGATGTGTCGGACGCCGCCACCCTGATCATCGGCAACGCGGCCGGCGTTGATGCTACCTTGCGCGGCCAGCCGCTGGACCTGAAAACCCCAGGCGGCAGCAATGTTGCCCGCCTGAACCTGAACTGAACCGACTGTCCATCATGTCTTCCTCCCCGATCGCCTCCGGGCCGCTGGCCCGCCGCAACAGCCGCCGCGTGGTCATCAGCCATGGGGCGCGCGAGATCATCGTTGGCGGTGGCGCCCCGGTCATGGTGCAATCCATGACCAATACCGATACGGCCGACGCCATCGGCACGGCGATCCAGATCAAGGAGCTGGCGCGCGCCGGCTCCGAAATCGTTCGCCTGACCGTCAATACGCCCGAGGCTGCGGCAGCCGTGCCCGCGATCCGTGAACAGCTCGACCGCATGGGGGTGGATGTGCCGCTGGTGGGAGATTTCCACTACAACGGCCACACCCTGTTGACCGACTATCCGGAGTGTGCCCAGGCGCTTTCCAAGTACCGCATCAACCCCGGCAACGTCGGCAAGGGCGCCAAGCGCGACACGCAGTTCGCGCAGATGATCGAAGTCGCCTGCAAGTACGACAAGCCGGTGCGCATCGGTGTCAACTGGGGCAGCCTGGACCAGGCCCTGCTGGCGCGCATCATGGACGAAAACGCCGGGCGCGCCGAACCCTGGTCGGCCCAGGCGGTGATGTATGAAGCCTTGGTCACATCGGCCATCGAAAACGCCCAGCGTGCCGAAGAACTCGGCATGGCAGGCGACAAGATCATCCTCTCCTGCAAGGTCTCGGGCGTGCAGGACCTGATCGCGGTCTACCGTGAACTGGCGCGCCGTTGCGACTATCCGCTGCACCTGGGCCTGACCGAGGCCGGCATGGGCAGCAAGGGCATCGTCGCCTCCACGGCTGCGCTGTCGGTGCTGCTGCAGGAAGGCATCGGCGACACCATCCGCATCTCGCTGACCCCCGAGCCGGGCGGCGACCGTACCAAGGAAGTGGTGGTCGGCCAGGAAATCCTGCAGACCATGGGCCTGCGCAAGTTCACCCCGATGGTGATCGCCTGCCCGGGTTGCGGTCGCACCACCTCGACCGTGTTCCAGGATTTGGCGGACAAGATCCAGACCTTCCTGCGTGAGCAGATGCCGGTGTGGAAGGGCAAGTACCCCGGCGTGGAAGCCATGAACGTGGCCGTGATGGGCTGCATCGTCAATGGTCCCGGTGAATCCAAGCACGCCAACATCGGTATCAGCCTGCCCGGCACCGGCGAATCGCCGGCGGCACCGGTGTTCATCGATGGCGAGAAGAAGATGACCCTGCGCGGCGAACGCATCGCCGAGGAATTCCAGAACGTGGTGCTGGAATACGTCGAATCGCATTACGGTCAGGGCCGCCATGCCTGATCGCCGCGTGGCCCGCTACCAGAGGGTGTTGCGGGCCATGCAGTACACTTGCGCTGGCCCGTCGCACGAAAGATGCGACATATTCCAGCTTCCAAAAATGAAGTAAAAAGCAAAATTCCGGATTTCGGTATGTCAGAACAAAAGAAAGTCGAAAAAATCGTTGGCGTCAAAGGCATGAATGACATCCTGCCGGCCGACGCACCGCTGTGGGAACTGTTCGAGAACACCGTGCAATCGGTGCTCAAGAGCTACGGTTTCCAGCAGATCCGCACCCCCATCGTCGAGCCGACCGCGCTGTTTGCGCGTGGCCTGGGCGAGGTGACCGATATCGTCGAGAAGGAGATGTATTCCTTCACCGATTCCATGAACGGCGACAACCTGACCCTGCGTCCGGAAAACACCGCCGGCGTGGTGCGTGCCGCCCTGGAACACAACCTGACCTACGACGGCCCCAAGCGCCTGTGGTACGTGGGCCCGATGTTCCGCCACGAGCGTCCGCAGCGCGGCCGTTATCGCCAGTTCCACCAGGTCGGTGCCGAAGCCGTGGGCTTCAGCGGCCCGGACATCGATGCCGAACTGATCATGATGTGCCAGCGCCTGTGGGATGACCTGGGCCTGTCCGACATCCGCCTGGAACTGAACTCCATCGGCAACGCGGAAGAGCGCAACAAGCACCGTGCCGACCTGATCGCCTATTTCGAGCAGCACAAGGACTTGCTGGACACCGACGCCCAGCGCCGCCTGCACGCCAACCCGCTGCGCATCCTCGATACGAAGAATCCTGCCATGCAGGCGATGGTGAACGCCGCGCCCAAGCTGCTGGATTACCTGGGTGAAGAATCGCGCGCGCACTTCGAGGGCGTGCAGAAGATCCTGCGCCACAACAATATTCCCTTCACCATCAACCCGCGCCTGGTGCGCGGCATGGACTACTACAACCGTACCGTATTCGAGTGGGTCACCGATCAGCTGGGCTCGCAGGGCACGGTCTGCGGCGGTGGCCGCTACGATCCGCTGATCGAAATGTTCGGCGGCAAGCCGACCCCGGCCTGCGGCTTCGCCATGGGCGTGGAACGCCTGCTGGAGCTGATGAAGGCCAGCGGTGAACAGTACGCACCCAATCAGTGCGACGTCTATCTGGTCCATCAAGGCGAGGATGCACAATTGCAATCTTTCGTTCTGGCTGAACGTTTGCGGACTGCCGGGCTCGATGTTGTGCTACATTGCGCATCGTCCAATGGTGGTGGTTCGTTCAAGGCGCAGATGAAACGCGCCGATGCCAGTGGTGCTGCCTTTGCCGTGATCATCGGCGAAGACGAGCTCAAGGCCGGTACCGCCACCGTCAAGCACATGCGCGAAGGCAATGCCGAGGAAGGGCGTGCCAACCAGAGCAACATGGCCTTCGACGGCGTGGTCGACTACATCGTGGAACAGATCGTGGGCGATCATGACCATGATCACGACCACGTGCACTATCACCCCTGAAGACCCGTTCACCTCGACCGTCAACTTATCTAAACGCAGAGTTACATGGCATACGATCTCGAAGAACAAGAACAGCTGGATTCCATCAAGGCCTGGTGGGCGAAATACGGCAACCTGGTGACCTGGGTGCTGATCATCGCGCTGGCCGGCTATGCCGCCTGGACCGGCTGGAATACTTACCAGGGCCGCCAGTCGGCGCAAGCCTCGGTGCTCTATGAAGAACAGCAGAAGTCGCTGGCCGCCAAGGACAATTCCAAGGTGCAACGTGCCGCCGCCGATATCCAGGACAAGTTCAGCGGCACCGCCTACGCCGAGATGAGCGCGCTGGTGGCGGCCAAGTCGGCCTTCGATGCCAATGATCTGGACGCGGCCAAGAAGCAGCTGCAATGGGTGATCGACCATGGCCGTGGCAAGGAATACAAGGCCATCGCGGCGGTGCGTCTGGCGGGCGTGCTGCTCGATGCCAAGTCCTATGACGAGGCGCTGAAGGTCTTGTCGGGCGATTATCCGGCCCAGTTCGCCGGTGCCATCGCTGACCGCAAGGGCGATGTGCTGGCGGCCCAGGGCAAGCGTGACGAAGCCCGCAGCGCCTACAAGCTGGCACTGGAAAAGAGCGACGCCAAGGACCCAGGCCGCCAGCTGATCCAGATCAAGCTTGACGCCATCGGCGGCGAAGCCCCCAAGGCCTGAGCTGCTACCGAACGTTTGCGTCCATGAATTGACGGGGCCATGATCCGCTACGGCGGATCATCTGCCCGGGAATGGAACCGCAATCCCGCGCGAACCCATCCATCGCTTAGAGGAAACAGAATATGCGTAGTGTGACAGCCACTGCTGCCCAGGCAACATCCTTTGCACGATCCCGCCGCGCCGGCAAGCTGGCGCTGAACGTGGCCGCCATGGCGGCCGTGGTGGCCTTGTCCGGCTGCTCGCTGTTCTCCAGCAAGAAGGATCCAAATCCGCCTGCACCGCTGGTCGAATTCACCCAGAAAATGCGCGCCCAGGCTACCTGGACGGTCAGCGTCGGCAAGTCCGGCAATTACCAGTTCACCCCGGCATTTGCCGCCGGCAGCATCTTTGCTGCGGCCAACGATGGCACCGTGGTGCGCATCAATGCCCAGAACGGCCAGACCCTGTGGCGCAGCCGCGCTGAGGGCGAACTGACGGCCGGCGTGGGCAGCGATGGCAGCACCGTGGTGGTGGTCGGCGAGAAGGGTCGCATCCAGGCCTTCGATGCCGCTACCGGCAAGCCGACCTGGAGCGCCCAGGCGCCCAGCGAAGTGCTGTCGGCACCGGCCGTGGGCGAAGGCCTGGTGGTCATTCGCAGCATCGATAACCGCGTGACCGCGTACGATGCCGACAATGGCAGCCAGCGCTGGATGGTCCAGCGCAACCTGCCCTCGCTGACCTTGCGCAATGCGCCGGGTATCGCGATCGGTTCGCAAACCGCTTTCGTCGCATTGCCGGGTGGCCGTCTGTCGGCGCTGGCACTGAACAACGGTGGTCCGCGCTGGGAGGTGCCGGTGGGCGATCCGCGTGGCACCACCGAACTGGAACGTATCTCCGATGTGTCGGGCGTGCCGGCACTGGGTTCGCGTGACATCTGCGCGGCATCCTACCAGGGGCGTATCGGTTGCTTCGACTTGCTCAACGGTAATGTGCGCTGGATCAAGGAGTTTTCCAGCGATGTGGGCGTCAATCTGGATGACGCTTACGTCTATGCGGCCGATGTCGGCGGTGCCGTCACCGAGTTTGCACGGGATACCGGTGCCGTCATCTGGCGCAACGACCGTCTGAAGAACCGCGTGCTTTCCAGCCCGATCGGCGTGGGCAAGGCGGTGGCGGTAGGTGACTTCCAGGGTTATATTCACTTCCTGTCGCGGGAAGACGGCGCCTTCGTGGCCCGTCTGGCTACCGACGGCAGTGCTATCCAGGCGCCTCCGGTCTCTACCGGCTCGTCTGTCGTTTTCCAAACCAAATCAGGAACCGTGGTCTCCGTCGTCGCCGAATAAGCGGCAGTGACGAACGACCCCCAAGAAAAGAAATGAAACCGGTAATTGCACTTGTAGGCCGTCCCAACGTCGGCAAATCGACGTTGTTCAACAGGCTCACCCGCAGCCGCGATGCGCTGGTGGCGGACCTGCCCGGCCTGACGCGCGATCGTCACTACGGCGAAGGCCGGGTCGGCGAACGTCCGTTCCTGGTGATCGATACCGGTGGCTTCGAACCCGTCGCCAAGGACGGGATCATGTATGAGATGGCCAAGCAGACCAAGCAGGCAGTGGTCGAGGCCGACATCGTGGTGTTCATCGTCGACGGCCGCCAGGGATTGACGCCGCACGACAAGACCATCACCGACTTCCTGCGCAAGTGCGGCCGTTCCGTGCTGCTGGTGGTCAACAAGTCCGAAGGCATGAAGTACACCTCGGTCACCGCCGACTTCTACGAGCTGGGCATGGGCGATCCTTATGTGATCTCCGCCGCTCACGGTGACGGCGTGGCCGACCTGGTGCAGGAAGCCCTGGATCAGGTCGAAGCCCAGCGCGCCCAGGAGCCTGAAGCGGAAGAGCCGGCCGTGCGCGGCACCAAGATCGCCATCGTCGGCCGTCCCAACGTGGGCAAGTCGACCCTGGTCAACACGCTGCTGGGCGAAGAGCGCGTGATCGCCTTCGACATGCCGGGTACCACGCGCGACTCGATTGAAATTCCGTTCGAGCGCGAAGGCCGTCACTACACGCTGATCGATACCGCCGGCATCCGCCGCCGTGGCAAGGTGTTCGAGGCCATCGAGAAGTTTTCCGTGGTCAAGACGCTGAAATCGATTTCAGACGCCAACGTCGTGCTGCTGCTGCTGGATGCCCAGCAGGATATTTCCGAGCAGGATGCCCACATCGCCGGCTTCGTGCTGGAGTCGGGCAGGGCGCTGGTGGTCGGTGTGAACAAATGGGATGGCATGGAAAGCGACCAGCGCAACCAGATCAAGATGGATCTGGAGCGCAAACTGAATTTTCTTTCCTTCGCCAAGTTCCACTTCATCTCGGCCCTGAAGTCGACCGGCATCGGTCCGCTGATGAAGTCGATTGATTCGGCCTACGCTGCCGCCATGGCCAAGCTGAGCACCCCGCGCCTCACGCGTGCGCTGGAAGAAGCGCTGGAACACCAGCAGCCGCGCCGCAAGGGTTCGATCCGTCCCAAGCTGCGCTATGCGCACCAGGGGGGGCAGAACCCGCCGGTGGTGGTGATTCACGGCAATGCGCTGGAAGCCATCGACGACAATTACAAGCGTTATCTGGAAAAGCACTTCCGGGAAACTTTCTCCCTGGTCGGCACTCCACTGCGTATCGAGTTCAAGTCGGGCAAGAATCCTTTCATCCGGCAGGAAAAATAGTCGTAAATCCTGCTATTCGATCAATGTTTTTTGGCGTTGGAGCGAAAATCGTTTAAATTGAATAGCATAAAGTTGGTCAAGCACTTGATATTCCTTGAAGTGCCTCCAAGTCCTAATCACAACAACACCGTGGAGCTGCCATGAGCAACAAAGGGCAATTGTTACAAGACCCATTCCTGAACGCATTGAGAAAAGAGCACGTTCCCGTCTCTATCTATCTGGTCAACGGCATCAAGCTGCAAGGCCATGTGGAGTCTTTCGATCAATATGTAGTTCTGCTGCGTAACACCGTTACGCAAATGGTTTACAAACACGCCATCTCTACCGTCGTGCCTGCACGCGCGGTCAATCTCAGTCTCGAATCCTCGTCCGACGAATAATGGTCTACCTGGCCGGCTTGACGCCGTGGGCATTTTGACATGCGTGCCGCGTTAGTCGGCCTGGACTTCGGCAAGAACGATTTCGCCGCTAGTCTGGATGAGCTCTTCCTGTTGGCAAAATCGGCTGGTGCGGAACCGGTGATCACCATCACCGGCCGCCGTGCCAGTCCGGATGCCGCTCTCTTCGTTGGTACCGGCAAGGCGCAAGAAGTCGCCGAAGCTGTTGCCGATCTCCAGCTCGAACTGGTCATTTTCAATCACGCCTTGTCGCCGGCCCAGCAACGCAACCTGGAGCGGGTGTTGAAGGTGCGTGTGCTCGACCGTACCAGCCTGATCCTCGATATCTTCGCGCAGCGTGCCAAGAGCCACGAGGGCAAGGTGCAGGTCGAACTGGCCCAGTTGCAGCATCTGGCGACCCGCCTGATCCGCGGCTGGACCCACCTGGAGCGCCAGAAGGGTGGTATCGGCCTGCGTGGCCCCGGTGAAACCCAGCTCGAAACTGACCGGCGCCTGCTGGGCGAGCGCGTCAAGGCCTTGCGGGCGGTGCTGGCCAAGCTGCGCCGGCAACATGCTACGCAGCGCCGTGCGCGCGGCCGCAGCGAAACCTTCTCAGTCTCGCTGGTGGGTTATACCAACGCCGGCAAGTCGACCATCTTCAATTCCCTGGCCAAGGCCGGGGTGTATGCCGCCAACCAGCTCTTTGCCACGCTGGATACGACTTCCCGTCGTGTCTACCTGGGCGAGGTCGGGCACGTGGTGATTTCGGATACCGTGGGTTTCATCCGCGAACTGCCTCACCAGCTGGTCGAAGCCTTCCGCGCCACCCTGGAAGAAACCATCCATGCCGACCTGCTGCTGCACGTGGTGGATGCCGCCAGCCCGGTGCGGATGGAACAGATCGAGCAGGTCAATCTGGTCTTGAAGGAAATCGGCGCTGACCACGTGCCGCAAATCCTGGTCTGGAACAAGATCGACGCCGCCGGTCTGGAACCGGCGGTCGAATATGACGAGTATGGTAAAATCCAGCGGGTTTTCGTCAGTGCCAAGTCTGGTGCTGGCCTGGATCTGCTGCGCGAAGCGATCGCCGCTTCGCTCAAGGCCGCCTTGGAGGCCAGGGGTCGCAGCCGTTCTGAGCCAGTCGATTCCGAAGACATGCACGCTTGAGCCGTTCGAGGGGACGGCTCGTTGCTCGTTCCTGGCGCGCATTCCTCCTAGATTCTCTTAATCCATCACTTCAGCCGGAACGCAAACGCATGCTTGTGTCTTTATTCAGGAAAATCGGTGTCAAGTTTTCGTTGAACGACCCCCAATGGGGACGTGGTTCGCAAAACGACAACCGCGAGAATCAGAATAACGGAAGTAACGGCGACAAACGGCCCGAAAAACCGTCCGGCAACAATGACGGTCCGCCCGACCTCGACCAGCTCTGGCGCGACTTCAACCAACGCATCGCCGGCCTGCTCGGCCGCAAGGGTGGTGGTTCCGATGGCGGCAACGGTGGCGGCGGTTTCAATCGTGGTGACGTCAAGGGCGCCGGCATCGGCGTGGGCGTCATTGCCGTCATCGTCGTCTTCCTCTGGCTGGCCAGCGGTTTCTTTATCGTGCAGGAAGGCCAGACCGCCGTGGTGACCACCTTCGGCCGCTACAGCCACACCACGCTGCCGGGCTTCAACTGGCGCTGGCCCTATCCCATCCAGGGTCATGAGATCGTCAACATGTCGCAGGTGCGCACCGCCGAGATTGGCTATCGCGGCAACGTGCGCAACAAGCAGTTGAAGGAATCCCTGATGCTCACCGATGATGAAAACATCATCGACATCCAGTTTGCCGTCCAGTACAAGCTCAAGAACGCGGCCGAATGGCTGTTCAACAACCGTGACCCGGATGATTCCGTGCGCCAGGTTGCCGAAACCGCCATCCGCGAGATCGTCGGCCGCAGCAAGATGGACTTCGTGCTCTATGAAGGCCGTGAAAAAGTCGCATTGGACGTGAGCCAGCGCATGCAGCAGATCCTGGACCGCTACAAGTCCGGCGTGCAGATCACCAACGTCACCATGCAAGGCGTGCAACCGCCCGAACAGGTGCAAGCCGCCTTCGATGATGCCGTCAAGGCCGGCCAGGACCGCGAACGCCTGAAGAACGAAGGCCAGGCCTATGCCAACGACGTGATCCCGCGCGCTTCCGGCGCCGCCTCGCGCCTGCTGGAAGAAGCCGAAGCTTACCGCTCCCGCGTGGTAGCCAATGCCGAAGGTGACGCCTCGCGCTTCACCCAGGTGCAGGAAGCCTACGCCAAGGCCCCGGCCGTCACCCGTGATCGCATGTACCTGGAAACCATGCAGCAGATCTTCGCCAATACCACCAAGGTCATGGTCGATGTGAAGAATGGCAGCAACCTCCTGTACCTGCCCCTGGACAAGCTGATCCAGCAAAGCGGCGCCGATGCGGCCCCGGCCAGCGGCAAGCCGCAGGCGCCGGCGGCCAGCCAGGCCCTGCCCAGTGCCGCGTCCACCAATTCGACTGCAGGAAACGACACCGTGTATTCTTCCGAGCTGATGCGAGATTCGAGAAACCGCGATCCCCGTGATGCGCGTGAAAGGGAGGTGCGCTGATGGGCCGCCTCGTTACTTCCGTGATCGTCGCCGTGGTGGCGATCTGGCTGGCTTCGTCCACCATCTTCGTGGTGGACCAGCGTTCTGCGGCCATCGTCTTCGCCCTCGGTGAAGTCAAGCAGGTCATCACCGAACCGGGCCTGCACTTCAAGCTGCCGCCGCCGTTCCAGAACGTGATGTATCTGGACAAGCGCATCCAGACCCTGGATACCCCCGACGCCGACCGCTTCATCACCGCCGAAAAGATGAACGTGCTGGTCGATGCCTACGTCAAGTGGCGCATCGTTGACCCGCGCCTGTACTTCGTCAGCTTCGGCGCCGACGAGCGCCGTACCCAGGACCGCCTGTCGCAGATCGTCAAGGCCGCGCTGAACGATGAGATCACCAAGCGCACCGTGCGTGAAGTCATCTCCAGCCAGCGCAACAGGGTCATGGACGCCATCCAGGCGCGCGTGGCCAACGAAGCCAAGCAGATTGGCGTGGAAGTCATCGACGTGCGCCTGCGCCGTGTGGACTACGTGGACCAGATCAACAACTCGGTATTCGAACGCATGAAGTCCGAGCGCGTGCGGGTGGCCAACGAACTGCGCTCCACCGGTGCCGCCGAATCCGAGAAGATCCGCGCCGACGCCGACCGCCAGCGTGTGGTGATCCTGGCCGAAGCCTATCGCGAATCCGAAAAGATCCGTGGTGCCGGCGATGCCAAGGCATCCCAGATCTACGCCCAGGCTTTCGGCCAGAACCCGGACTTCTACAAGTTCTATCGCAGCCTGGAAGCCTACCGCGCCAGCTTCAAGAACCGTCACGATGTCATGGTGGTGGATCCGAGTTCGGAGTTCTTCAAGTACTTCAAGGGAGTCGGCGGCGGCACTGCCAGCGCTGCGAAGAAGTAAAAATCCGCTTATCAGGCGATAATGTGAACAGTTCTGCGCCGCCGTGCATTTCCGGCGGGCAGGGCGAACCGGATGGATGCCGCTGGTAAAGGGCATCTTTCCTTTTTTTGGGTCGGACATCATGTTCCGGGATGCAATTTTCCCGGTTCGCAAGAAGAGGGGCGGCAGGCATTCCCGGACCGCCCCGATTGTTCGTCTGGACGCCTGCTTGCCTCGTTGTCGTTCGCGCCACGCAAGTACGCAAACCGTTTTTTTCTGCTTTGACTTTTGTTTATGCCTAACTGGCTTCTCCCCGAAAACATCGCCGACGTCTTGCCCTCGGAAGCGCGCAAGATAGAGGAACTGCGTCGGCGCCTGCTCGACAATTTCCGCCTGTACGGCTACGAAATGGTCATGCCGCCGCTGCTGGAGTATCTCGAATCGCTGCTCACCGGCGCCGGCCAGGACACCGACCTGCGCACCTTCAAGCTGGTCGACCAGCTCTCCGGCCGCACCCTGGGCGTACGCGCCGACATGACCACGCAAGTGGCGCGCATCGACGCCCACCTGCTCAATCGCGCTTCGGTCACCCGCCTGTGCTATGCGGGCAGCGTGCTGCATACGCGCCCGACAGGCCTGCACGCCACCCGCGAACCGATCCAGATCGGCGCCGAGATCTATGGTCATGCCGGCCTCGAAGCCGATGCCGAAATTCAGGAACTGGCCTTGAATTCGCTGGCCCTGGCCGGCATGCGCACCATCCGCCTGGACCTGTGCCACGTCGGCGTGCTGCGTGCCATCATCGCCAATGATGCGGCCGCCAAGCGCGATGAAGCGCAGCTCTTCGGCCTGCTGCAGGCCAAGGATGTGCCGGGCCTCAAGGAAATCACTGCCTCCTATCAGGAAGGTACCCGCGCCGCCTTGCTGGCGCTGCCCAACCTGTACGGCGACATCGCGGTCATCGCCCGCGCCCGTATCACCTTGCCGGCGCTGCCCGGCATCGGCCAGGCGCTCGACGAGCTGCAAGCCCTGGTGGAACTGGCGGCCGGCCATGAAGGCGCGGCCGTCACCATCGATCTGGCCGACCTGCGCGGCTACCATTACCACAGCGGCGTGATGTTTTCCGCCTATGTGCCGGGCCTGCCCAATGCGGTGGTGCGCGGCGGCCGCTACGACCATGTGGGTGAAGCTTTCGGCCGTGCACGGCCGGCTACCGGCTTCTCCCTGGACCTGCGTGAACTGGCACGACTGATGCCGGGCGCAGAACGAAAACGCGCCATCCTCGCCCCTTGGGGCAGGGACGCCGGTCTGCGTGAGAAAATAGCGCAATTGC
This sequence comes from Herbaspirillum sp. DW155, assembly GCF_037076565.1. NCBI lineage: Bacteria > Pseudomonadati > Pseudomonadota > Betaproteobacteria > Burkholderiales > Oxalobacteraceae > Herbaspirillum > Herbaspirillum sp. DW155. The sequence continues at coordinate 3,403,320 of NZ_AP029028.1, read as the reverse complement.
GGCAAGCGGGAGAGATCGTGATCCAAAGCCTTCCCGGCCACGAAAACGATCAGGACGAATTCGATTGCGATCGCGCACTCGATTTCAGCAATGGAAACTGGATTATCAAAAACTTGGGTTGAGTCATGTTACAGAACAGCAATGCAAAGAATGTCGTCGTCATCGGTACGCAATGGGGCGACGAAGGTAAGGGCAAGATCGTCGATTGGCTGACCGATCACGCCCAGGGCGTGGTGCGTTTCCAGGGCGGCCACAATGCCGGCCACACGCTGGTCATCGGCGGCAAGAAGACTGCGCTGCAACTGATTCCCTCGGGCATCATGCGCGAAGGCGTGGCTTGCTACATCGGCAACGGCGTGGTGCTGTCGGTGCCCGACCTGCTGCGCGAGATCGACAAGCTCGAAGCCGCCGGTGTGGAAGTCTGCTCGCGCCTGAAGGTCTCGGACGCCTGTCCGCTGATCCTGCCGTATCACGTGGCGCTGGACGTGGCGCGTGAAGCCGCCCGTGGCGTCGACAAGATCGGTACCACCGGCAAGGGCATCGGCCCGGCCTACGAAGACAAGGTGGCCCGTCGCGCTATCCGCGTGGCTGACTTGCTCAACGAAAAGCGCTTCGCCGAAAAGCTGCTGGCCAATCTGGACTACCACAACTTCGTCCTGACCCACTACCTGAAGACCCAGCCGGTGGACTACCAGAAGACCCTGGACGAAGCCCTGGCCAACGTGCCGCGCATCAAGCCCATGGTCACCGACGTCTCCAGCGACCTGTATGCCATCCACAAGGCCGGCGGCAAGATCCTGTTCGAAGGCGCGCAAGGCAGCCTGCTGGACGTGGACCACGGCACCTACCCGTTCGTCACCTCCAGCAACTGCGTGGCCGGCAATGCCGCCGCCGGTGCGGGCGTGGGGCCGGGCATGCTGCACTACATCATGGGCATCACCAAGGCCTACACCACCCGCGTCGGTTCGGGCCCGTTCCCGGCCGAACTGCCGACGGACGCCGGCACCGGCAAGCACCTGGCCTCGGTCGGCCATGAATTCGGTACCGTCACCGGCCGTGCGCGCCGCTGCGGCTGGTTCGATGCTGCCTTGCTGAAGCGCTCGGTGCAGATCAACGGCGTCTCCGGCATGTGCCTGACCAAGCTGGACGTGCTGGACGGCCTGGAGTCGTTGAAGCTGTGCACCGGCTACAAGCTCAACGGCAAGACCGTCGACATCTTCCCGGTCGGCGCGGAAGAAGCCGCTGCCTGCGAACCGATCTACGAAGAAATGCCCGGCTGGTCCGAGACCACCGTCGGCGCCAAGTCGCTGGACGCGCTGCCGGCTAACGCCCGCGCCTACATCAAGCGCATCGAGGAACTGGTGGGCGTGCCCATCGACATGATCTCCACCGGCCCGGACCGCGAAGAGACCATCGTCTTGCGCCATCCGTTCAAGTAATTCACTACGCAATCGCCCGCAAGGGCAACAAGGCACTACGAAGCAATCAAGAATATGAAGATCTCTGACGACAAAGACCTCTGGGTCTCCTGGGACGACTACAACCGCCTGATCGAACGACTGGCATTGAAGGTCTACGAGTCCGGCTACCAGTTCGACCAGGTGCTGTGCCTGGCGCGCGGCGGCCTGCGCCCGGGTGACGTGATGTCGCGCATTTTCGATGTCCCGCTGGCGATCCTCTCGACCAGCTCCTACCGTGAAGCCGCCGGCACCATCCGCAGCTCCCTGGACATCGCCAAGTACATCACCATCACCAAGGGCAGCCTGGGTGGCCGCATCCTGCTGGTGGACGATCTGGTCGATTCCGGCGTGACCCTGCAGAAGGTGATGGTCCACCTGAAGGAACATTATCCTTCCGTCACCGAGATCAAGAGTGCCGTGTTGTGGTGGAAGGCCTGCTCGGTCGTGGAACCTGATTTCCACATCGACTACCTGCCGACCAACCCGTGGATTCACCAGCCGTTCGAAGAATATGACGGCCTGGGGCCGCATCAACTGGCGGCCTGGATCAAGAAGGGTGCCTGATCGTTCGCTTTGGATTCATTGAAGCTGATGTCAGACGTGAAAAGAGCTTGCCGCGGCAAGCTCTTTTTTTCGTCCGTTGATGACCGGCTCAGCCCTTCAGGACGACGGAATGATCTTGCGTTCGTTGAAGGTATCGTAGCGCAGGAAACCCCCGTCAGGGCGATGTGGGCGCGGTGGCGTTTGCGGAATGGCTCATGGCGCTCTCCGGGGATCAGCAGCTGGTGGTGCGTTCGCGCGGGACAGTGCGGCCGGGCTGGCGTCCATCTTCCAGCTCATCAGCGCCACCACGATGCCTGCCAGCGGCAGCAGTGCTGCAACGTAAGGCACCGCATGCAGCCCCGGTCCATGATCGATGGTCACACCACCCAGCCAGGCCCCGGCCGCATTGCCCAGGTTGAAGGCGGCGATGTTGGCCGACGAGGCCAGGTTGGGCGCACCGGTCGCCTTTTCCAGCACGCGCATCTGCAGCGGCGGCACGGTGGCGAACGCTGCTATGCCCATCAGGCCCACGCCGATGATGGCGGCGATCTTGTTTTCATTGGTCAGTCCGAACAGCACCAGCACCACCGCCAGCAGCACCAGGCTACCCAGCAGGGTGGCCATGAGCTTCCGGTCAGCCAGCTTGCCGCCGGCCAGGTTGCCGATCACCAGTCCCAGGCCGAACAGCAACAGGATGGGCGAGACCGCAGAGGGCGGAAAACCGCTGATGTCCGTCAGGATCGGGGCGATATAGGTGAAGGCCGCGAACACGCCGCCAAAGCCCAGTACCGTCATCAGCAGCCCCAGCATGACCTGCGGGCGCATCAGCACGCGCACTTCCTGGCCGAAGTCGGCTTCGTCTCCGCCTTGCGAGCGCGGCACCAGCACGGCCGTGGCGGCCAGCGCGATCACGCCGATGGCGGTCACCGCCCAGAAGGTAGCGCGCCAGCCATAACTCTGGCCCAGCCAGGTGCCGAAGGGGACGCCCAGCACGTTGGCCACCGTCAGGCCGGTGAACATCAGGGCGATGGCGGAGGCCTGCTTTTCCTTGGGCACCAGGCTGGTGGCCACCACCGAACCAACGCCGAAGAAGGCGCCATGGGCGAAGGAAGCCACCACGCGCCCGATCATCAGCGTGGCATAGCCCGGCGCGATGGCGCAGGCCAGGTTGCCCACCACGAAGACCACCATCAAGGCGATCAGCAAGGTCTTGCGCGGCAGGCGTCCGGTGGTCGCCGTGACCAACGGGGCGCCCACGAATACGCCCAGCGCATAGCCGGTTACCAGCAGACCGGCCGAGGACAGGCTCACGCCCAGATTGGTGGCGACCTGCGGCAGCAGACCCATGATGACGAACTCGGTAGTCCCGATGGCGAAGGCGCTGATGGTCAGCGCCCAAAGTGCAATTGGCATGGCAATCCTTGTGGAGTGAGGGGTTCAGGCTGGTCCATCGGTGATGGATTGCCAGCGATATGAAGGATTGTGCGCGCCGTCTTTGTTGAGAAAAATGCCCTTACAATCAAAGAATATTTGATCTGGAGTCAACAATGACGATTCAATCGGAGGAATTGCGTACCTTCGTCGCCGTCGTGGAAGCCGGCACCCTGTCGGCTGCAGCCGAAGTATTGGAACAGACCACCTCGGGCGTGAGCCGCGCATTGTCGCGTCTGGAAGACAAGCTGGGGGCCAGGCTCCTGACCCGCACCACGCGCCGCATGGAGCTGACCGAAGAGGGCGAAGCCTTCCTGGAGCAGGCGCGCGCCATCCTGGCCGCCATGGAGCAGGCCGCAGACACCGTACGCATGCGCAGCCGCAAACCGGTCGGCAAACTGCGCGTGGACGCCGCCGTGCCTTTCATGCTGCACTGTGTGGTACCGCATGTGGGCGCCTTCCGCGCCGCCTATCCCGACATCGAACTGGAGCTGACCACCCATGACCGCTTCATCGATCTGGTGGAGCAGCGTGTGGACATTGCCATCCGCATCGGCGAATTGCAGGATTCCACCCTGCATGCGCGGCCCCTCACTTCGTCCCGTCTGAACATCGTCGCCAGTCCGGACTACCTGGCCCGTCATGGCGCCCCCGAATCGGTGGAGGCGCTGGAACAGCACCAGCTGATCGGCTTTTCCCAGCCCGACAGCCTCAACCACTGGCCGTTGCGCCACACCGCAGGTGACCGCTACCAGGTAAGGCCGGCGATCCGCGCCTCCAGCGGCGAAACCATCCGCCATCTGGCGCTGCAGGGACAAGGCATCGCCTGCCTGTCCGCCTTCATGACCGATGCCGACCTGGCGGCGGGGCGTCTGGTCCGTGTGCTGGATCACTACGACAGCGGCTTTCGCCAGAAGATATCGGCGGTGTATTACCACAACACCCGCCTGTCACGCCGCATCAGTTGCTTCCTCGATTTTTTGCAATGCAAGCTATAAATCGGAAACGTTTTGCCGTTATTCCAGTCTGAGCGCCAGCATCGCCGTCAGGGGGAAGGAACCTGTGGCCGTCATCAAGACAAGATTGATCCGGAGAGAACAAGATGAAGCAAACGGAAAACGGCACGGCCACAGGCCGCCCATGGAGATCGGCCCTGCGCGGCCTGCTGCTGGCAGGCGCAGCCCTCACCAGCCTGGTGACGGCCTCCGCCCTGATCGCACCTTCAGCCCTGGCCGCCAATGCCAGCGTGCTGTCGTTCTCGCCGCAGGGTGAGGTCCAGCGCATCCGCCAGGTGCGGGCGCGCTTCTCCGAACCGATGGTCAGATTCGGCGATCCCAAGGCGGCTTCACCCTTCGAGGCCGATTGCGCCATCGCCGGCACCGCGCGCTGGGCCGATGACAAGAACTGGGTCTACGACTTCGAACGCGATTTGCCGCCCGGCACCCGCTGCAGTTTCAATTTGCGCGCGGATATGCGTTCCGTCGCGGGCAATACGGTCAGCGGCAAGACCCGCTTCCAGTTCAGCACCGGCGGTCCGGCAGTGAGCCGGGTCCAACCCTATAGCGGCGCGCAGATCGCCGAAGACCAGGCCTTCATCCTGTTCCAGAACGGGCCGGCCACTGAGACGTCGGTGCGCGAACATGTGTATTGCGAAGCCGAAGGCATCAACGAACGCATTCCCGCCAGGGCGGTTGGCGAAGCCGACCGCAAGGCGCTGCTGCATGAGTTCGCCAAGGGCGTGGACCCGGCTGCGGTGACCATCGTGCAATGCCAGCAGCGCCTGCCCAATGACGCCCACGTGAAGCTGGTCTGGGATCGCGGCATCGCTGCGGCCAATGCGCCTTCCATCCTCACGTCCAAGCCGCAGGTATTCAATTTCCAGGTGCGCAGCGAATTTGCCGCCAGCCTGTCGTGCCAGCGCGAGAATGCCAATGCGGCCTGCTCGCCGATTCTTCCGGTGACGCTCTCGTTCTCGGCGCCGGTGCCGCGCAAGCTGGCCGAGCAAGTGGTGATGAACGCCACCACCGGCAAGATCAAGCCCACGCTGGAAGGCGACAAGGACGAAGCGGTGCGCGAGCTGCGCTTCAAGCCGCCCTTCCCGGAGAAGTCCGAATTCACCATCAGCCTGCCGTCCGGCTTCAAGGATGAGGATGGCCGCACGCTGGCCAATGCGGGCGCTTTCCCGCTCAAGTCGGCGCTGGCCGGTTTCCCGCCGCTGGCCAAATTCCCGGCGGCCCCGTTCGGCATCATCGAACTCAATGCCGACCCCACGCTGCCGGTGACGCTGCGCCGTGTGGAAGCCGGTCTGCAGGTGCGTGGCAAGGATGGCCGCGCCATGCCGGGGCAGGTGGCCGACCTCAAGGTCGATGGCGACAAGGCGGTCATCGCCTGGCTCACGCGCCTGAACAAGTATCACGAAAAATGGGGCGATCCCAAGAAGGTGGATACCCGCAGCATCAGCCTGCTGGACAAGGAGCCGGGCGCAAAGAAACTCGATCTGCCCGCGCAGAAGGATCTCAAGGACGGCGAGTGGCCTTTCGAAGTGATCGGCATTCCGTTGAAAGATCCCGGCTTCTACGTGGTCGAACTGGAATCGCAGAAGCTGGGTGCGTCGCTGCTGGGCAAGCCGCAGCCCATGTACGTGCGCACCAGCGCCTTGGTGACCAACCTGTCGGTGCATGTCAAGCTGGGCCGTGCCAATGGCGCAGTCTGGGTGACCCGGCTGGATGATGCCAGGCCGGTGGCCGATGCCGACGTTCGCGTCTCCAATTGCGACGGCACCCAGCTCTGGCAGGGCAAGACCAACGCCAATGGCGTGGCCATGATGCCGGCCCTCGACGACGCCTGTGCCAGTCGTGGCTACAGTGCCGACAACGCCGACAAGATCACCGGCCTGTTCGTGAGCGCCCGCAAGACCGATGAGAAGGGCCGCCAGGACATGGCCTTCGCGCTGACCTCCTGGAACGAGGGCATCGAATCCTGGCGTTTCAACCTGCCCACCGACATGGACAAGTCGCTTACCACGCGCGCCACCACCATCTTCGACCGCACCCTGTTCCGCGCCGGGGAGACGGTCTCGATGAAGCACGTGATCCGTACCGAGACCCTGCAGGGCTTCGGTCTGGTGCGCAAGGAAGACCTGCCCACGCGCATTCGCATCAGCCATCTCGGCAGCGGCCAGCAATACCAGTTCCCGCTCACCTGGCGCGCCAACAAGAGCGCAGAGTCCACTTTCGTCCTGCCCAAGGAAGCCAGGCTGGGTACTTACGAGGTCGTACTCGACCACGGCAAGGTCAATGCGAATACGGGCGGCCAGTCCGATGCGGGCGAGGACGAGGGTGGCTATGGAGGCCCCAGCTACGCCACCGGTACTTTCCGCGTGGAGGAATTCCGCCTGCCGCTGATGCAGGGACGCATCACCCCGCCCAAGGGCGCACAGGTGGCCATCAAGGAACTGCCGCTGGACCTGCAGCTGAACTACATCAATGGCGGCGCCGCGGCCAACCAGGCGGTGCAGGTGTCCTCGTTGTTGCGTTCGCGTTCAGTCAATATCGCGGGCTACGATGGCTTCTCCTTCGATGCGCCGCGCAGCGATGACGACAGCAATGCCGATGACCAGAAGATCGTCGCCGACAAGCTCGCCGTCACGCTCGACAAGAATGGCGCCGGCCGCGCTGTCATCGGCAAGCTGCCCGCGCTGCAACGCCCGCAGGAATTGCTCACCGAGATGACCTACAGCGATCCCAACGGCGAAGTACAGACCATCTCCACCGTCACGCCGCTGTGGCCTGCGGCGGTGGTGGTCGGCCTACGTACCGGCAACTGGGTCTCGGTGAAGAAGAAGCTCACGCTCACCGCTGTCACCCTCAACACCAGCGGCCAGCCACAGGCAAACGTGCCGGTGGAAATCCGTGGTCTCGCGCGCAAGACCAATTCACATCGCAAGCGTATGGTGGGTGGTTTCTATGCTTATGAAAACGACGAGAGCAAGCAGGACCTCGGCAAGCTGTGCGCGGGCAAGAGCGATCAGCACGGCATGTTCACCTGCGAGACCGAACTGGCCGAAGCAGGCAATGTGGACCTGATCGCCAGCGCCAGGGATGGCAATGGCAACGCGGCGTCCGCGCGTTCCTCGGTGTGGGTGACAGGCCGCGGCGAAGTCTGGTTCGATGGCGAGAACCAGGACCGCATCGATATCCTGCCCGAGAAAAAGAATTACCAGCCGGGCGAAACCGCCACCTTCCAGGTGCGCATGCCCTTCCGCTACGCTACCGCCCTGGTAGCAGTGGAGCGCGAGGGTGTGATCGATACGCGCGTGGTCCGGCTGTCGGGTCAGGATCCGAGCATCAGCGTGCCGATCAAGGCCGAATACGGTCCCAATGTTTATGTGTCGGTACTGGCCGTGCGTGGCCGCATGCGCGAGGTGCCATGGTATTCCTTCTTCCTCTGGGGCTGGAAGGAGCCGATCAACTGGTGGCATGAATTCCGCGAGTACCAGGGACCAGGTCCCATCGTCGATCTCTCCAAACCGGCCTGGAAATTCGGCATCGCCGAAATCAACGTCGGCGATGCGGGCCATCGCCTGCAAGTGGCCGTCAGTACCGACAAGCCGGCTTATCCCATCCGCGCCACGGCCAAGGTACAGGTGCAAGTGAAACTGCCCAACGGCAAGCCCGCTGCCGGCGGCGAATTCGCACTGGCTGCGGTCGATGAGGCCCTGCTGGAGTTGCAGCCCAACGGCAGCTGGGATGTGCTGCGCGCCATGCTGCAACGGCGCAGCTATGGCGTGGAGACCTCGACAGCCCAGATGCAGGTGGTCGGCAAGCGCCACTACGGCAAGAAGGCCACGCCTGCCGGTGGTGGCGGCGGCCGTGCGCCCACGCGAGAACTGTTCGATACCCTGCTGGTCTGGAAGCCCAATGTCACGCTGGATGCCGAGGGCAGGGCGCAACTTGATGTGCCGCTCAATGATGCGCTGACGTCCTTCCGTATCGTCGCCATCGCCGAAAATGGCGTCAGCGATTTCGGCACCGGCAGCATCAGCATCCGCTCCACGCAGGATGTGCAGGTCATCTCCGGCCTGCCGCCACTGGTGCGCGAGGGCGACAGTTTCAACGGCAGCGTTACCGTGCGCAACACCACCACGCACGATATGACGATCAAGGTCGCTGCACGCGCTCAGGGCGGCACTGCCACGAGCACGCTGACGCTGCCCGAGCGTGAGGTGAAGATTGCGGCCGGACAGTCGGCCGAAGTCATGTGGCCGGTGCAGACGCCGGAAGGCATCAGCCAGCTCGCATGGGAAATCAGCGCCCAGGAGCAGGGCGGCCAGAACGCCCGCGATGCGATGAAGTTCACCCAGCGCGTGGTTCCTGCGGTGCCGGTCACGGTGCAGCAGGCCACGCTGTTCCAGCTGGACAAGAGTGCCGCCATCAATGTGGCGCGTCCCGCCGACAGCCTGCCGGGACGCGGCGGACTCGCGCTCTCGCTCAAGCCCAGCCTGGCCGGTGGCAGCGATGCGTTGACGCGCTATTTCATCAACTATCCCTTCGCCTGCCTGGAGCAGAAGACCTCCAAGGCCATCGGCCTGCGCGATGAGGCCGCCTGGCAAAAGATCGCGGCTGACCTGCCGACCTATCTGGATGGCGATGGCCTGGCGTATTACTTCCCGCCTGCCGATAGTGGCGCACGCCGCGGCAGCGATACGCTGACGGCCTATCTGCTGGCCGCCACCAACGAAGCCGGCTATGCCATTCCGCAAGCCAGCCGCGACAAGATGCTCGATGGTCTGGCGGCCTTCGTGGAGGGCAAGGTGATGCGCGATTTCTGGTCACCGCAGAAGGACCTCGACGTGCGCAAGCTGGCCGCCCTCGAAGCGCTGTCGCGCTACAACCGCGTGCAGCCCGCAATGCTGGGCTCGCTGCAGATCAATCCCAACACCTGGCCCACCTCGGGCCTGCTGGACTGGATCGGCATCCTGCAGCGTGTCGCCAACATTCCGGAGCGGCAGAAGAAGCTGGACGAGGCCGAGCAGATCCTGCGCGCCCGCCTGAATTTCCAGGGCACGCGCATGGGTTTCTCCAATGAAGAGGGCGATTACTGGTGGTGGCTCATGAGCAGTGGCGACGCCAATGCCAACCGCCTGATCCTGCTGGAGTTGAACAATCCGGCCTGGCGCGAGGACATGCCGCGTTTGATCGCCGGCGCCATCGGCCGCCAGCAGCGCGGCCACTGGAGCACCACCACCGCCAACGTCTGGGGCAGCCTCGCGCTGGAGAAATTCGCGCGCAAGTTCGAATCCGAAGCGGTCACCGGCATCACCCGCGCCACGCTGGAACAGAACGGCGCCAGCACCGCTACCCAGAGCCTGGCCTGGAGCGGCGCAGCCAATGGCGGCAAGCTGCAGTTGCCCTGGCCGGAAGGCAATGCGCAAGGTGGCAGCGTGCGCCTGGCGCAAGAGGGCAACGGCAAGCCGTGGGTCACGCTGCAGAGCCTGGCGGCGGTGCCGTTGAAGCAGCCTTTCGCCGCCGGCTATCGCATCACCCGCAAGGTCGAGGCCATCGAGCAGAAGCAGGCCGGTGTCTATACACGCGGCGATGTGCTGCGTGTGACGCTGGACATCGATGCGCAAGCCGAGATGACCTGGGTCGTGGTGAGCGATCCGGTACCGGGTGGGGCGACCTTGCTGGGCTCCGGACTCGGCCGCGATTCTGCTATTGCCCAAGGCAAGCAGGATGCCCCGCGTGACCGTGGCATGGGCTGGCTGGCCTATGAAGAGCGCAGCTTCGAAGCCTATCGCGCGTATTACGAAGCCATGCCCAAGGGCCGCACCAGCATCAGCTACACGGTGCGCCTGAACAATGCGGGTGAATTCAATCTGCCGCCCACGCGGGTGGAGGCGATGTATGCGCCCGAGATGTTCGGTGAAGTACCCAATGGCAAGCTGGTCGTGAAGGCGGCGCAGTGATGCGCATGAGCGTCTGCAGCGTGCGGTCCGGCGCGCTTGTTTCGATGAGCGCGCTGGTGCTGGCCTTGCTGATGCCGACAGCGGCCAGTGCCCTGCCCTCGTTCAGCGAAGTACAGCGCGACTTCCTGCCGTCCGAGGCCAGTCTGCTGGACCGCAACGGCGAGCTGCTGCAGCGTATGCGCGTGAACATGGACGAGCGCAAATTGTCCTGGGTCAACGTCGAGGATGTGTCTCCGGCGCTGCGGCATGCCCTGATCGCCTCCGAGGACCGGCGCTTCTACCAGCACAGCGGCATCGACTGGAGCGCGGTCGCCGCCTCGGCCTGGGGCAATCTGTGGAATACGAAGACACGCGGTGCCTCCACCATCACGATGCAACTGGCGGGTTTGATCTATGACGATCTGCGCCGCAAGTCCGGTGCGCGTTCGCTCACGCAAAAGCTTTCGCAGGCGTGGATCGCACAATCGCTGGAGCGCAACTGGCGCAAGGACCAGATACTGGAGGCCTACCTCAACCTGGTGGCCTTCCGGGGTGAGCTGGTGGGCGTGCATGCCCTGTCGCGCGTGATGTTCGGCAAACATCCGAGTGGACTCGATCAGGGTGAGGCCGCCATCGCGGTCGCCTTGATCCGTGCGCCCAGCGCGACGCCGCGCCGTGTGGCCGAACGCGCCTGCGCCATCTTGAAGGAAGAGGGCGCAGGCGAGCAGTGCAACGGCATGGATGGCCGCACCGAACTGGCGTTGGCGCGCGTGTCGGCCAGGCGTGATTTGCCTGGTACGAGTGATTCGCCGCAGCTTGCGCCGCATCTGGCACGCAAGCTGTTGAATGCACCCGGACAGCAATTGCGGTCCACGCTGGACGCGCAATTGCAGCGCTTTGCCACTCAGGCTTTGCGTCATCAACTGGCCGGACTGGCCGAGCGCAATATCGAGGATGGTGCCGTCATCGTCATCGACAATGCCACTGGCGAAGTATTGGCTTGGGTCGGTTCCAGCGGCCCGTTGTCGGCAGCCACCAATGTGGATGGGGTCGTGGCGCAACGACAGGCGGGCTCGACGTTGAAGCCTTTTCTCTATGAACTGGCCATCGAAAAAAAGTGGCTGACGGCCGCGTCCCTGCTGGATGATTCACCCGTCAATCTTGCCACCTCGGCCGGGCTCTACATTCCGCAGAACTACGACAAGCAATACAAGGGACTGGTCAGCCTGCGCACCTCGCTGGGCTCCTCGCTCAATATCCCCGCTGTGCGCACGCTGGTGATGGTCACGCCCGAGCGTTTCTTCCGTCGCTTGCAGGCGCTGGGTTTCAACCTGCGCGAGAGCGGCGATTACTACGGCTACAGCCTGGCACTGGGCAGCGCCGACGTCACGCTGGCCAACCTGGCCAATGCCTATCGCGTGCTGGCCAATCAAGGACGCTATACGCCCTTGCGCACGCGCCTCGATGAAGCACGCACGCCAGCGCGCGCCGCGCAGGTGATGGATGCCGATGCGGCCTGGATCGTCGGCGACATCCTCTCCGACCGCAGCGCCCGCGCCCGTACCTTCGGGCTGGAGAATGCGCTGTCCACGCGCATCTGGACGGCAGTCAAGACCGGCACCTCCAAGGACATGCGCGACAACTGGTGTGTCGGCTACTCCTCGCGTTATACGGTGGGCGTATGGGTCGGCAATGCCTCCGGGGCGCCGATGTGGGACGTGTCAGGCGTGACCGGTGCGGCACCGGTGTGGCAGGAGGTCATGCAATATCTGCATGAGCGCGGGCGCAGCGCCAGCCGGGCTGCCGGGAACGGGCCGCCCGCCCGACCTGCGGGTGTGCAGGCGCAGACGATCCGTTATGAACAGGATGTGGAAGCGGCCCGCACCGAATACTTTTTACCGGGCACAGCACAGGCGGAGATCCGGCTGGCGCATGCGCGCGATATTCGTCCGGCCATTATTTATCCGACCGCAGGGCTGCTGGTGGCGCTTGATCCCGATATCCCCCCCGCGCGTCAACGCATTCGCGTCCGTGCCCAGGGCGCCCCGGCGGGCAGCCGCTGGGTGCTCGATGGCAAGCTGATGCCGCAGGCGGTCATGCAGGCGGGGCGGGTGAAGGCGCAGAAGGCGGCCGTCGGCGCATCCGCCTTGGCAGAAGAAGAGATGGACTTCGACTGGATGCCCTGGCCGGGAAAGCATGTGCTGGTCTTGCAGGATAAGGGCGGCAAAGAACTGGCGCGCGTAGGGTTTGAAGCGCGGGGAGCAGTGGAGCGGCCAGGGCGCCGATAGAAAAGTCAATACCGTCTTCCTGCTTGAATGACCCGGCGTCAAAAGGGAAAGAAAACACAGTAGTCGTTATCGATCCCGGGAGATTGTTCATTAATCTGGTCCAGAAAAACCGGGCAGGTCAGCCCCTCCCCGGCCCCGATCTCGATTTTTTTCGAAGTTAAGTACCGGCCTAGGCGCTTATAAGATTCGTCTTATAAAAATGCTTTTGCTTAAGGTTCATATTCCTGTCTTCAATATTTTTCGGCTTTTTAGCCCAATTCAGCGCTCAGCGATGTGCACGGAATTGAAATTGAGGACAGGTTTTTATGAAAACAGAACGCAACTCTCGCAAGCTGCCAAGGCGCACACTGGCGCTACTGATCGGAGCAATGTCCTCGGCTACGGTACTGGCGGCGGAGCCCGGTGCCGGCGTCATTGGCAACACCATGACCAGGCCCGAACCGATGCCTGGGGTGACGCAACCGAATCTGAATATGGATGTGCCTGTAGAGAAGCGCGTGCGTAGCGGCAATGAGGCCACCGTGGTTGTCGAGCGTATCGTCGTGGACGATGTGGATGGGATGGGCAACTACATGGGCACTGCTGTACGGCAGGAGAGAGTCAAGGCCATCACTGCTGACTACACCGGCAAGCCCGTCACCTTCGATCAGCTTGAGGAAATGACCGAGCGCATCACGGCCTATTACCGTAGCGAGGGTTATCTGCTGGCGCAGGCCTATCTGCCGCCCGAGGCGCTGCAAGGCGGTGTTCTCGGCGTGCGCATCGTGCCGGGACGATATGACAAGCCGGCGGTGCAAACCGAAGGCAAGGTCGATGCCGAGCTGGTGGCGCGTCTGTCCAGGGAGCAGCTTGTGCCGGGCCAGATTGTCCATCGCGCGGAACTGGAGCGTCTCTCCATGCTGCTCAATGACGTGCCGGGCATGACGGCGTCGGTCACCATGAGGCCGGGCACGCAAAGCGGTACCTCCCAGATGGAGGTGATAGCCAGCCAGGCCGAGCGCATCGGCGGCTATGCCGGAGCAGACAACCAGGGGATGAGCACCACCGGGCGCTGGCGTGCACTGGCGGGTGGCTATGCGAACAATCTGCTGGGTCGTGGCGATCAGTTGCGTCTGGATATGGTCGCCTCCACGGTCGGTGGCGAGCACACCCTTGCCGGCGCGCTCGACTACAGCGCGCTCATCGGGGGCGATGGATGGCGTCTGGGCGGCATTCTGGCGCATCTGAACTATCAGTACAACGTGTCCGGCAACCTCTACACGGGCGATTCGACCACCGCTCTTCTCTACCTGAACTACCCGCTGCTGCGACGTGCCAATGCGGTCGTGGACCTGCGTCTGGATGCCGGTATCGACCGCCTGACCGACCGCTATCCCGCGGTCATTTCCGATCTCCTTGATGGCCCGGCGGATAAGAGCATCACTCGTGGTTCGGTCTCCCTGCGAGGCTCGGCCGCACTGGTCGCCGGCGGCGTGACCAGCTTCAATGCACAGCTGACCTATGGCGATATCGATTACAGGAATGACAGTTCGTCCTTCATCAACTATGCCGATCTGACGGGTACGCGGGGTGAGTTTGCCAGGTTCAATTACCTCTTGAGCCATGAGCAGAGCGTGTCGCCCCAATGGTCTTTGTACGGCAGCGTCAACGGCCAGTACGCCAACAAGAATCTGGATGGTTCCCAGAAGATGCTCATGGGTGGTCCCTACGCCGTCAGGGCCTATGACACTGGCACCGGTGCCGTGGCGGAGGCTACGGTCCTGACCGGCGAGCTGCGCTGGAAGACGGGACTGCCGGACCTCAGCTGGCTGGGGGCGGGTCATCAGGTCACCGTAGCCGCTTTCTATGACCAGGGCTGGGGCCGGCAGATGATCGACAACAGCAGCCCGACCGGTGCTGTGCTGGTGAACGACAACGCAGTCAATTTCGCCGGGGCCGGGCTGTACGTGAAGCTCACACGCGCCAAAGACTACACCCTGGCGCTGAGCTGGGCGCATCGTACCGGCCAAGCCGGGCCGGTATCGGGGAGCGGATCGAAGGATCGCCTCTGGTTTACCGCCGCCAAGAGCTTCTGAGCCAGGTCGCACTCCGCGCATACCTCATGTAAAGGCAGATAAAGGTCGCCCCTATGAACCGCATATTCAAAACGATTTATAACAAAAAGCTTGGCCGGATCGATGTCGTCAGTGAAATCGCCTCGAACTGCGCACTGACCAGCAGCGTCAACGAACAAGCGGGCCGCAGCGCCGCAGCGAACGGTATGCTGCTTCTTGCGCTCAAGCCGCTCACGGTTGTCTTGTGGGCGGCCTTCGGTCTGATCGCCCTGCCGGTCATGCAGGCGGTGGCGGGCGGTCTGCCGACCAATGGCCAGGTCGCGGTGGGGCAGGGCAGTATCGCCAGCAATGGCAATGCCATGACGGTGAAGCAGGCGACCGATCGCATGGCCATCAACTGGCAGAGCTTCGATATCGGTGCGAAGAACTCGGTCACGTTCATTCAGCCGGCAAGCAGCTCGGTCGCCCTGAACCGGGTCATCGGTGGTGGCTCGGCCTCGCAGATCATGGGCGTGCTCAACGCCAATGGCCAGGTCTTCCTGCTCAACCCCAACGGTGTTCTGGTCGGTAAAGATGCGGTCATCAACACCGGTGGCCTGCTTGCCTCGACCTACAGCATGTCCGATGCCAACTTTGCCGCAGGCAAGTATGAACTGCGCGCCAGCGCCGCGAGCGTCGGCCAGGTCATCAATCAGGGGCATCTTCGCGCTACCAGCGGTGGCTTTGTGGTGCTGGCTGCCAACCAGGTGGATAACCAGGGCGTGATCAGCACGCCGGGCGGAACCACTTCCCTGGTGGCCGGGCAGCAGATCACCTTGCAGGTGGATGGCAACGGAACGACCGTATCAGTGGATGGCAGCGTGGTCGATGCACTGGTCAAAAATCAGGGCCTTATCACCGCGCAGGACGGCCGGGTCTACCTGACCGCACGCGGGCAGCAGCAGGTGCTCAATGAAAGCGTCAACAACAGCGGTGTGATTCGCGCCAACTCGCTGAGCAGCCTGGGTGGTCAGGTCACGCTCGATGGCGGCAGCGCCGGTATCGTGACGCAGGCGGGAAGCATTGACGTCTCAGGCCTCAGAGGCGGCAAGGTGGTGGTGACCGGCCAGAACGTCCATCTGGTGACCGGCAGCACCATCGATGCGACTGGTCAGCAAGGTGGCGGGCAAGTCAATGTCGGCGGTGGCTGGCAGGGCAAGGACGCGAGCATTGCCAATGCGCAGGCCGTCGTGATGGATCGCGGCGCGGTCATCGATGTCTCTGCCAGACAGAAAGGGGACGGCGGTACCGCTGTCCTCTGGTCCGACAACTACACCAACTTCCAGGGCCTGATCCTGGCAAGAGGGGCTCAGCAAGGCGGTAATGGCGGCCAGGTCGAGACCTCTTCCCACGGCAACCTGCAGGCCTTCGGCAGCGTCGACGCGTCGGCCGTGAATGGCCTGGCGGGTAACTGGCTGCTCGACCCGACCGATGTGACCATCGTCAGTTCCAGCACGGTCAATAACACCGATAGCGGTTCGGCGATCTGGCAGCCCACCGGCAATGGTTCGCAAATCCTCAATACCAGCATCAACAGCCAGCTCAACGCGGGCACCAACGTCACCATTCTGACCAATGGCTCGGACGTCACCGGGCAGTTGGGCAACATCACGGTCGGTGCCGATATTGTCAAGAGCACTGGCAATACGGCGACGAGCCTGACGCTCAAAGCCGATGGCAACATCGTCATCAGCAACCACAACATCACCTCGACGGCGGGTGCGCTGGATGTCAACCTCTGCGCAGGCCAGTCATCGGCGGTCACGTCCATCCTGGTCAACAATGCCAACATCACGACCAATAACGGCAGTCTCAGGATGGGGCAAGCCAACGCCAGCAACAACGTCAGTATCAATGTCACCGCTTCGACCATTGATGTTGGCAGCAGCACGGGCAGCAATATCATCGGTCAATCGGCGACCGGTCCGGCCGTCCTTCTCAACAACAGCGTGATCCGGGCCACAGGCGGGGCGCCTGTGGCAATCAACGGTCAATCGGGCACGGGTATCGGTGTCTATGTTACCGGCACCAGCAATCTGACGAACACGGCCATCACCGCAGGTTCCCAGACGACAACAGGCTTCAGGGAAGACGTCGCTGCACGTGTTGCGGATAGCACCATCGTGGCAACGTCGAATTCAGGACAGACAACGACGGCGGCACCGGCTGCTGACATCTATGGAACGATCGTCAACTCAACGATCAACGGTACGACCAACCATACCAATACCGGGCTGGCTATGTCTGCCGGTGTGGTCGTGGGAAATGGCGCGAAGATTATCGATTCAACGCTGACGGGGCGAGCCAAGGCGTGGGATGCAGGGCTTCTTCTTTATAACGCCACACTGACCAATTCGACCCTCGTCGGGTATGGCGGGCCGAACGACGGCGTGACGAACAATTTGACCGGCATTCAGGTGCGTGGCAACTTCACCGGTACCAATGTCACATTGCAGGGTAGCTCTCCCAACACGAAGCAAGGTATCTGGTTCACTAATGGCGGAACGATCACTGTTGCCGGCTATTTCAACATTTCGGGATACTCGGCCAAGGGAACCGGTGTCGATCTGAGCAATTCGGCGGTGACGATTTCTGCTGGCACTCTCAATATCTGTGGTTCGTCTTCGTCAGGCAAGGGTTTCAATCTCAACTTCACCAAAATTGGGGGAATCGCCAACGCCGCTAACATCACCCTGTCGTCCAAAGGCAGTCCGGATATAGTTCGCAACGTCATCGGCACCAAGACGTTTACCCCGGTTGAGTTGATGACTATCGTCATGCCTCGTGGCATCGAGAATCTGACCAGCGTCAATGCGACCAGTTTCAATCTCAGTGCGAACGGCGATTTCGTGTTGGACTATACGCAGCCGGGCAGGTTGGGCGGCTGGTTGTTGTCTGGCGCGAATGTCAATGTGACGGGAGGGAATGCCTCTTTCAAAGGTGTCAGTTTTGAAAACGGAAATATCACCGTTACCGGCAATCTGAATTTGGGGGCCGCCGATAGCAATATCACCCTGAGCAATGAACAGATATCGGCCGGGAATGTCACGATAAACGCAAATACAGCGATCATCAGCAATGGCACTATCACCGCCACCAACAATGTCCTGTTGGGGGGTACCAATATCACCCTGAGCAATGAACAGGTATCGGCCGGGAATGTCACGGTAAACGTAAGCAACAACGGGACCATCAGCAATGGCACTATCACCGCCACCAACAATGTCCTGTTGGGGGGTACCAATATCACCCTGAGCAATGAACAGGTATCGGCCGGGAATGTCACGGTAAACGTAAGCAACAACGGGACCATCAGCAATGGCACTATCACCGCCACCAACAATGTCCTGTTGGGGGGTACCAATATCACCCTGAGTAATGAAAATGTATCGGCCGGAAATGTCTCGGTCAGTGCAAGCACGGTGACCATCAACAGTAGCAATATCACTGCCAGCAACGCGATCAAAATTGACGCGAGCGCGAATTACAGTAATTTGTCCTACAAAAACAGAGCGGTCAGCCTCAACAACTCGAAATTCAAGGCGAGCACGCTGGATGTCAATGCGACCGCCAATTCGCTCAACGGGACTGCTGCGGGTGGTAGTGGTGTCACCTTGAACAACGATATCTTTGATCTGTCTGGAAGCGGCCAGATCACGGGCGTGTCCAACGGCGGTTTCGATATCTATTATGACGGCACCCCCGGGGTGGTGCTGACAGGTACCATCACCGTGCTTAACGGAAACCTGGCGATTAGCGGCGACGGTGGAGAATATACCCCGGGTATCCGCGCCAATACCGGCATCGTGCTCAACGTGGCGGCGGGTGCTTCGTTGAACCTGGATGCCAAGTCGAATTTCGTTAAGACAACAGGTCTGTACGCACCCTACTCTGCGGCGTTCACGGTTGTGGACATAAGCAGTGACAGTCCCCAGGCTCTCACTGTGACCGGCGGCGGTAGCGTCACCCTGACAGGTACGAGCAGTGGCGGAAGTTCCGGCGCGATATTTTCCGACCTGAACGTCGGAAATAACACGACAGTTACCGTCAATGCCACGGCCAATAATGGTTCTGGTCTGGCATTTAACAATATCAGCACTCAGAGCGGAGCCGTCGTCAACCTGATCGGTACGTCAGTGAATGGATCTGGCGTCCAGAT
The DNA here is from genome assembly GCF_037076565.1 of Herbaspirillum sp. DW155. NCBI lineage: Bacteria > Pseudomonadati > Pseudomonadota > Betaproteobacteria > Burkholderiales > Oxalobacteraceae > Herbaspirillum > Herbaspirillum sp. DW155. The sequence goes on along the minus strand of NZ_AP029028.1, from coordinate 3,384,400 downwards.
TGGCAACCTGCCTGCGGGAGGAACACGCGCCAATACCTTGACCGAGGCCAGTGGGGCAAGCGTCAGCATTCAGGGTAGCTCCACCAACGGCACAGGCGTGAACGTGACCAATACAACGTTAAATGGCGTCAATGTCACCGGTGGTACCACCGGTAACGGTTCCGGTGTGACCATCAGCGGCACGCTGACCGAGACCAACGGTGCCAGCGTGACGGCCAATGGTGGCGCGAACGGCACGGCGGTAACACTCAACAACGCGACCCTGAGCAACACCTCCCTGGGCAGCAACAGCCTGAATGCCACGGCGCAGAATGGTACGGCCATCGCCGTCACCGGCAATACGACGCTGACCAATCTCACGCTCAACGGCAGCAGCAATAACGGAACGGGCGTTTCGGTCGCGGGCAACCTGACTCAGACAGGTGCGAGTGCGACCAATGGTACGTCGGTCAACGGCAGTGGTGTGAATGTCAGCGGCAATGTAACGGGCGGTAACGTCACGGGTAATTCGACCAATGGCACAGGTGTGAACGTGACTGGTGCGAATGTGACCGGCACCAACGTGACGGGCAATTCGAGCACGGGAGCTGGCGTCAACGTCAGCGGCAATACGACGCTGGATGGCACGAGCATCACGGGTAACTCGACGCTTGCCGATGGCGTCAACATCAGCGGTAACCTGACCAACATCAACGGCACCACCATCAACGGCACGGGTAACACGAGCGGTGTGAACGTCAGCGGCAATGTGACGGGCGGCAACGTCACGGGTAATTCGGCCAATGGCACAGGCGTGAATGTGAACGGCTCCAACGTGACCGGCGCCAACGTGACGGGCGATTCGAGTGCGGGAACAGGCGTGAACATCAGCGGCAACACCACCGTCACGAACGGAAAGACCGAGGGCAATTCGGATAGCGGTACCGGCGTGCAAGTCAATGCTGGCGCGCAGGTGACAGGCGGTAGCGTGAACGGGAGCTCTATCAGTGGTGTGGGCGTGAGCAATGACGGCGTGATCGTTAATGCGAATGTCATCAGCAGTTCCCGTGCCGGTGGTGCAATCGGAGGGGGTGGCAATATCTCCGGCAGTACCGTGCAGCAGACGACGCTGAGAAGGAAGCCAGGTGTGGTGACCGGAGGCCCGGATTCCGTCTCGGGAAGATCGACTTACCTGACCCTCGGCAAGACGTTCATGTCTTCCTTCCCGCGCAGAAAGACTAGCGAGGACACAAGAAGCACGGTGAAGAATCTGACTATCTGCGAACGCGGAAGCAAGAGCAGCAAATGCCAGTAATCTCATTAAAGCGGCATCAGTTTAACCCCGGATAACGGTTCAGCCTTCACGATTCAAGGTTGGGGATGCCATGCAAGCTGCTGGCAAGAAGGCAGTGACCATCAGGTCGTCTGTATGTTGAAAACTAGAACCCATTTCATAAATAGGCGTGAGTGCGAGCGAGTCCCGTTTGGGATGAAGTGCAAGGCGCGAATTTGGGTCAAGACTGGGCGTCTTGACCCAAATTCGTAACGCAGCAATTCGCCCAAACGGGCCGCTCCCTGCGGGTTCTGTCCAGAAAGGGCGCTGGCCGCGTTGCGCTCCTTGCGTGTGGCACCGCCACACGACGCGTCGCGCGCCTTGCCAGCGCCCTTTCTGGACAGAACGCATCTCACGCCTATTTATGAAATGGGTTCTAAAGAACCATATTCATCTTGGAGCGCACAATGCCTGATGAAACGAATAAGCCTGGTGGCAATAACGAATTGATCGATCGATTCGAACTGGAAAAATTTGAATATCTGGTGGCCACCAGAGAGCATGAAACGGCCGGACGGCAACTGGTATTTCTGCTCAATCAGATCGATGCCGCCTTCGGCGGCTATGGCGATAAATTCAAGGCCAGTGCCAGCGGCACCAGTCCATCCGAAATTACCGTCCATCTGGCCACCCGGCTGGCCGGTGCGATCACGAGCCTGTTTTCCGATCCGGCCTTCCATGTGACCGAGGAAGGATTCAAGCAATTGATGGGGCTGCACCGCTGGCTGGCCACCATGTTTGCCATCAGTCCGTATCGCAACGGTGACCATATCATCCGCAACCGTAACGAAGTGGGTGGGCTGGTTCACCCCATTCGCCTGAACCCGCAGAACCTGGCGGTGTTTTGCCTGAGTTTCTATCCGGACTCCGATACGGAACCTGATTTCGATGTGCTCTGGAATTTCAGCCCAGACGCGACCTGCATGCTGGCCATGGCCTTGCTGAGCCATCGCGCGCTGCCGACCGAAACAGCCCATGCACGCCGTGAGTTCCTGCTGGAGTGGCTCCCAGAAAAACTGAGGACGGTCAACAGTCTTCATGCCATCCCCGAACGCATATTGCACGACGTGTATATGCACAGTTCCTATGCGGATCGCTCGGACAAGCATCTCATCAAGGCAGAGATCGGCCGGATACTGCGCCAGGTGCTGCTCGACAGCGGCTATGCCGAAATGACGGAACTGCCGCCGAAGCGGGAGAAGGCGGTGATCGCTGTGGTGCTCGAATGGTTCAGCCGACATCACAGTATCTACCGCACGCACTCCACCACCATCAATGCGCTGCGCGAGAAATATCATGTCGTCGGTATCGCGCAGCGCCACACAAGTGATGAAGTGACGCAGAAGGTCTTTGACGAGTTCCACGAGATTTCAGAAGCCAACCCCGTCAAGGCCTGCTATGACCTGCTCAAGGAAATACGTCCGGACATCATCTATTTCCCTTCCGTCGGGATGTTCCAACTGACGATGTGGCTGGTCAATATACGTCTGGCCCCCTTGCAGCTGATGGCCCTGGGCCATCCTGCGACCACCCATTCCCCGATGATCGATGGCGTACTGGTCGAGGAGGATTATGTCGGCTCGGAGCAGTGTTTCAGCGAAAGACTGCTGATGATTCCGAAGGACGGCTTGCCCTACATTCCGCCGGATGGTGTCAGACGTGCACCGGCCCGTAATCGTGTGCATCGCGATGAGAAAGCCCCGATCAGGATTGCGATCTGTTCATCGGTCATGAAGATCAACCCCGGTTTCATCCGCACCCTGGCCGACGTCAGCCGTCGCAGTTTCCGACCGGTGCAGTTCTGCTTCTACCTGGGGCTGGGCAAGGGCGTGACTGCGGAATATGTGCGACAGACCATCCTGAAGACACTGCCCGATGCGCAAGTGAATGACCATATGGAGATCGACGCTTACCAGGCCTCGCTGAATTGCTGCGACCTGTTTGCCAATCCGTTCCCGTTCGGCAATACCAATGGCTTGGTGGATACGGTGAGACAGGCCTTGCCGGGCGTTTGCCTGACCGGTCCGGAAGTCCATACCCATATTGATGAAGGCCTCTTCCGGCGGCTCGGTTTGCCCGATGAATTGATTGCAGCGGATCGCCAGGCGTATGTCCGGGCCTTGCTCCGTCTGATTGAAGACGACGCTTATCGCAACGCGATTCATCTGCGCTTGCTCAATGAAGATGTGGAGCAGGTGTTGTTCCGCGGGCAGCCGGAGAAGTTTGTTGGCGTCGTGGATGCCGCCTATCGGCAGCGGCTGCAGACCTTGAAGGTGGCCGCGTGAGCTCGCGCGGTGTTGGCAGGCCCGGCGCTTCGCTGATGAAGCGGTTTTTTTTGTTGCGATGAAAAATCTGATTATTTTTCTCTTTGCCGGGCTGTTACAAAACAGTTCGGCCAATTTGCAAGCCTATGTCGGCCAGTGCGTCTTTCCCAGACATGCCGTGGCGGATGATGGCAATCTTCGTTTCGCCGCTGAGATTCCCATTTTCCGCACGGCCAGTGCCGCAGGTGAACCCAGCATCCTGCAGGTGTTTGCCCCCTTCAAGATTGCCGAGGTGGACAATGGCCTGATCCAACTTCTTGAAGTGCCGGGCAGCGACCACGAGAATCCGCTGGCAGGCAGGCCCTTGGGCTGGGCGCATCCTTCCGATTTTGAAGAAGAGGATCCGCGCAATTGCCTGTGAGCGGGCAGCGCGACGAAAGCCACGGGCGGGGTGCGATGCGGGCCTTTGGGCAGCAGGTTGAGCATATCCGGACCGATGACACCGGGCATGTGGATGTCGAGGGTCGCGATGCATCGACATGACAGGCCCTGCAACGCGGTGACCATGACGGGATGATCCTCTGCGATGATGTTGGTGAACGAAAGCATGTCTTAACGCTTGCCGCCCCGCCTGCCGGCCTGCAGCAATTCACGCATGGCCTGCAACGGCAGTTCACGGCTGCGGCCCCGGCGCAGCACCAGCGAGAACTGTGACTGGTAGCCGAACTCGGAGGGCAGCAAAACCTTCAGCCGTCCCTGATCGACCCAGGACTGGGCATAGTGTTCGGGCAGGTAGCCGATGTAGCGGCCCGACAGGATCAGGATCAACTGCGCTTCCATACTCTCCACGGTGGCCACGCTGCGCTTGAAGCCGTGCCGGCTCAGTTCGGTCTGGCTCCAGTAACTGCGGCTGACCACATTGAGTTCCGAGACCATCGAGGCGCGCAGGTTCCGCTGGTGAAAACAGGGATGTCGGTCACTGCAGTACAGCCATTGCTGTTCGCGATAGAGCGGCTGATAGACCAGGCCGTTGGCCTTGGCCGGGAAAAAGCCGACTGCGATGTCGAGATCATTGTCGAGCAAGCCCTTCTGCAATTCGTAGGGACTGCGAATGAGCAGGTTCAGATGCATGGCGGGGTACTTGCTGGAAAACACCCCGATGGCTTCGGCCAGCGGCAAGGACGGGTCGGTCACCGTGGTATCCAGCACCCCGATCTTCAAGGTGCCACCGAGTTCTCCCTTGAGCGATTGGGTATAGCGCTCGAAACTGTCTACCTCACCCAGCACACGCAGGGTCTCCGAGAGCAGCAGCTCGCCCTTGTCGGTCAGCGCAAAGCCGCCCCGTCCGCGTCGGCACACGGTAAAGCCGACCTCGCTTTCCAGTTGCGCCATATAGGTGCTGATGGCCGATGTGGTCAGGTTCAGCTCCTGTTGCGCGCGGGCAAATCCCTGGTGGCGTACTACCGTAGCGAATATCCGCAATAACTTGAAATCAATGCCTGGCGTCATAGAAAAATCATCGGTCGGGTGGGCGGTCGGGAGCCGCCTGCGGCTCCTGACATTAGTTTCGGATTTTAACAACTTATTATTTGGTTACAGCTATCTTTTGAGAACTATTGCCCATTGTATATTCGCCTCGTCGCAGCATGATGTTGCTGCCAGATCAAGGGTGATACGCAATGTCCAAAATCTTCCACCAGCCCCAGAGCGGCAATGACATGCCGCGTTTTGCCGGCCGTTCCACCATGATGCGCCTGCCCGCGATGGACAGTGCCGCAGGCCTGGATGCCGCCTTCATCGGCGTGCCGCTGGATATCGGCACCTCGCTGCGTGCCGGTACCCGTTTCGGTCCGCGCCAGATCCGTGCCGAATCGGTCATGATCCGCCCCTACAACATGGCCACCGGTGCCGCACCATTTGATTCGCTCTCGGTCGCTGACATCGGCGACGTCGCCATCAATACCTACAACCTGCTCGAATCGGTTCGCGTCATCGAGCAAGCCTATGCCAGCCTGCTGGCGCATCCGGTCATTCCGCTCACGCTGGGCGGCGACCACACCATCACCTTGCCGATCCTGCGCGCCATCGCCCGCAAGCACGGCCCGGTCGGCCTGGTGCACGTGGATGCCCACACCGATACCAACGACGACATGTTCGGCGAAAAAATCGCCCACGGCACCACCTTCCGCCGCGCCGTGGAAGAGGGCCTGCTCGATTGCAAGCGCGTGGTGCAGATCGGGCAGCGCGCGCAAGGCTACGCCAGCGGCGATTTCCAATGGGGCGTGGATCAGGGTTTCCGCCTGGTGCAGGCCGAACAATGCTGGCATCGCTCGCTGACGCCGCTCATGGAAGAAGTGCGCGCACAGATGGGTAGCGGCCCGGTCTATCTGAGCTTCGACATCGACGGCATCGACCCGGCCTGGGCGCCCGGCACGGGCACGCCCGAAGTCGGCGGCCTGACTTCCATCCAGGCTCTGGAAATCGTGCGCGGATGCCGTGGCATGAATCTGGTCGGCTGTGATCTGGTGGAGGTCTCGCCGCCTTATGACCTGAGCGGCAATACCTCGCAGCTCGGCGCGAACCTGCTCTACGAAATGCTGTGTGTGCTGCCCGGTGTGAGCTATCGCTGAGAGCGATCGTATGGAACTGAAGATATTGCGCTCCACCTGGGGCGTGCAAGTCCCCTGGAGTACCTGTGTGGCGCAGCTGCGCGAGGCCGGCTGTACCGGTCTGGAGGCGCGCCTGCCGATGGTGGCGCAGGAGCGGCGCGCATTGCGTGATCGCCTGCAGGCCGATGCGCTGGATTACATCGCCACCGTCTTCAGTGGCGCCGATGTCATCCCGCGTCAGGCCGACGGTCCGCAGGTGCATTTGCAGCATCTGGCCCGGGCCTTCGATGCGGCGGCGGAATTGAATCCGCGCTTCGTGAATCTGCTCGCCGGCAACGACCGCTGGTCCTTGTCCGAGCAGGTCGATTTCCTGGGCCGGGCGCAGGCACTGGCCGACAGCGCCGGCGTGCTCTGCTGCTTTGAGACCCATCGCGCCAGTTCGCTCTACAGTCCTTGGGTCACGCTGGACATCGTGCGCCAGCTACCGCAACTGCAATACACCGCCGACATCAGTCACTGGGTAGTGGTGTGCGAGCGCTTGCTGGATGATCCGCTGGATGACCTCACGCCGTTCCTGCAACGTGTGCATCACGTCCAGGCGCGCGTGGGCTACGCCCAGGGACCGCAGGTGCCCGATCCGGCCGCGCCCGAATACGCCCCCGAGCTGGCGTTTCACCAGCGCATCTGGGAGACGATCTGGGCCTTCCAGCGCAGCAAAGGCTACACGACGACCACGCTCACGCCCGAGTTCGGCCCGGATGGTTACCTGCATCTGCTGCCTTATACCCGCAGTCCGGTGGCCGATCTGTGGCAGCTCAATCACTGGATGGCGCAGCAGGAGCGTGCGCATTTCGGGCGCTGGTCGCAGCGACACGGCGTTCTCTCTTCGTAACCGATGCAGTCTCCACCTATCTGAGGACATTGACCATGCACACCGGACAACGCAATTTCACGGCCTTGCCCGTGATCGATATCCGTGGCCTCTACCACGATGATCCCGCACAGCGCCAGGCAGTGGCCGAGCAGCTCGGGGCGGCGGCGCGCGATGTCGGTTTTTTCTACATCGTCGGTCACGGGATTGATCCGCAGCTCATCGCAGGCTTGCGCACAGCCAGCCGCGATCTGTTTGCGCAGGAGATGCAGTGGAAGATGCGTTACTACATCGGCGACTCCTGGGGCCATAAAGGCTACGTGCCCGAAGGCGAAGAGGTCTATTCGAAGGGCCGGCCCGATCACAAGGAAGCCTTCGACATCGGCTACGAGGTGCCCGACGATCATCCGCTGGTGCTGGCCGGTACGCCCCTCATCGGCAACAACAAATGGCCCGATCTGCCTGGTTTCAGGGAGGCCGTTTCCCGCTATTACGAGGCGGTGTTCGCGCTGGGTCGCACCTTGTTCCGTGGCTTTGCCCTGGCGCTGGGACAGCCCGAAGATGCCTTCGAATCCCTGGTGACCTGCCCGCCCTCGAAGCTGCGCCTGATCCATTATCCGGTCGACACGGAAGCGGTCGATGCGCCCGGTATCGGCGCACATACCGATTACGAGTGTTTCACCATGCTGCTGTCGGATCAGCCCGGCCTGGAAGTGATGAACGACCAGGGCGCCTGGATCGATGCGCCGCCGTGTTCGGTGGCAGGTGAAGAGGCTTTCGTCATCAATATCGGCGACATGCTGGAAGTGATGACCGCAGGCGCCTTCCCGGCGACCTCGCACCGCGTGCGCAAGGTCCGGCATGAACGTTATTCCTTTCCGCTGTTCTTCGCCTGCGATTACCACACCCGCATCCGCCCGTTACCGCAGTTTGCCGGCGCCTCGTCGGACGCTACCAGCTATGGCGAGCTGACCATCGGTGAACACATGTATTCGCAGGCCCAGCAAACCTATACCTACCTCAAGCGCAAGGTCGAGGCCGGTGAGATGACCCTGCCTGCGGCGGCCCTGAAGCCCGGCAGTTTCGGTTACACCCGGCCCAAAGCCACGGAAGGCCATTGAGCTTCCGTCCTTGCTCTGCGTTTTTTTTAATTTTTCAGCCCGTCACTCAAGGAGTCCAGCATCATGAGCCCCACCTTCCGCAGCGCTTCGTTCAAGCGCGGTCTGCTTACGTTTGCCTTGTCCGCCTTGCTGCCGCTGGCAGCGTTCTCGCAAACCATCGTCCCCGGCCAGCTCAAGGTCGGCATGGAAATCACCTATCCGCCGTTCGAATCCTGGCAAGGCGACAAGGTGGTCGGTTTCGATCCCGAGTTCGCCGAGATGCTGGGCAAGGTATTGAAGGTCAAGCCGGCCTTTGTCGATACCAAGTTCCCCAGCCTGATTCTGGGTCTGGGCAGCGGGCAATTCGATGCCGTCATTTCCGGCATGTACATCACCCCCGAGCGCACGGCCCAGGCCGATGCCATCGCTTACGGGCGCACTGGTGCAGCCATCATGGTCGACAAGGATGGCGGCGTGATGCCCAAGACCGAAAACGATCTGTGCGGCCTGAAGGTGGGCCTGCAGGCCGGCACCAGCTGGGTCAATGCGTTGAAGAAACTCTCCGGCGACTACTGCGCCGCCCACGGTAAGCCAGCGGTGATCGTGAGCGAGTTCCCGACCGCACCGGAAGTCTCGCAAGCCCTGCTGTCGAAGAACATCCAGGCGCAGATGGAAATCGCCGGTGCCGCCAAGATGCTGGCCGAACGCAGCAGGGGCCGCATCGTGATCAGCTCGCCTGCACTGGTCTATCCGCAGACGCTGGGCATCTACGTGAAGAAGGGCAATACCGCGCTTTACCAGTCGCTGCAAAAAGCGCTGGCAGCAAGCCAGGCTAGTGGCGACTATGCGGCCCTGATCAAGAAGTACGATCTTGAGCCGGTGGCGGCCAAGTAATTTCCAGTCTGACCCACCAGGAGCCCTCGCATGGCATTAGATTGGTCGTATTTCTGGTCCTTGTTTTCGATGGGGATCTTCTGGCGCGCGTGCATCACGGTCGTCGAGCTCGGCTCGCTGGTCTGGGTGCTGGGGATGGTGCTGGGCTTCTTGCTGGCCTGTGCCCGCACCTCCGGCACGCGCTGGGTCAGCTGGGCGGCAGGACTCTACATCTGGCTCTTCCGCAGCCTGCCGCTGCTGGTCGTGGTGGTGGTGGTGTTCAACCTGCCGCAGATTTTCCCGATGAGCCGCAGCATCGTCGGCGATCCCTTCTTTGCCGGCCTGGTCGCCATGGTGCTCACCGAAGCGGCCTACATGGCTGAAATCCATCGCGGCGGTCTGCAGTCGGTCGCCCGCGGTCAGCGCGAAGCCGGACGGGCTCTGGCGTTCAGCCTGTTTGGCACGATGCGGCTGATCGTCATCCCGCAAGCGTTCCGGATCGCCTTACCCACGCTCATCAACGAGTACGTCACCATCATCAAGCTGACCTCGCTGGTGTCGGTGATCTCGCTGCCCGAGTTGCTGATGACGGGGCTGCGGCTGTATTCGCAGAATTTCCTGGTGATGGAAACCCTGCTCGGTGTGGCTGTGTATTACGTGATGCTGGTGACCCTGTTCAGCACGCTGCTGGGTTGGCTCGAGCGCTGGCTGGATTTGCAGAAGCGCCACCCCGCGACCCTCAGCGAGGCCGACTGCAGCGCCTTGCGCACGCAGCTCGGCGCACCTCCGGCCGCGCCGGCGGTGACCCAGGCGGCAGGCCAGCCAAGTGCGTTGGAGCTGGTCAACATCCACAAAGCCTATGGCGTGCATCAGGTGCTCAAAGGGGTGAACCTGAGCGTGGGCGCGGGCGAGGTGATTTCCATCATCGGTCCCTCGGGTTCCGGCAAGACCTCGCTGATCCGCACCATCAATGCGCTGGAGAAGATCGACCAGGGCGAGATCATTCTCTTCGGTGAAGGCTATATCAGCGCCACTGCCTCGCTCGACAGCAGCCTGGTGCGCAATGGCATCGCCCGTATCGGCATGGTGTTCCAGGGCTTCAATCTGTTCCCGCATCTGAGCGTGCTGGAGAACGTGTTGCTGGCGCCGCGCTATCACCGCCAGCCGGCCGATCCGGCGTTGCGGCGGAGCAAGGCCCTGCAACTGCTGGACAAGGTTGGCCTGCTGGCGCACCAGCACAAATACCCGCACCAGCTCTCCGGCGGGCAGCAGCAGCGGGTGGCCATCGCCCGCGCGCTGGCCATGTCGCCTGATGTGATGCTGTTTGACGAACCCACCTCGGCGCTGGACCCCGAACTGGTCGGCGAGGTGTTGAAAGTGATCCAGGATCTGGCCCAGGAGGGCATGACCATGGTGATCGTCACGCACGAAATGGACTTTGCACTGACGATCTCGGACCGCGTGCTGTTCATGGAAAACGGCCTGGTCCAGCTGGACGCCTCGCCCCAGCACATCCGCCAGGCAACGACAACCGACGCCGCGACGCTGCGCGTGCGCCGCTTCATGGGATTGGACGTTTGAGATGACGATGACTTCTGAGGAACTCAGCCTGCGCCGCGACCTGGCCGCCGCTTACCGTCTGGCCGCGCTGTTCGGCTGGGATGACACGCTCTACACGCATTTCTCGGTACGGCTGCCGCGCGCGGCCGATGCCGCACCGGAGGATGATCGTTTCCTGATCAATCCCTTCGGGTTGATGTTCGACGAAGTGCGCGCCAGCGATTTGCTGGTGGTCGACCTGCACGGCCGCGTGGTCTCCGGCAGCGCCGACTACAACGTCGCCGGTTTCACCATCCACAGCGCAGTGCACATGGCCCGTGAGGATGCACATTGCGTACTGCACACCCACACCCTGGCTGGCATGGCGGTAGCGGCCTGCGAGCGGGGGCTGCTGCAGCTCAACCAGATCAGCACCGAGTTCTACCAGCGGGTGGGCGTGCATGCCTATGAAGGCGTGGCCTTCAATCTGGAAGAGCGCGTACGCATCCAGCAATCGCTGGGTAAGAACGTTGCCTTGCTGCTGCGCCACCACGGTTTGTTGTCGGTGGGCACGACGGTGGCCGACGCGTTCTACGTGATGTTTTACCTTAACCGCGCCTGCGAGATTCAGATCGCTGCCGCGCAGATGGCCGCCTTGGCCGGGCCCGTCAGCGAGATACCTGCGCCGCTGAGCCAGCATGCCTGCAAGCAGTTTCAAAGTGTCGAGCATGAGCGCCACATCCTCTGGCAGGCCTGGCTGCGGCGCCTGGACCGGATCGATCCTTCTTACCGCGACTGAGGGGTCCTGCATGTCGACCTTGCTGCTGTGTAGTGCCACCGATGACCTGAGCGATCTGCACGCGGTCTTTCGTGAACACGCCGCGCGCCGCATGCCTGGGCTGCAGGTGCGGCTATGGCCGGATCTGCCCGACCCGGCCGATGTCGAAGCCGTTGCTGGCTGGTATCCGCCTGCGGCGGTCATCGAAGGCTTGCCCAATCTGCGTCTGATCTCCTCGATTGCGGCGGGGGTCGATCATGTGCTCGGCCCGGCGCGGGCCCATCCCGATATTCCCGTCTGCCGTATCGTCGATCCCGCGCTGGCCGCAGGCATGGCCGAATACGTGCTGTGGGCCGTGCTGTATTACCACCGTGCGCTGGACCAGGCGCTGCAGCAGCAGGCGCAGCGCGTGTGGAAGATCCCGGCGCAAAAGCCCGCGCATCAGACCCATGTCGGCCTGATGGGACTGGGTGCACTGGGTAGCCATCTGGCGCGGGTGCTGCGCGATCAGGGCTTTGTCGTCAGTGGCTGGTCGCGTTCCGAGCATCACATCGATGGCGTCAGCACTTATGCCGGTGATGATGCGCTCGCCACATTCCTGCAAGCGCCCGATATCGTGGTCTGCCTCTTGCCGCTGACCCACGCCACCCGCAAGCTGCTCGGCCGCAAAGTGTTTGCAGCGATGAAGCCGGGCGCCGCGCTGGTGCATTGTGGCCGCGGCGAGCATCTGGTGGAGGAGGACTTGCTCGAAGCGCTGGACCGGCAGCACTTGCGGGGGGCAGTGCTGGATGTGTTTGCGCAGGAACCGTTACCGGCATCGAACCCCCTGTGGACGCACCCGCGCGTGGTGGTCACGCCGCACATGGCCTCGAGTGCGCAACCTGAGATTATCGTCGGGCAGATTCTGGATAATCTGCAGCGGGTGCGCAGTGGGCAGGCGGTCCTGCATGGCGTTGATCGCGGCTTGGGGTATTAGAACCCATTTCATCAATAGGCGTGAGATGCGTTCTGTCCAGAAAGGGCGCTGGCCGCGTTGCACTCCTTGCGTGTGGCACTGCCATACGACGCGTTGCGCGCCTTGCACTTCATTCCAAACGAGACGCGCGCGCACTCCGGTCTATGGATGAAATAAATTCATTTCGTATCCTGGAGGATATTGATCAACTGCGCGATATTCTCGATCTCCAGCTTGTCGAAGAGATTGCTCTTGTGCGCGCTCACTGTCTTGGCGCTGATGAAGAGCGAGTCGGCAATGTCCTTGGCCGGCTCGCCGTTGGCCAGGCGTTTGGCGATCAGGTATTCGCGCGGACTCAGGCGCGCCACTTTCTCATGGTGCGGGTTATTGAATCCTGAGAGGGCAGTCTGGACTGCTTCATCCGAGAAGAAGCTGCGGCCATTGCAGACGGATTCGAAAGCGCGCAGGAAATCCTCCACCCCCACGTCCTTGGTGACGAAGCCGCTGGCACCGGAGCGCAGCGCGTTGACTTCCGTCTCCAGCGTTTTGAGCCCCGTATAGATCAACGCCACGGGCGAGCTGCGATGCGGGCCTCTGGGCAGCAGGTGCAGCATATCCAGACCATTGATAGTAGGCATGTCGATGTCGAGGATCACGATGCATCGACGTGACTGCTCGTGCTTGACGATGTGCTTGACGGCTGTCTCCACCTGATCGAAGACGCTGATCTTGTTGACCCGTGAATGGTTGATCAGCAGGCCCTCCAGAGCCATGGCCACGACGGGATGATCATCCACGATGATGATGTTGAAAGAAAGCATGGGTCTTACCTCCGTTGAGTCATGCTGTGCTCGCCGCTATTGCTGCAATTGGCGGCCAGACGGGCGGATATGTCGATGGGGGCTCATGCCCGTTTCTACGAAGGGGGTGCTGTGGAGTCGGCCCGGCGTGGCGCCATGAACACGCCAAAGACATGCGGCATTGGATTATTGCTGTGTGTTATTGCTGTGTGCTCAAAGAGCGTTCTAGTCTATTTGAAGGCAGGTCGTAACGATATAAGAAATGTACGGTGTTGAATTAGGATTTGGCCTATTTCATCTGAATTGGCAAGGTTAATAATCGTTCCGATAGTGAACATCCCGTCAGAGCCGACCAAACTTGATATCGAAAATACGCAAGTCACCTTGCGGATTGGTATCAGGCGCAATCGGGCAAAGGAATTCTTTTACACTCGGAGATTAAAATCGTTCGTCTTCTGATCGTCCCGGCCCTAGGCATCTGCTCGTGGATGCAATACGTTTCTTCCGCATTTACTACTCAGACTTCTTCGCTGACCGCCCTGTGGATACTTCTGCTGTTGCTGCCAGCGTGGCATCGTCATCTGCGCTATGGCCTGGCTGTCCTGGGGTTGGCGCTGGGATGGCACTGGACCATGTTTGCCGATGCCTCCACTTTGTTGTTCTGGGGCGCGGCTTGCCTGAGCTTGTCCTGGCTCGCGTGGCGCAGGCATCCTGCGCTGCGCGTGGATTTCTACGACGCGCTTGCGCTCACTGAGGCAGGGCCCGCATGGCGGGGCATCGCCCTGTCGTTGTTGATGGCGCTGGTGTCCGTCATGGCCGTACCGGCGACGAGTATGGGCAAGCGTTTCGCGGATTTCTCGGGCATGGCGATCATCGTCTTGCAGATGCTGCCCGTCTGCTCCCTGCTGATGCCGCGCACGCAAGCGTCTGCACCGGCGCACCGCGACAGCGAGCGCCGCCGCGAGACGTTGCTGTGGTGGCTGTGCTGCCTGCTGGTCTTCCTGCTGGTTGCAATGGTCGGCGAGGAGATCACCTTCATGGGCATCGTCGATGGCGCCGTCCTGCTCTGGCCGATGATGATCTGGGCCTGCCTGCGCCTGGAGCGCACCAGCGTCTGTCTGGCCATCCTCCTCATTCCCGGCGGCACGATCTACATGCAGCATGCCGGCACCGGCGGCACACCCGCGCCATTCATGATGCTCGGCGCCACGGGGGTGTCACTCATCCCGGCGGTGCATGTGCTGGGCGCGATGGTCCTGTACGGCTGGCGTTGCTGGAGTCTGGCCCCAAGCGAAGCGGCAGAGCGCTACGCCGCTGCCACCCCCGCCTTTGCGTTGCGGCCCACGCTGCTCAGTTGTGCCTGCGCCTTCCTTACCGGGGCGGGCGTGCTGGCGTTTTCGATGCAACAGGCGGGCTGGCAGGCCGGCTTCGTGCTGGATCGTCTGGTCGGGGAAACCGACAGGATCCTCTCCCACGCCGAGACCGGTCTCAAGGACATGCTGGACCAACATATCAGCAGTGGTAGTGGCAACTGCAATGAAGCCGACAAGGCCTATCTGACAGGCAAGGCGCGCCAGATTGCCTTCGTGCGCGATACCGGTATCCTCGATGGTGCGGGCGAAGCACTCTGCCACAGTGGCGATGGATTGCCGCAGGCACTGCTCAGGCGGCAGGTACCGGAGGGCCTGTCCTACCTGATCGCACCGTCCACGCAGCAACAGAGGCTGGAGGTGGCGCTGGCCTACCGCAGCACGGATGGCGTGACGGCCTATGCCTTGCTGGATATCCCGGCCATCACGTGGTATCTCAGCGGATTTTCCCGCCAGAGCGATGAGAGCCTCGTGCTCAAGATCGATGGGAGCGACATCGTGCGGCAGGATGGCGAGGTCAGCGGTGGTCGTCTGGTGCGGCGCACGCTCAAACGCGACGTCCCGCATTTCCTGCTGGAAGCCCGTCTCACCATCGGCCAGCGCGCCATTCTTTCCGGCTCGGTTCCGTACGCCGCTGCGCTGGTCAATCTTGGCGCAGTCATCCTCATCATCGCCATCCTCATCGCCAACCTGCGCGAACAGGAGCGCCGCGCCAGGATCAAGGCCAGAGCTGAGGGAAAGGCCCGCAGCGAGTTCCTGGCCATCATGAGCCATGAAATCCGTACGCCCTTGAACGGCCTGCTCGGCAATCTCGAACTGCTCAAGGTCGCCGCCGCAGACCTGCCGGCGCAGCCGGGGTGTTCTGCTGCGCTGGAGGATGCCTGCGCTTCATCGCGCACGCTGCTGGCGATCATCAACAATGTGCTCGACATGTCGCGCATCGATGCCGGCCGCATGGCACTGGAGCGCGCGCCTTTCCTGCTGCACGAACTGATGGCACGGGTCATGCAGATCCACGCCACCAATGCCCGCAACAAACAGCTGGCGCTGGTGCCGGAGATCGATCCGGCATTACCGCAATGCCTGCTGGGGGATGCAATGCGCATCGAACAGATCCTCGGCAATCTGCTCAGCAATGCCATCAAGTTCACACCGCAGGGCGGACGCATCGTACTGAGTGTCGCGCTGGCCGGGCAGGGCGCATCGGGTGTGCAGGTCGATTTCTCTGTGCAAGACAATGGCGTGGGTATCTTTCCTGAACACATGAAGCGCCTGTGCGAACCCTTCTACCAGGCTGTACCGCAAGCGCAGGGCGGCATCGCGGGCAGCGGCCTGGGATTGAGCATCTGCCACAGACTGGTGGCTCTGATGGGCGGACAATTTTCCGTGAGCAGTCAGCCGGGAGAGGGCGCGCGGTTCATGTTCTCTTTGCCTCTGGACGAGGCCAGGATGCCTGTGACCCAACATTCGCCGAGCGAATCCACGCTGCCCACGAGCTCTCCCGTGAGCGATGCGCCGTGGTCGCGACAATCTCGCAGCAGGCTGCCGGTGCTGGTCGTGGACGATCATCCCATCGCACTGGATCTGCTGGACCGTCAACTGGCCCAACTGAGGATGCAGGCCGTCGCGGCCACGGGGGGCGATCAGGCGTTCTCGCTATTGCTCGAAGCCGGTCCCTTTGCCGCCTTGCTGACCGACCAGAACATGCCCGACCTCAGCGGTATCGATCTGGCCAGGCGGGTGCGCCAGCATGAGTCGCACCCGGACCGGCGCCTGCCCATCATCCTGTGCACGGCCGATCTGACCCTGCAAGCCGATGCACTGAAGGCCGACGGCCTGATCGACGATGTGCTCGTCAAGCCCTATACGCTGGCCGAACTTGCAGCGTTGCTGGCCCGTCACCTTGGCGTCGGCGATGCCGTTGCGAACGCGGCGACGACGGACGCGGGAACGCAGCTGTCCATCCGGTGGAAAGGGGGCAATGTCAAAATGCTGCTGGCTACTGCAGCAGGGGATCGCCTGGGCGCGGCGCGGCTGTTGCGGGCATTGCATCATGCGACCACCACCGATCTGGCGGTGCTGGCGCGTTGTCTTGATGCGTGTGATCTACAGGGGGCAGCCAAGTCGGCTCATCGCATCAAGGGCGCCGCACGCATGATAGGTGCGCATGAAATGGGCGAGGTGAGTGAGCGTTGCGAACGCGCCGTCAAGGAACAGGAGTGGCAAGAGGGTATGATGCTGTTGCCGGCACTGGAAGCGGCCAATGAGGAGCTGCTGCAGATCGCGGCGCAAATGGCCTCCGGATGAGCCGGTCGGGCACAGGACATGTTCAGTGGGTCGGATCGGCGTTCAGGCCCAGCACCGTTTTCCGGAATTCCTCCTTATCCTGGGGCACGTTGTAGAGATAGCCTTGCTGCAACTGGCAGCCCATGTTTTCCAGGATGAGCCGCTGTTCTTCCCGCTCCACGCCTTCGGCAATCACGCTCAGGCCCAGCTCCCGGCTCAGGCTGATGAGCGTGCGCACGATCGCCCCGCTCTTGGCATTGCTGGCGATGTCGTTGACGAAGGAGCGGTCGATCTTGATCTGGTCGATGGGCATGTCGTGCAGGCAGAGCAGGGAAGAATAGCCCACCCCGAAGTCATCGAGCGAGAAGCGCACGCCGATCTCGCGCAGTTGCTGCAACCGGGTCGCCGTGCCGGCGATGTCATCGAAGATGGCCGTCTCCGTCAGTTCGAACTTGAGCTTGCTGGCGGGCGCCTTGAACTCGTGGATGATCTGGCAGACCGAATCGACGAAATCGCTCTGTCGAAATTGTCGCCCGCTCACATTCACTGCCAGCACCAGTTGGCCGAAATTGACATCGCCCTCCCATTCCTTGAGCTGCTTGCACGCTTCCCGGATCACCCACTTGCCGATGGCGCAGATCAGCGAGGATTGTTCGGCAACAGGAATGAACTGCTGTGGTTCCACGATGCCCCGCGTGGGGTGATGCCAGCGTATGAGTCCTTCCGCGCCGATGGGGCGGCTGTTGCGGTTCACCTGGATCTGGTAGTAAAGGCGGAACTGGCCCTGTTGCAAGGCGTGGTTGAGTTCGTTCTCGATGGCGCTGCGCTGTCTGGAGGCGTCTTCCATGCACGGGGTAAAGAAACTGACCTGGTTGCGCGCCTGCACCTTGGACGAATACATGGCCAGGTCCGCCTGCTTGAGCAGGGTTTCCAGCGCGTGCTGCTGATCCTTGAACAGGGTCACGCCGATACTGGCGGTACAGCTGATCTCCATATCCGGTGTGTGCGGCAGCGCGATGCGGTAAGGTCTGCTCAGGCTGATCCGCAACCATTCGGCCAGGGCGCTGACGCGGGCGTGAGCGGCCTCTGCATCCTCGCCCATCTGCTCCAGCAGGAGGGCGAACTCATCGCCGCCGAGCCGCCCAGCCATACCGCCTGCACTGACCGCAGCTTGCAGGCGCTGGCTGACCATCATCAGCAAGCGGTCGCCCACCAGGTGGCCGAAGTTGTCGTTGATGTCCTTGAAGTGATCCAGATCGACCAGGAGCAGGGCGGCATGCTGCCCGATCAGCGCGGTGCGTTGCCGTGCCATGGTGATGCCCTGGCTCAGCAGGATGCGGTTGGGAAGCCCGGTCAGCGGGTCCAGGTGCGCCGACGGCAGAGACGGGCTGTCGGCAGCAACTGGCATATCCTGATAGGTCACCACGCTCAGTGCGCTACGGTACAGATGCTCGGCCTTGATGCGATAGGGAACCTGGCGACCTGGCTCGGGGCGATGGCAATTTGCGCTATAGGTCGGCTGCTGGCTCGTGATCACGGCACGCACGCCCTTGGCGATCTGCGCCGCCACCTGCGGAAAGCCGGAAAAGGAACTGTAATGCGACAGCAGATGGAAGTAGTCCATGCCAAGGATGCTCGGCCAGACATCGAGCTCCTGGCCAGGGTAGAGAAAACCCTTTACATCGCCATTGACGGCCACCACGGTGCCGCGATTGTTGAGGATGCAGATGCCCAAGCCCACGTCCTGCCCGCCTGCTGCGCCGGGCGCACCGTCCATCATCGGCAGTCCGGCTGTATCGCGGACCATTTGGCTGGACACGTCGTCCCTGCGCGTATGCTCTCCAAATTGATGACTCCACTCGTCGCCGTTCATCTTCACCTCTCGAAAAAATTTGATGATCTCAGTGTTGCAAGCCCGGGGGCAGCTTTGAATGAGAAGGAGATTAGTTGGCATCGAGAATTTTCCTAATAATGGCTAGGACAGGTTTGGGTGGGGTGGCGGCTGGTGGTCTCCAAAATAGAAAAGGCCGACTGACTTGCGTCAATCGACCTTTTCTATTCTGCTGCGCACTGAGGCCCTCGGTCACGTCCCACGATCCCGTCCGGTCTTGCAAGGCCGGACTTTCTCATCCCTCCCGCAAGGCGCGCAGGCGCCTTGTTCGTAGACCCCAAAACGCAAAAGGTCGGTTGATTTTCATCAACCGACCTTTTATGTATTGGTGCCCACGGAGGGACTCGAACCCCCACACCTCGCGGCACATGGACCTGAACCATGCGCGTCTACCAATTCCGCCACGTGGGCTTTCGGCAAGTGCGGTAAAACTGCATTGCTTGAAAGAGGCTGCATTCTAAGGGCAAAATTTCATGTTGTCATCTTTTTTTTTTAAAGTTTTTTTGTTCTTGAAATCGCTGCTCTAGAACTCAAGAGCAGGGGTCTGGAACTCATGTCATTAACTGGCATGAAATGCATGCTGCTACAGCCCGGCCGCCGATGCGGCGGCCGGGTCTTTGCTCAGTGCCAGTTTGACGCCAGCACCGGCGCCAGCGCCGTCCGCTGAGGCGGTGGCAGCACTGTCGTGCCCGCTGGTGGCGCGCTAAAACCGCTCATGGCCTGGACCAGTCGTTCTACATCCTTGTTGACCAGGGTGAGGCCATCGGCGGCGCTGATCCGTTCGATCTGGGCAGCACTACCGGCGTACCAATTTTCGATGATGGTCTTGTCTGAGGTGCCGATGACGGAGATCTCAAGATTGTTGCCGACATGGCTGAACCATAAGCGATCACTGGTGATGTCGCTGCCGAATTGGAGCAAATCAGCGTTGCTGCTGGTGTAGTCAAAGTCGCGGATGGTATCGACGCCATCGCCCTGATTGAAGAAGTAGGTGTCGTTGCCGTAGCCACCGCTCAGGTAGTCATTACCTTTTCCACCGGTGAGGGAATCATTGCCATCACCACCATCGAGGCTGTCATTGCCATTGCCGCCCATGAGGGTGTCTTCGCCGGCACCGCCAGACAGCCTGTCATCACCGTCACCACCGTCAAGGGTATCGGCAAGCTGTCCGCCGGAGAGGGCATCATTGCCTGCCATGCCGTACACGCGGTTGGTCTGGTCACCGAGTCCAGTCCAGTTGTCGCTGTTCGAACTTCCCTTCTGCGTCAGTCTGGAGGCCAGGTCGGAATAAGACCAGTTCGTACCGTCAGCAAAGACCAACTTCTCAATCCTGTAGTAGGTTCCTGAGAAGTAGTTCGCGATGGTAATGGCATCCGAATCCCAGGTCAGGGTGAGGTGATCGCCGGACCGTTCCAGCACGGTATCTGCAGCCCATCCGCCGGAGAGGACATCATTGCCTGCCATGCCGTACATGCGGTTGCTCTGGTCACCGAGTCCAGTCCAGTTATCGCTGTTCGAACTTCCGCTCTGCGTGAGCCTGGAGGCCAGGTCGGAACAAGACCAGTTCGTGCCGTCAGCAAAGACCAACTTCTCAATCCTGTAGTCGTTTCCTGAGAAGTAGTTTTCGAAGGTAATGGCATCCGAACCCCAGGTCAGGGTGAGGTGATCACCAGACCTTGTCAGCACGGTAGCGGCAGCATCGATGCCGGTACCGAGCTGCAGGGTGTCGATGTTGCTGGTGGTGTAGTCATAGTCACGGATGGTATCGACGCCATCGCCCTGATTGAAGAAGTAGGTGTCGTTGCCATAGCCGCCGCTCAGGTAGTCATTACCTTTTCCACCGGTGAGGGAGTCGTTGTCACTACCACCATCGAGGATGTCATTACCATTGCCACCCGTGAGGGAATCATTGCCATGGCCTCCATCGAGGATGTCATTACCATTGCCACCGATGAGGGTGTCTTCGCCGGCACTGCTATACAGCCTGTCGTCACCGTCACCGCCGTCGAGGGTATCTGCAGCCCATCCGCCGGAGAGGACATCATTGCCTGCCATGCCGTACATGCGGTTGCTCTGGTCACCGAGTCCAGTCCAGTTGTCGTTGTCCGAGCTCCCCGTCTGCGTGAGCCTGGAGGCCAGGTCGAAATAAGACCAGTTCGTGCCGTCAGCAAAGACCAACTTCTCGATCCGGGAATAGTTTCCCGAGAAGTAGTTTTCGATGGTGATGGCATCAGAACCCCAGGTCAGGGTGAGGTGATCGCCGGACCTTCCCAGCACGGTAGCGGCAGCGTTGATGCCTGCGCCGAGTCGCAGGGTGTCAATGTTGCTGTTGGTGTAATCGTACTCGCTGATGGTGTCGACGCCATCGCCCTGATTGAAGAAGTAGGTGTCGTCACCATAGCCACCGCTCAGGTAGTCATTGCCTTTTCCACCGGTGAGGGAATCATTGCCATCGCCCCCATTGAGGCCGTCATTGCCATTGCCGCCGATGAGGGTGTCGTTGCCGGCATATTGCCGACTGCATCAGTTTGAGTGGTAGTGTTATAAGCCAGCTTGATCGAGCTAATGCCTGCCGTATTCAAATCGATCAGTTCACCGTTGTCGGTGAGTGGAATAGCCCCTTGAATCTCAGGACACGAAGACTCTCTTAAAATAGAGGATAGTCTTATGACCAGTTTTACGACTAGGCAAACCGTGGAGCACATCGAGATTCTGACCGAGCCGGAGCGTCGCAGAAGACGCACGCCCCAAGAAAAAATAGCCATCGTCCAGGAGACCTTGGCTCCTGGAGCTTCCGTATCAGCCGTTGCCAGGCGACACGGGGTGAACGCGAACCAGGTGTTTGGTTGGCGCAAGCAGTACCAGGAAGGCAGTCTGACCGCCGTCAAGGCTGGCGAGACGGTAGTCCCGGCCTCGGAGCTGGCCGCGGCCATCAAGGAAATCAAAGAACTGCAGCGGCTGTTGGGCAAGAAGACCATGGAGAACGAGATTCTGCGCGAGGCCGTCGAATGGGGCCGGTCAAAAAACCTGATTGCGCGCTCGCCCTTGCTGCCGGAGGACGACCAATGAAAGTGGTCTGTGACGTTCTCGGTGTGGCGCGCTCTGCAGTGGCAGTAAAACGAGCCCGGAGCCCGGAATGGCGAGATGGCCGTAGTGCTCGCAAAGTCGGCGACAGCGGCTTGCTCGAAGAGATTGAGCTGTATGTCGCGAGCTTGCCGAGCTATGGCTATCGCCGCATCTGGGCTTTGCTGCGACGTAGCCGGGAATCTCTGGGGCAAGCGTGCGTGAACCATAAGCGGGTCTATCGCGTCATGCGAGAGCACGCGTTGCTGCTGCGCCGACCTGGTGTGAGACGCGACAATCGACGCCACGATGGTCGCGTAGCGGTCAAGCAAAGTAATGCGCGCTGGTGTTCGGACGGCTTCGAATTCCGTTGTGATGACGGGGCTGCATTGAGAGTGACGTTTGCACTGGATTGTTGTGACCGTGAAGCCATCAGCTGGGCGGCCACTACCGGTGGGCATAGCGGGGATGTCGTGCGCGACGTGATGCTGGCCGCCGTGGAGCAGAGGTTTGGAAGCACGCAGACTCCACAGGTGATTGAATGGCTCAGCGACAACGGCTCGGCCTACATCGACCATCGCACACGCAGCTTCGCTCGCGAGCTGGGATTGGAGCCCTTGACCACGCCCGTGCGCTCGCCACAGAGTAACGGCATGGCGGAGCGGTTCGTAAAAACGATGAAGCATGATTACATCGCCTTCATGGACAAGCCCGATGTGCCTACGGCGCTCACGCATCTGGCCTCTGCCTTCGAGCAATACAATGAGCGCCATCCGCACAAGGCCCTGAAATACCGCTCGCCTCGCGAGTTCAGACGGGCTGCAGCATCAGTAACTTAACGATGTCTGAGTGTCCTGAATTGCGGGGGCAACTACAGTGAGACCGTCGCTATTACGATCCTGCCATAGTCTGATGCTGGAGAATGCTGCATCTTCTGCGCTGAAAAGGCCGTCGTTGTTGCTATCCAGGTCGGCTAGGGCTGCGAAGCCATGCGGGGCAAAATTGCCGTTGGTCAATCGCGTATGGTCGCCGAATAGTTCCGCTCCACTGGTAATCTTCCCATCTCCGTTGAGGTCACGTGCCAGCAGTGCATCATCGCGATTGATCCATCCGCTTTGTTCGGCAAAGCCGGAGAGGTCGTGGTCGAAATGGACTCCCGCGCTTCGTGCGATCGTCTCGATACCATCGCCATCCAGATCGACAATGAGCGGATCAATATTACGACTGTTACCCCATTGGTCGTAAATGTTATCAATCGGGTCCCGATTACGACCTGTTGAATTTCGCTCTGGATGTCCCAATGCTTCGTTTGCGATCTCGCTGATACGTTCCAAGGCACCAACTGTCCCGTATTTCTTTTGTAGATCCTCAAAGGTTTGTGCGATCAATGCTTCGGTGTTCATGTTCTCCGAGAGGTCGTCGATCTTGTGGGCGTTGTAACCTGCCCTTATCAGGGCGTTGAGAATGACTTCAAGTGCTTCATACATATTTGCTTACTCCTTATCGAATAGTTAATTGGAAGAGCAGACGATGAAAACAGATAGGGATATGTACACTGCTCCGTAACGGTGCAATGGGTATTCCTACCCTCAGTTCCACGGATTTAAAAAACAAGCCGTAGAAAAACTCTGAATTTTTAGTTGCTACAAAAAGCCAGGGAAAAAGAAAAAGCGAATGAGTGAGAAACCTAATGAATAAGAAAGTGCACGCAAGAAGAAAATGCAAACACGGTTGGATGAATTAGGGCTTATGCGATGATGGCGAATCTCCAGCAGAAGTGATGCAGACGCAAAGGGCAGTAGAAATAAGGTGATCGTCAGAAATCTAAAGGATGAGATGGCTGTTTTATTGGTCAGATAGAGTGCGACACTGGAAGTCACGCAACCACCGATAAACCAGATGAATTCTTTAATAAAAAGGTGTTCCAAGCCGATTGGCGTCGCGTACTTGCGCAACCCATGGAATGGGCGCGTAAATATGGAAAACACGACTTCTAAAAGAGATCGGAGAAAAATAGATAGGAGTTCTTCCATGTTGTCCCATGAGTCATAAGAAAGGCCGCCTTCTGGATCGCCCCCCAATCTTGGTCGTGGATCATGCGAGCGGGAAATAAGCACTGGTCGACGTCAGTTTTTCCACCCACCGCCCCATCTCAACAAACAGCGCCACCCCTCCCGCGCCAGCGAGATAAGGCCCGAACGCCATCACCTGCCCGTGCTCGGGACCGCGCAATCGCATCTGCAACAAACCGACCACTGCCGCCGCAGTCGAGGCCAGCACGATGATGGGCAAGAGAGGCGACCAGCCCAGCCAGGCGCCGAGGGCGGCCAGCAGCTTGAAGTCGCCGTAGCCCATGCCGTCCTTGCCGGTCATGAGCCGGAATATCCAGAAGACGCTCCACAGCACCAGATAGCCGGCAGCCGCGCCCCATACGGCGTCATGCAGGGGCACGAAGGTGGATGACGCGTTCAACAGCAGACCCAGCCAGAGCAAGGGCAGGGTGAGGCTGTCTGGCAGGATCTGGTGATCGAGGTCGATGAAGAAGAGGGCGGTCAGCGTCCACAGCAGCACCAGTGCGCCCGCAAGTTGCACGGTCGCGCCGAAGTGCCAGGCGGCTCCGCCCGAGAGCAGGGCGCTGCCCAGTTCGATGAGCGGATAGCGCAAGGGGATGTGGACCCGGCAGCCGGCGCAGCGCCCACGCAGGAACAGATAACTCACTACCGGAATGTTTTCCACCGCGCGTACCGGGCGTTTGCAGGCGGGGCAGTGCGAGGCCGGCCTGGCCAGCGTCATGCGGGGCTGCGTAGTGTCGCGGACCTCATGCGCATCGGGGTCGGCATAGTCGGCCTCCAGCATTTGCGGCAGGCGATAGATCACTACATTGAGAAAACTGCCGATGCACAGTCCACCCAGCGCCGCCAGGGCAGTGATGAAGACAGGATCGGTGAGAGGCACGAAGGCCGGTGCGATCATGCGATATTCCTTGAAGGGGAAAGAATGCGTTGGCGCAGCGCGGCCCGACTGTCTACATGGCTTGCCTGAGCAGATGGCGCAGGCGACCGATGACCTGTGTGGCGTAGCGGGCGCGCTTGTCGGGGCTCACGGCGTTGTAGGCGCCGATGGCTTCCCAGCTCACGCCCATGCGCTGGAAATTGGAGCCGAGTATCCAGGCGCCGACGTGGATGTTGGTGCAGGCGTCCAGGAGATCGGCTTCGCTGATGTGGTAGCGCGCCAGAAAGCCCAGCCAGCTGGAATTGATCTGCATGAGGCCGATGTCGCGGGTGCCGTTGCGATTGCGGTGCAGGGCGCGCGGATTCATGCCTGATTCCTGCTGGGCGATGGCCTGCAGGATGAGCGGTGAGACGCCATAGCGCTGGCCTGCCTGTTCGAAGCACAGATCGGTTGCCCGTGCGAGGCCGGCGCTCCCGGCGCCGGCCAGCAGGGCAATCAGCACGATGACGTTGCGGGGCCACCGCATTCAGTGTTGCTCCTCTGAACCCGGGGTGACCGGCTTGACCACCTGTGCGGCGGCGAGGAAGAACGCCGGCGCCCCCAGCACCATGGACAGCATGATGGCGCCGGGGTAGCTCAATACCTTGAAGTGGCCCAGTCCATAGGCCAGCAACAAGCTTGCTGCGCACAGCAGAGGCAACGTGGCCGAGCGTGCCCGACTGCGGGTGGCAGTCGGCAGCACCCCGCAGCGCTTGCGCCGCAGGCGGAAGAACAGGCAGCCCAGTACGAACGGGCCGCCATAGGCCAGCAACAGGAACAGTAGAATCAGCGTCATGTCAGTAGCCGGCATCGCTTATTCCGCCATCAGATAGGTGCGGCGGATTTTCTTGAACATGACCAACTGGTAGTAATGGACGCCCCCGTTGTCACTGCCACCATCGTTATAGAAAGCAAAACTCAGTTCGTTCGGCTTGAACAAGACTTCTCTTCTGTTGGGCCCCTTACCCGTTCCGCCATCGTCATCGAGGTAACAATTCTCGCACGTGTAAGCGGGCCTTCTGAAGATGGGAGTGGTCCATTCCGCCGGATTCATGGGCGTATCAAAGACGAACTTGGCAAAGCTGTAGTTCTCATCCGGGTACTTGCCGCCCGAAGGTTTGGACGTCATGTAGAGGCCGCCTTCGGGGCAGAGCGACAAGGTTGGCGGGGCGGTGTTCCAGGAGTTGATGGCTTTGCCGTTTTTCCAGTGCTTCAGAAAGACCGGCCCCCTGACCACCTGGCCCCAGCAGAACGGGCCGTAGAAGAATATATTGCCTGAGCCGTTGTACCAGTCCTTCCAGGAAAAATCGACGGCCAGATATTCGTTGTAGTCGACAGATTCATCCGTATATTTCTTGAACGGCACCCGCCACTGCGCGCCGCCGCTGTCATTGGCGGTACACATCAGGATGCCGGAATCGGCGTCTTTGTTGTTACGCGCCAGGGAATTGATCTGATCGGTATTGCAGTTGGCGCCTTCGCTGGCGAGTTCCGCTTTCGGACGCGCATAGATACTGGACGACCAGCTCAGGCCGCCGTCGCTGCCTGCCTGGCAGACCAGCAGATTGGAGACCCCGTTGGCGGTCGTTTCAGCGGCCATCATGCCTTTGGTGGAGCAGGGCTGTTTCGCGACCTGGGTATTCAGGGCGGCCGCTTGCCAGCTGCCGCCCCTGCAGATCGCCATCAGGCCGTCAGGCAGATAGGCGGCTGCGCCATCGGGACTGCATTTGTCGCCGACCTTGACCTCCTTGAGGCCATATACATCACTGATGGCGGCCTGCCAGGTGCCGGCCGAGCACATCACCAGGCGTCCGTTGCCGTCTTGCGCCAGGGCCCTATCCTGTGCGCAACTTGCGCCCTGCGAGACGAAGTTTCCGTTGGCCTTGAGCATGGCGCCATGACCGGAAAGCTGGGGGCCGTTTTCGACGTTCACTTGGCCGGTGCGCACGCCGCTGATGGCGTTGACCTCGCCGGCCACCTGCAGTGAGTTCTGCATCGTCACCGGCTGTTCGAAGGTGGCCGGTCCGCGCACCACCAGCGACCGGATGTCCGTGGCGCCCTGCACCACCATGTCGGCCAGCGCGGTCAGCTTGCCTTTGACATCCAGCGTGCTGTTGAGCTGGACGGCGCCATCGGCGGTCAGCGTCTGCGTGGTCAGCTTAACGGTACTGACGTCCTTGGCCTTGATTTGATTGAGATTGGTGATGGAATGATCTGCAAAATCCCAGTCCGCAGTGGGCTTGAGCGTGCCATCGCGCCGGACCATCTCCAGCGAGGCAGCGGCGGCAAAGCCGTTGCGCCAGGCCATGATGCCGGGCAGGCCGCGCGTTGCGCCCGCCACTTTCTGTTGCACCGGATTGGTTGCGCTCCAGGCACCGGCGTAGCCCTTCAGGTCGAACTGGGGGTTGATACTGCTGTCAGGGGAACCGCGGTCAGGCAGGCCCGAACTGCCGCCGGCACCGCCCGACATGCGCAGCAGCGCAGACATGTCGGCGTTGACCAGCAGGTAGGGCTGCATATTGAAGACCAGCGATTCGAGATTGACGTCGGTGCCGGCCGGCACGCGCTTGATGATGATGCCGTAGATGTTCTCATGCGCGGGCGCCGCGCCGCCACCGGCAGCGCTGGTGACGACCTTCGGGTTGACCGGCAGCAGCGGCCCGGAGGGAATATCGGCAGGCACCATGCCCAGCGCCTGCAGGTCGGCCAGTGTCGGCTGCAGGATGTTGCTGACCTCCCGGGTTTTGCTGGCGCCGGCGGCGTCGGTGAAGGTAGCCGTGAACTTGCATTTCTCGGTCTCGCTGGCAGGCGTCGAATAGCTTGCAGTGGCGCATTTGTCGGGGTGTTTGATGCGGTCGATGAGATTCGGATAGTACAGCGTCATGTACAGGCCTATGCCATCGTTGATGCGGGAGTAGATCGTGTTCTGCGCCTCCAGTACGGCAGTCTGGCGCTGCTGCGTGGCCCAGTCGGTGCCGACCACGCCGACGCCGCCCAGCACCGCTGCGGTCGCCACGGCCTGGCCGAGCGCGAAACCGCGTTGCCGAAGGCGCTTGCCGCGCCATTGGGTATCAGGGGAGGGGCTGCGCCGGGTCAAGGGCAGGAGCCGCTGTGAGATGCGATGAAGTAAGGGTGTCATCATTTCCTCTGCGAAGTTTGTTGGGTTTTCTTTTGCACAGCACTTTGAAGCTGCTGCGTGGTGGCCATGAAGCCCAGCAGCATGGACGCCAGCGCGACACCGCACATCAGGAGCATCACGCTGTTGAGACGGGAAGAAGATTTTTCAATGGAAGTGGCGATGCGGTCGATGGAGCCGGTGCCGATCTTGACGAACGCTTCTACCGGATCGCGGCGCTCGGAGGCGTCCATGATGCGGTCTTCCAGATCCTGGTTGAGCACGCCGGTGCTGAAGGCGGCGCCAAAGTTTTCTGCATTGGCCGAGCTGATGCCTCTGAGGATGCTGCGCAGGTGCCAGCGCATCCACGGTGTGGAATAGCGCACCGCCTGTTCCAGAGACGAGCGCAGCGAAATGCCCGAGCGCATCAGCGAGGCCAGCGAGACGATCAGCATGGCGCCGGAATAGTCGCGATAGACGCTGTAGGGCAGGCGCCTGTCGAAGAATCGTCGGCTGGTGCCAGCCCAGTGGGCCAGCGAATACAGGAAGGCGATGAAGAGGACCACGTTGATGGCGATGATCGCCACCCCGTACTGGCGCACGCCATTAGCCACCAAGGCCAGCGCCTGGCCCGAAGCAGGCCATTCGTTGACGGGCATGATCGATTCCAGCACCGGAATGGCGTAGAACGAAAAGCCCAGCAAGATGGCGTAGAACAGCATGATCAGGAACAGCGGATACATCACCGCACCCTTGATGGCGGCGGTCATGCGCTCGGTCTTTTCCACCGTCCCCGACAGGAATCGCAAGCCCTCGGCCACGCTGGCGTCACCGGCGGTCTGGGCGGCATCGAGCATCATCAGTTCCGACGCGGGCGCCACGCCCTCCAGGGCGGTGGCCAGCGAGCCGTTCATGACGTTCTTGAGGATATGGCGATAGAGCAGGGCCATGCCGCGGTCGCGCTTGCGGGCGCGCTGCTCATACTTCTTGAAGGTGGAGAACAGCGGCACCCTATCCTCCAGCGACATCGCCAGGTCGAAGTAGAACTCGGCCCGGCGCGCACGCAGTTGGCGCTTGGCCATGTGCAGTTGCAGGCGTTTAAAAAAATTCATGGCGTTCCTTTTTGTACGAGCTGACGGAAGGCCTTGGGATGACCAAAGATGCTCTTGAAGTAATAGGGGTCGACCAGACCCTGCGCTACGTTGTAAAGCGCATGGCCCCAGGCGGCCTTGCCCCGCATGTCGGCCGCGTCGAAGGGGGCCAGCCGGGTCGAGTAGTAGTGGTCGCGCGCATCCAGGTCACGTCCGGCCAGCAACAGGCGCAGCAGGTCGTTGTCGGGCGTGATCACCTCGGCGGCCACGCAGACACCGCTGGTGCCGGCATGTGCCAGCGCGCTGTAGTCCACGCCGGGGATGCGGCAATGCGCGCAGCCGGCATCGCTGGCGCACATGATCCTGTCGGTGTTCAGACCGAACAGCGTTTCGTAAGCGGCCAGCTCCTCGGCAGGCAGGCGCAATCGGGCGGGCATCTTGCAATGCGGGCAGTTCTGGGGCAGCAGCGCCTGATAGACCAGGATGGACAGGAATTCCGGATTGCAGACGGCGTGCCGGTCCAGTCCCACCATCTTGGAGGTCAGGCGCGAGACGATGCCCAGCGCTGAAGTGGCGTGCACGGTGGTGAAGATTTTGTGGCCGGTTTCGATGGCGGCCTGAGCGATCTCGCCCGAGAGCGGGTCGCGCACTTCGCCGAACATGCCGATATCCGGGTCCAGCCGCAGGAAGGCGCGCATGGCGTTGAGGAAGGGGTTCTCGGTGCCGACCTCGTTGGTCCGTTGCACCGACAGATGGGTCACGCCAGGCACGATATATTCGACCGGGTCTTCGATGGAGATGATCTTGCGCTCACCGCCGGCCGCCATCATCGAGAGCATGGAATTGAGCGTGGTGGTCTTGCCCGAGCCGGTCACGCCGGCCACGAACACGCCACCCCAGGCGGCCTGCATGGCCAGTTCCAGCTGCTCTACCTGGGTGGGCAGGTAGCCCAGTTCCGACAGGCTCTTGACCTTGGTGGAGGAGCTGGCGCTGGAACGCAGAATACGCAAGACCACATCGAAACCGCCCACCGCAGGGTGGCTCTGGTAGCGCAGCGTGTAGTCCTTGTCCTTGTCGCGGATCGGGATCATGGCCTGTTGCGGCAGGCGGGCATTGAAGGCGGCATCCGAGCGTGACAATTCCTCGGCCAGCACGGTAAAGGCCGCGCTGACGGCATCGATAACGATCTGCGCCGGGTAGTTGCCGATGCGGCGCATCACCCCACCCACGCGGGCATTGAGCAGGGCATGGTCGCCGCGCACTTCGAGATGGGCATCGCTGGCGCCGATCTCGATGGTGCGCCCAACCATGTCGGCGAAGTAATTCAGCGGCTTGGATTCAGCGATGATCAGGTCGATGCCCGATACCGCCTTGGTAGCGGCATCTTCATGCGTGGCGGCGACGTGATATTCGAGGATCTCGAAGACGATAGGTTCGGCCGTAAAGAACATGCGCGGCATCCTGTCTTTGCGCTTGAAGTTGTCGAGGATATGGAACCAGTCCGCAGACAGGTTCACCCCCCTGGTCGCCACTACCGCAATCACATCCTCCTCTATGCTCAGCACGGCGATGCGCTCGCGATTGACGCTGCGGTTTTTTTCTGCCGGCCACATCTCCAGTACGTCACGGAACTGGGGCAGATCTTCGGCACGCCGCAGATGCACCATTTCCAGTCCGGGGGACTGGGTTTTTCTGAGGAGGTTGCTGATGGCATTCATTTGCGTGACGCGGCTGCCGCGTTGCCAGGATTGATGCGATCACCCGAGGGCTGAGGCTTGCCGCCGAATTCCAGCGCGCGGGCGCCGCCCGGCAACTGGCTGGCCAGCAGACGGGCCTGGGCATCCGGGGCGGCCAGCGAGCGCGAATCACCCCCGCCCTTGGGTACGGACAGGAACAGGCAAGTCTCCTTTTGCTGGCATGCCAGTAGCGTGCTGCCTTGACTCGTGCTTCCCGCCCGGGTGCGGGCAGGCGGGCTGTTTTCCGGCGGCTGCTTGCTCAGGAGCACACCTTCTTCCAGCAGCGCGATGTGTTTCCACGGCCCCATCTTCTGCAGCGGGCCGGGCACCGTCACCACGCGCGACTGGCCGTTGACGTCGAGTTCGGCCTTGTAATTGCGGTCGGTTCCATACAGGGCCAGCAGTACCGGATTCTTCTCCATCACCGGCGCAGCGGCCGCAGTGCTGTCCTTGCCGGCATTGTTCCTGGCCGGATTGAGTTTGGCGGCGAATTCCCGCTCGCCGGCCTGCTTGGCAAGCCTGATCATGTCGCCCACGGTAGCGTTGGGCTTCAGGCTATCGGCCGTGACGGCCGGCGTGCTGGCGTCTTCCGCGCGGGCGCTCGGCAGCGCGCCCAACAGCAGCGCGGTCAGGGCGATCATCGGTGCGGCCATCGACGCCGCCATCGACGTCCATTCAGAAGTCTTTTCCTTTTGCATAATATTTTCCTGAGAGCTTGAAACGGGTCTTTTCTACGGACGCGGCCGTTTGGTCGGCGTCGAAATCGACGGTGAAGGTATCGACGGCCACATAGTTTTCCAGTGCGATGGCATGCAGGGTCCACAGCGGCCCCTCGATGGTCCAGACAGCGTTGACCACCGGGCGCACCAGCTGGTTGACATCGCTTTGTCCGGCAAACAGTTGCGCTGGCTCTACCTTGATCTTGATGTCCACCATCGACAGGTCCTGCAGGATGCTGAAGAACTTGGTGGACACGGCGCTGCGCAGCGGCAGCGTCGAGCGCATCAGTTTGGGCGGCGGTGTTGTCGAAGCGGGTGTGGCCGCTCGCTCGTCGTGCAGGCGATGCTGGGTCACCAGCGTGGCGCTGGTCAGATCCTCGGGCTTGAAAACGTCGTATTCCGGCTTGCCCAGCGCCGAGGCCGGCAGCGCCTGCCCGAACTCGGCGAAGTTGCCGTAGCTGCGCCGCCACGTGGCATTGCACAGGGCCGGGGTGCACTCCACCTTGTTCAGCCGCCAGCCGTTGATCTGCAACGGAATCTGCCGCAGGCCGGCGATCATCTGCTGCAGCGTGGTTTGCCCGGTGCCGGTGACGGAGGCAAGAGCGTCGTCGATCTTGCCGTCGTAGACGATGTTGGGATCGTTGGCGATACGGGCCTGCTCTTCGGCGATCTTGCGGTCCCGCGCCAGCTTGTAGGTGACCGCACCGGCGACGGCTCCCACCAGCACCGCCGAGAGCGCCATGACGGTGAGGATCTGCCTGATGTCGGGGATCTTCTTCAGGCGCACCTTGGCATCGGCTTCCTCCAGCACCAGGTCCCAATCGATCTCTTCCGCATTGCCCAGCAGATCGACCGCGCCCAGCCGCCGTACCGACTTTGCATCGGCCAGCTGCAGGAAGGTATGCAGCCGCTCGGCCACCAGCTCGGTACTGCCGATGACATCGAAGCCTGGCACCGGCTGTCCGTCGCGCAGGGCGATCAGGCAGCTGCGTTCGGCGTCGATATGGAAGGCGAAGAGTTCTTCGCCGCCGAGCGAACAGTTCTTGCTCAGCAGGAGCGCCAGCGAGGCCAATGCGCCGCGTCCCTTGCCGTGACCGCGGGGCGTGGACGCGAAAAATCCGATCTGCGTACCGTCGGGGGTGATGCAGTAGCTGCGCTCGCCCTCGGTCCGCGCCTGGGTGAAGAGCTTGTGCTTCTCGCCCCGGCTCAGCGGCACCCAGCGCAGACCCGCCGCAATGGCCAGCTGCTCCTTCTGGAAGATGCGGCTGTGATCGACCCGCGGCACCGGGGCTGCTTTCCTGGCCGGTTTCTTGTTGAGGAGTGTCTTAAACATCGGTCAGCCGTGGGGTAATCAGGATCACGAAGGATTGCCGGATATTGGACGCGGTCTTGCTGGCCGCCAGGCCATCGACGCTGCCGGCGTTGCTGGAATTGGCCTGGTTCTGGTCATACCCGAGCATGACCAGCGTTTCGCCGGAGGGCACGACCATGCGTTGGCCCACGGTGAAGGCGTTGATGTTGGGCAATTGGATGGTTTGTCCGGACGAGCTGAAGGAGGGCAGACCCTTGAGGCTGGAAATGTTGATGTAGGTCTGCAGCAGCACCTGATTGGAATCGAGCACCACCGGCAGGAAGGCCAGGGACATGCCGGTGTTGATCTGCCCCGGCGTCAGACTGGGACCGGTCGTGTTGACCGCACCCACCAGCGCGCCGCTGACTACCGCCGCCTGGGTCTGCTTCAGATAGGCCTGCTGGTTGATCACCTGCAAGGGAACCGACACCCGGTTGGAAGTCACGGCCACACCGGAATAGGTGGTCGAGACCCGGCCGAAGGTCTTGAGCAGCTTGATCAGCGCGGCGTTGCCATTGCCGTTCTGGTAGCCGATCGTAAAGGGGCTGCCGGACTGGCTGGGCAATAGGGCGTCAGGGGTGGAGGATCTGAAATTGTTGCGCACCACGTTCCAGTCGATGCCGGCCGAGAATTCATCGTTCAGCTGCACCGACAACACCTGGATCTCCAGGCTGACCTGGCGCAGCAGCGACTTGTTGACCTGTTCGATGTAATTTTCCACGCCCTTCATCGCCTCGGCGGCATCGGTCACCGTGACCACGCCCGATTTGGAATCGACCGAGAACTTGCCGCCACCGGAGACCAGCGCACTCAGGGTTTTTTCGATGCCGCCCCAAAAGTCGGACTCGAAATCCAGACTGGCCGATCCGCCGCCTCCGCCGCCCCCGCCGCTGCCACCACCACTTCCGCCGCCCCCGCCACCGCCGCTGCCGCCATCGACGGAAGCCGACAGATTGGCGGTGTACTTGAAGGAGGTGCTCAGGGTCTTGACGAAGAAGGTGCGCGTGCTGACGCGATAGAAGAGGATGCGGTCATCCTCGTATTTCCACTGCAGGCCGGCGCGCACGGCCACGTAGTCCAGCAGACCGGCAAACGTTCCCGCGTAATTGAGTTCATAGGTATTGCCGTAGGCCTGGTTGCTGAAGCTCAGGTCGCTCAGGCCCTTTTCGCCAAATGCACTTTTCTCGCCTGCGCCGCCCTGTGGGCTAGCGCCCGGCGGTGCCCCCACGGTTGCGGCTGTCGCGCCAGCGCTGGCGCCGACGGTGAAGCGTGCAGCCGGCATCAGGGCGTCCGGTGTGAGCAGCATGGGCACGCCGGTCTCGCTGGCGATCCGTTCGACGATGGTGGCCAGGGAATATCGTCCGGGGAAGCGGAAGGCTACCTGGCGCATCGCCTCCGGCAGGGCCGCCTCGCGCGACAGCGGTATGGATCGGGTGGCGATGATGAGGCGCTTGTCCTTGACCGCATAGGCAGGTCGGGGTTGCGGCGAGGTCAGTTCGCCACGGGAGGTTTCGGTGCGCTTGATGGTGTCGTCCAGTGTCCGGTCGGCCCGTTCCCAGGTACTGCATCCGCTGCACAGGACCGTGGCGCTCACCAGGCAGGCAAGCGTGCGCTGGCGTAAGGACGGTAAGGAGGGCAGCGCGACAGGCGAGATGGCTGGCAGACGTAACGCGCTCAGAGGGGGGATGATGTGTTCGATATTCATAAGTTACCTCGATGGCCCTTAGCGGGCCTTGCTTTCCAGATAGCTGCCGATGCGGATGATGCGCAGCTCGCTATTGATGCGGGCCTGCACCGGATGGTCGGTCACGGCCAGCGACTCCACCACGGCGCTGACGACCTGCTCGATACGGCCCGACAACTGCAGTTCGGTCTCGATGGGGAAATCGCGGGGGGCATCCCATAACAGTTGCCAGCCGGCCTCGTGGCCCCAGCGCTGCAACATGCGGCGCACCGATACGTCAGCGCGCCGCACCTGCCATTGCTGCACGCCCGGATCAGGCTGCGGGCCCAGCGCGGAGATGCTGATGCCATCGGACAGATCGGGCGTGACCGGGGTGCCATTGGGCAGCCAGACCGAGGCACGGGCGAGGGCGCCGGTTGCCGCCGGCGCGTCAGGAGCTTGCCCGGCCGCCTCTTGGGCCAGGGCGGGTAGACACACAGCCATCAGCGCGAGGGCGCCTAGCCAGTGACGCGGGCGGCTGGCAGAACGGTCAGATGGCGCAAGGGGAGATGAGAGCATTTTCATAATTGGATGATTTCTTCACAGCGCATGCTTTTTGCCCGCGAGGAAAAGGTTGAAATAAGGCTGCCTGGTTTCGCACAGGTTGCGCAGGGCCAAGGGGTTGATGGGGGTATAAGGAGAGTTCTTCAGCACTTGCACATTGGGTTGCGCTGCGCCGAGCAGATTGTCCGTATTGAGTGCGACCGCGTTGCTGACACGTTGGGTGTCGGCGGCGGCCGCGCCGGCCAGGGTATGACGCAGGGAGGCGGCATTGAGGCTCGATTCCAGGTTCTGCACGATGTCGGCGCACAGACGCATGGGCAGACCTGAAACCTGTAATACCCAATCGCTGTTTTGCCCGGTGATGAGCGGGTCAAGGAACAGCCGGCCGCCCCAGCTATTGGTAATCTGGAGATTGCCGTCGGTGTCGGTGCTGACGTATGCCCGAGCTACGGCATCGCTATTGGTCAGCACATTGTTGTTGATGGGAGCGCTGTTGTTGTCGCCTACAAAAAAATCCTGCAGGGACACCATCGTCTGCTGTAAAAAAAAGGAAGACGAACTCACCAGGGCTTGATCGAGTTGCTGGCGTAGCACCACCAGCGAGGACAACACCAGAATGGCGGCAATGGCCATCGAAACGGATAACTCCACCAGCGTGAAACCACGCTGGTGCAGCCCCTGCATGGGGGCCTCGCCTGGGCGGCCATCAAGGTATTTGGCGCTGCGGCGCAGAGGTAAGGTGAGGCGTTTCATCGTAGTTTGGATCTCACTAGCAGTACACCAAAGTTGTTGCCGACGGCATTGCATGCCTGCCCCAGCGTATTGGGAGCAAGATCGGTGTTCAGGTTCTTGGCGAAGATCGGGGCGCTGCCGCCAAAGCCTGCGGTGACGATGATCGCGGGAAGGGCGGTGTTGATGCCGAGGCTGGGTGCCCAGCCCACAGGGTTGGCCATCCCGTCAGGAAAGACCACCAGCGCATCCGATAGCGGCTCGGCCTGGAACAACAGGTCGCTGCAATACTTTGCAGGGACCGCGTTGAGATACAGCCCCCAGGCCATGAACCCGCCGTTGTTGATCGGAGCCACACCGATGGCGCCGCCGAAGGGATGGGTCACGGTCACGTTGTCGGTGCCGGCGTTGTTGATGATGAACTGGCGGAAAGCCCCGAAGGACACCGCTTGTCTCAGAGACAGACCGTTATAGTTGGACAGCTGGGCATAAACATCGTTGATACGCTTGATGGCATCAGCATTCTGCACGGCGAAGTCGTTGACGCGCTGCTGATCGATCAGCGACATCGTGCCCGCGACGCTGGCCAGCACGATCGTGCCGGCCAAGGCCAGTGCGACGGAGAGCTCTACGAGCGTGTAGCCGGACTGGATTTTTCTCATCGGAATCCTTAAAGGACATCAATACCGATTCCTGAGAGAACCGGCATTGAGCGAAACTTTTTACCGACGGATTACTTCCAGTTGACCAGGCCGATGCTCACGCTGGGTCTGTTAGTACCGCAGGCGCGGGCATCGGCCATCGCCGGAATGTCCAGTGAGCCGTTTGCGAGGTGGCCTTGAACTACTGCAGCGCCACCTGTGGCAGCTGCTGCATCCGCACCGCCCTGTGTGACGGCCTGTATGCCGGCGAGGGTCAAAGTGGCAATGCCAGCCGCAGTAATGGAACGGGTTCCAATGGCACCCTCAGGTTGCACAAGAATTGCCCGCACGCCGGTGGCAGAGGCGGACGAGACGATATCGGCACAGGAGTTGGTAGGAATGCCAGCGAAGGTGATGACGTAGCCAGATGAGGTACCCGCCCCGCTGAAATCGGTGGCGACATCCACGGTGGTGGGAAAGCCGAAACGGTTGCTGGCGCGACGGTTGCCGGTAGCACCGGTAATGTCAAAGACGCCCTCAAAGGCACCGAAGCCAATGGCCGCATCGGTGTTCAGACCGACGTAGTTGGTGGAGCGGCTAAAAATTTTATCGATCTGGGTCATCACGCGTGGAATGGAACTGACCACATCATTAGCCCGCGATTGCCGCAGTACCACCTGCACCAGTGCAATGGCCGAAACCAGCAACACCCCGGCGATGGCCACCGCCACCGACAGTTCGACGATGGTAAAACCGCGTTGCGCCTGCCGCAGGAGGCGCGCCTTGTTACGTATTGTGTGAGTGACAGAGGACATTTTTGTATTCCTTAAAACGTAGCAGAGGCCGACGTAAAGACGGTCGGCCAGGTAGACAATGGGATAGGTGAAAATCAGATGCTCCGGGGAGAGTCATCTCGTGTCTTCATGCCTTTGTTATCAACTCTATGTGGGCATGGAGACTGTCTTGGCGGTCCAACTCCCCTGTTTTTTTGATGTCGTTATTGTGTTAACTCGGTGATTTATGTCATCGCTGGGCTAACTCCTTTCTCGAGGGTCAAAACGTTTGGCCTGCACCGGCAGGACGAAACGGCGGGAGTAACTCAGTATTCGCATGAAGCCGGGCACGCGGAATTGCAGGATGTCGTCTCTGACCACAGCAAACAGGTTTTGCACCGAGATCAGCGCATTGACGTCGGTGTTGCTGGAGAGATGGCCGATGAAGAAGTTTTCGGTCTGCGTCAGCAGCGAATAACTCACCGACATGGGCGACTGGGTGGAATAGACGATGCCGATGCCGAACTTGGCGCCTTCCTTGGCAAAGCGTGCATAGATGTCCGTGGTGCTCTTGCCGGCGGCATCGACGGGAAAGATCATGTGCGCCTCTTCGAAGTAGATCTGCACATAGCGTCCGGCCAGGGTGTCGGTGATGAATTTCTGCTCCTGCTGCTGGAACACGGCGACGGAAATGATGCGCGAAAAATAGCGCACGATACGTTCACTGGCCGCACCCAGATCGATGATGACGGTCTTGCCGGTGTCGATGGCGCGCAGGGTGTCATGCAGAAAATCGCTGGCCCTGGGCGAGTGAAATTGCAGGCATTCGCGCAGGAAGTAGGGACCCACGCCATTGTTCTGGCAGATCAGCCCCTGCATCACCCGGTCTTCTTCGTCAAACAGTTCGGTGCGACCGACGCGCAGGTTGGGATCGTTGGCATACTTGAGCGAAAAGGCCGAGAGCACACGGATTTCTTCGGTCATCTCGGTGAAGCTGGCGGGCATCGGCGGTGGCGCCTTCGCGCGGATGGCCTGCCAGGCTGCCATGCGCAGTGCCTGGGTGAACCCCACATTGCTCAGTCCGCGCACAGCCACTTCGGTGCAGACGGTATCTCCCGGTTCGAAACCTGCATCTTGCAGCAGCGTCCAGAACAGGCAGAGTTTGCGAAAGGCCGCGGCGCTGTCATCGGTGCGGGCATTCTTCAGGGCCGACAGCGCCGGCAGGCGAATCATGAGGAAGTTGCGTACTTCGGCAATCTCCAGCACCGAGGGGCTAAGCAATTCCGAAAAGATCGCCAGGGCGTGTTCCGGGATGTCGTAGAAGTTGTAGCGCAGGAACTCGCCGTCACCGCGTGGCTGGGTCGAGAGGAAGTACACATGTACGCGCTCGGGGTAGGCCGAGGCGATGGAGAAATTGCCGTCCTGGGGATTGTCGTTGGCGTATTCGCCGTTCACGTCGAAGACCAGTTGACCGACGTGGCGGCTCTCACGGGTGGCATTGAGCACGCCCTGCATGA